>JAYUOX010000334.1:0-9630 GCA_043760595.1 Cytophagales bacterium
CACTTCGAGAATCTGCGTACAAAATCTCGAAGTGCCACCGAGCGTCGGTCGCTTCGAGCTACAGTAGATATAACATGACAAATTTAGACAACATAGACCTCCAAATCCTCAAATTCCTTCAAGACGATGCCCTGATGACCAACAAGGACATCGCCGCCCGTCTCAACATGACCACCACGCCCATACACGAGCGTATCAAACGTCTTGAACGTGATGGAGTTATCGAAAAATATACGGCTATTTTGAATAAATCGAAATTGGGAAAAAGTCTTGTAGTTTTGGTGGATGTTACGCTCAAAGAACACGCTGCGGTGTTTTTGGAACAATTTGAGAAGGATGTTTTGCTATTGCCCGAAGTGGTGGAGTGTTACTGTATTTCGGGAGGATCAGATTTTTTGTTGAAGGTTTTGGTAAAAGATATGGATGAATATCGTCATTTTATTCTCCAAAAATTGGCTACCATTTCTAATATTGGCAATGCTCAAAGTCGATTTGTGGTGAACGAAATCAAAAGCCAAACGCCTGTGCCGATTTCTTTTTGAGGAAGGATTGAGATTAAACAGGAGGGAGAATGATTTTCATTATAAGTGTAAATAAGTATCTAAAAATAATAGATATTTACACTTATAAATTTTATATTTGTAAATAAGTGCCTAAGAATTACAGGTATTTACAAATATACGCATGAAAATAATTGGAAGAAAAGAACAATTGGCTCAAATAGCGACTTTATTTCATTCAAATAAAGCGGAATTTGTGGCGGTTACAGGTCGTAGAAGAGTAGGTAAAACCTTTTTGATTGACCAAGGCTTTGAAGGACATATTTGTTTCCAAATGACAGGGATTCAGAATGCTACTCAAAAAGTTCAATTAGATAATTTTTCTCGTAAACTATTAGTTTACAGCAAGATAGCATTTATAACAAGCACGCCCAAAGATTGGGGAGAAGCATTTTTTCAACTCCGAAGCTACCTTGAACTACAAGCTCCTGACCGCAAACTGGTCATTTTTTTGGATGAACTTCCTTGGATGAATACCGCAAAATCAGGTTTTCTACAACAATTAGCCCATTTCTGGAACGACTATCTCAGTAAACAATCTCATTTTATTTTGGTGGTGTGTGGTTCAGCAAGTTCTTGGTTAGTCAATAATATTACCAATGACAAAGGCGGACTTCATAATAGACTCACTTCAACAATTCATTTACAGCCTTTTACCTTAGCCGAAACCAAAGCGTTTTTGGAGTCAAAAGGTATCATCAAACCCCTCCAAGACATCGCAAAACTTTACATGATTTTGGGAGGAATCCCTTATTATTTAGACGATATTCAAACCCACGAAAGTAATGACCAAGCTATCGAAAGAATGTGCTTTAGTGATAACGGAAGACTAAAAAACGAATACGCTAACCTTTACAAAGCCCTTTTCAGCAATCCAGAAAATCACGAAAAAATTATAGAGGCTTTGGCGGGTAGTCAGAAAGGAATGTTGAGAAGTCAAATCATCGAAAAATCTAAAATTACAGACGGTGGACCTTTTAACAGAACAATGAATGATTTACTCGCCTGTGGGTTTGTCATTACGATAGCACAATATGGAAGGAAAAAGCGAGAAGAACGTTATTTATTGAATGATGAATTTAGTAATTTTTATCATCAATTTATGAGAAATAGTGCCAGATATACCCAAGGAATTTGGTTACAAATAGCTCAAAATCAACGGTTTAAAATATGGATGGGCTATGCTTATGAACGTTTAGTATTAAGGCATATTCCTCAACTAAAACGACAATTAGGTATTTCGGGGGTCTATACAGAAATCTATAATTTGTACCCCTCTCCAAAAGAAAACCTATCTATTCAAGTGGACTTATTGTTGGATAGAAAGGATAATGTTGTCAATTTTTGTGAGATAAAACATTATGATGCTCCTTTGAAAATTACAAAAAAATTCTATGAATCTTCTCTCGAAAAATTAGCTATTTTTCGTCAAATTACTCCTAAAAAACAGGTCGTTTATACTTTGATTACAAATCAGGCTATTGTTCAAAATGAATACAGCACATCGTTAATAGGTCAGCAGGTGAATTTGGAAGAACTATTTTAGGTGAAAAGAAAAGGAGGAATGGAGAAGGAAAATACATCTTTTCCTGCCTCTATTCCTCCCTTTTCCTGTCTCCCCGTCTCCATTCCTCCCTATTTCACCATCGGTGGGTCCGCTTTTTTATTCCCAAAAATTGATACATTTACGTAACGTCTTGGAGCTAAACGAAAGTCAATCAGGAGTTTATCTAAATCTGCCACGGAACGATTGAGGTTGGTATAAAGTGAATCATCTTTCAATAATTTCCCCATTGAGCCTTGTCCCGCTTCGATGCCTGCCATGATTTTTTGGAGGCTTTCCAATGATTTTTGCGTAGTTGCCAATGCCTGACTAACTTTCAAGGCATTCAACGAATCAGCAATTGAGCTAAATTTACCGATGAGTGGTTTTAGGCTTTTTTCAGTTTCAATCAAATTGGCAGAAAGCGATTTCATATTCCCCGTAATCCCCGCTAAATTGATTCTATTTTCGGCAATGGTTGAGCTGAGAGAACTTCCTAAACTGGTAACTGTTCTATCCGAATTTCTGACTAAACTATTCACAGATGCTCCCGTAGTCTCAAAACTTTTGGTAACAATTCTCAAAGAAGATGTTAAAGAATCTAAGTTATGAATCAATGGAAGGGCTTGTGCTTTCAATAAATCGGTGATTCCTGTTTCTTTTTCTGCCAATAAAATACCATCATTAGCGAGTATTTTACTACTTGTTCCTATGTGTAAGCGAATCAATTTCCCCCCCAAAAGTCCATCAGAAGATAAAATGGCTTTGGTATCAACGGGAAGGGGTAAATCTTTACGGATGGACAAAGTTACTTGGACTTTATTGCCTGCGATGAGTTCTACTTTTTTTACCTGCCCCACCTTCATTCCACTGACTGAAACTTGATTGGCGGCGGTGAGTCCTTCGACGTTGTCATAAACGACTGTATATTTATTCTCAGCAGAGAAAAAGTCCTTCCCTTTCAGAAAGTTAAATCCTAAGTATAGAATTACGAATGAAACAAGGGCAAGAATACCCACTTTGGTTTCTTTAGAGATGGTCATGTTTCTTTAGGTTGTAGGTTTTAGGTATGAGGTATGAGGTATGAAGTGTGAGATGTTAGGTAGGTATTAAGTAGTGGAAATAGTTTACCGCTTAATATCATACCTTATACCTCATACCTCATATCTCATATCTCATACCTAAAACCTAATTTTCAATTTCTTCTTTATAATCGGCAAAGGCTTTGAAAATGGCATCAGCCATATCTTCTTGCCCTTTTTCGGATATTAAATTATCGTAATCGTGGGTATTGGTGAGGTAGCCCGATTCTACATAAATACTGGGCATGGCAGTCTCCCATAAAACCATAAAACCTGCCTGTTTTACGCCTCTGAACGATAAATCTGTATTTTTCTTGACATATCGCCCTACCATTTTTGCTAATTTGATGCTGTTTGACATAAAAGCATTTTGATAATTAGCCATCATAATATGTGCCAAAGGTGAGTTCAAATCGTATTCTTTGTAGGTTTTTTTATAATCTTTTTCCTTCAAAACTACAGCATTTTCACGTTTGGCTACTTCTAAATTCTCATTGGTTTTGTGCATTCCCATCACGTAAATTTCTGTGCCACTGATGGCACTACTATTAGGGTTTGAGTTGCAGTGTACACAAATAAACAAATCCGCTTTGTTGTCGTTGGCAATATTGGATCTTTCGTGGAGGGTTGGGTAAGTGTCCTTCTTACGAGTATAGACCACTTTGACATCAGGGAATTTTTCGGATATTTTTTTACCCAAAGCTAATACAATTTTCAATGAAATTCTTTTTTCATTTCCATCACAACAGCCAGGGTCTTTGCCCCCATGCCCCGCATCAAGTACTACGGTTTTCAGTCGTGATTTTGAAGACGTGGGTGATTTAGCCACAGAATTACTTGAATCTTGATGAGAATTAAAGCTCCCAAATCCGAAGCAAACAATCATTAATATAAAACCTTTAACAAACTTTAACATTATTTTCGGGTGGGTACGTTATCTTAAATAAGTAATGGGTTAATTTTGTGGCGGAAAGAACCTCACCCCCAGCCCCCTCTCCTTTATGAGAGGGGGAGTAATCGGACGAATTTCTCCCCCTCTCATAAAGGAGAGGGGGGCGGGGGGTGAGGTTTAATATCACAAAGATAAATTTTTAAGACTTCTGAAAAAAGGACTTTACATATTCAATCTCGTAATTAGCTTATTTTTAGGGCTTTTGGTCGTAAATAGTAGTTATTCTCAACGACTTTTTAAACCAAAAACTACCACAAAGGCAAAATCCAGCCTTGTGGATAGCACAAGGAAGAATTTAGCGAAGACTGATACGTTAAAAAAATCTTTGCCTGATTCTCTGAAAGGTAATAACGATTTGCAGAATACTGTCGTATATTCCGCCACGGATTCTACGGTGATGGACACCCAAAACCAAGTCGTGTATCTCTACGGCGAAGCAAAAGTTACTTACGGAGATGTACTTTTAGAGGCAGATTTTATTAAACTCAATTGGGATAAAAATGAGGTTTTTGCCAAAGGAACAAAAGATACTGCAACCAATAAAACCAAAGGAAAACCCGTCTTCAAGCAAGGTGGAGAGCCTTATGATGCGGACGAGATAAAATACAATTTCAAATCCAGAAAGGCGATTATCAAAGGTCTAATCACCAAACAGGGCGATGCCTACGTACAAGGTGTGAGCGTGAAAAAGGATAATGAAGACAATCTTTATATCCGAAATGCCATTTATACAACCTGCGATTTGGCTCATCCACACTATAATATCAGGGCTTCCAAAATCAAGATGGTTGGCAAGAAGGAAATCGTGGCAGGACCTTTCCATTTTGAGCTTAATGAATTACCCTTGCCCATTGGGTTGCCTTTCGGTTTTTTTCCTTACAAACCCCCACAAGAAAACGGAACTTCTGGAATAATTTTTCCTCAATACGGCGATGACCAACTTCGGGGGCTTTTCTTGCGAGAAGGTGGTTATTATTTTGCCATTAGTGAAAACATCGGACTAAAATTAACCACAGATATTTATACCAAAGGCAGTTGGGGACTCAGGGCACAGTCCGAATATGTAAAGCGTTACCGTTATAGTGGTCGTTTTGACGTTAATTATGGACAGAATGATTTTGTGGGTAAAGAATTATTGGATAATAGAGTTTCCAATTTCGGAATAGTATGGTCGCATTCGCCTCAAAGTCGGGGGAATTCAAGTTTTTCTGCTTCGGTCAATATCAACAGTAATTCCAATAATCAGTATAATAGCTCTGCGAGTTCGAGTGCTTATTTGTCCACCGCCTTGAACTCGTCGGTTCAATATTCACGTAATTTTGGACAAAATATTCGTACAGGAATTAGTACGCAGGTAGCCCAAAATACCCAAACCAAAGTCGTCAATATTGACAATACTTTCAATTTTGGTTTAAATCAAATACAACCGTTCAAAAAGAAAAGTGCAGTAACAGAGCGTTTTTGGGATGGTTTTAGATTTGGATTGGACTTTAATGGGTCTTTTGGAATCACCAATCAAATTGCCCAGACTGAACGAGAATATGACAGTTATCCTTACAACGTATATCGCCTCCGAGACACCACTGACCTTGACAAAACCAAACCCCTCCGACCACAAACTTTCAGAGAGATAGCCGCCGCCGAACCCAATCTTGCCAGAGACGGAGTGATTCCTTTTGATTTTGGCGATAGTAGAATTTTGGATAATGCAAGAGTCAAGATGGCGTTTAGTATTCCTTTGGCTTTACCCAATATCAAGCTGGGCAAATATATCAACCTTACGCCTGGGATGAGTTTAGCAGGGAATATTTATACAAAAAGATACCAATATAGATATCGTCCTTACAATGATTTGGCGGCAAAATACAGTAAAGACACTACCGCTAAATTAGGAGCAATTGAGCAAACTTTGGAATCGGGAGGACCTTTCTTTGATTATAATACTTCCTTTTCGTTGAGTACCAACACTCGTTTATATGGAACGCTCAATTTCAAAAAAGGGCGGTTACAAGGAATCAGACACATAATTACACCTTCTGTGAGTTTAAATTATACCCCTGATGTTTCGGCTAATCAAAATTTTTTCCAGACTATTAAAATAAATAATCGTAAACATAAAATTACCGAGACTGAGAGGGATTTAATTTTTCCTCAAAACGGTAGTAAACCTTATATCAATCCACAAGGAACAATAACTTATATTGACCCAAAAACCAATAAAAAAGTGATTGTTCCGAATGTGGTGGGAGATTCTTTAACGGGAGATTTCTTAAATATCTCACGCTTTGACCCACGGCAATCAGGCTATGGTAGTCAGTCGGGCGGTATCAGTTTTGGTATCAGTAATACCGTAGAAATGAAGGTGAAATCTAAATCAGATACTGCCAAAAAGGAATCAGAAAAAATAACACTTTTGGATAATCTTTCGATTAATAGTAATTACAATTTCTTTGCAAAGCAGTTTAAGCTATCACCCATTAGCTTCTCGGCAACATCAAGGGTCAAAAAATTTGATTTGAACATTAATGGTTCATTAGACCCATACCGTTACGTCAATGATGGTTTTTCTACTACGGGGCAAAGAATAGATGTATTGAAGATTGAAAAAGATGAACAAGGACAAACAGATGGTTTAGTTCAGCTATCCAATTTTAGTTTTTCCATTGGAAAATCGTTTCAACCAGCCTCTGCCAATGGTAAAAAACAGTTACCTCAAAACCCCAATTTGCCCAATAATGATTTTCAAGAAACACAAGTCAATCAGGTAAATAGAAACATTAATGAATACTTAGATTGGTCTGTGCCTTGGACTTTTCAGTTTAGTTATCAGTATAATTATAATAAAACAGGCTTTGCCCCTGCCGTAGTAGTAAGTGCCGTAACGTTTAATGGAAGTTTGAAATTGACGGAAAAATGGGATATAAAAGTGCAATCAGGCTATGATTTTAACGTCAATCGTCCTTCATTGACTAATGTTCAAATCAGTAGAAATTTACATTGTTGGTTTGCATCCTTTACGTGGACACCCATTGCGAGCCAGTTCTATGGGCGTGGAGGTACGTATGAGTTTAATATTGGGGTACTTTCGAGTTTACTAAAAGACTTAAAATTGACACGGAGACGGAATGTGTTTTTTTAAATAGAAGCCCCCTAACCCCCGAAGGGGGAATTTTTGAATCAGGTTTGGGATCTGAAATTCCCCCTCTGGGGGTTAGGGGGCTATTTTACCTAATCGGAACAATTACCTGTGTAGTGTCCCATTGCAAAATCATATCTGCACCACCCGTTTGTTCTACAAAATCTATCTTAAATTGTTCAGCCGAACTATCAGCTTGGGTAACAGGTGCTGGCACCGTCAGAACATTCCTTTTCTCATCGTATGCAAGTCCCCATTGTCCAACTTCTTGGTTGATGATTATCGTCCAATTATCTTTTTCAGGAATCGTAAAAATAGTATAAGTTCCTGATTTTAAGGGCTTTCCACCAATAATTACATCTTTTGAAAACTTTACAATGGTAGCTTCATTTGCCCCTGTACGCCACCATTTGCCATACGGCACGAGAGCTTTTTCTTGTTCCATTCCAAAAATTAAACGACCTTTTTTAGAAGGCTGACAGTAATCTACTGAAACTTTTAACCCATTTTTTTCAAACTCCGCCGTAGTTGAAGGGCTTGATTTGGGATAATAAAATCTAAAAAATACAAAGGCTGAGGCTAAAACCGCCAATATAACAAGTACAATTCTCAATATTTTCATGATTGATGAAATTCCTCTCGACCATTGAGGACTGGGTTAGTATGTTAGTTTTGGGTCATATTGTAAAAATACGTAAGTTTGAGTTGGGTTCAAAATTGACAATTATATGGTACAACCCAATGGTCAATTATTTTCGTAAATCTACCATTATTGAACCATCAATCAAATCATCATGGATTCAAAACACACTTATGGAAAATTGAAGCTCAAAAGCCCTTACTCAAAAGACTTTTAGGCTTCATAAAACCCCTATTTCCAATGAATTACGAATGGGTAATGGCAAAAGGATTAACCAGTTTGAAAATGGAATTACGCAGACGTAAAGGAGATAAAAATGTCCTTGAACCCTCTGAACCTACATTTTTGCATAAATTTTGGAACTAAATACTTATTAATGCAAAGTCAAAAATTGGTTGGGTTCACAACCCTACCAAGCGTTTAAAACGCTTGGTAGGGCTATTCCATAATTTTTTGAATAATCGGATTTTGTAAATATCAGATTAAGGCTTATGAGCCTGGATAATTCCATTTCTACGAATGGCATAGCCACCACTCACTACTTCCACTTCATATACAATCTCTTCACCTCCTTCTTGAACTTTAAAAGAATGAAAAGATGTATTTGTACTTATGTTTCTTCGGTCTGAAACGATATTTCCATCGTATTTTATGGTTTCTTTTCCAGTCCACATACTTACAAATACTTCAAACTGATGCCCATTTACTTGTACTGATTCTGTCATTTTTGTTGGTTGTTTTAGTTTTATTTAAGAGACTATGAGTTTTGTCATTGCGAGCGTAGCGAAGCAATCTTTCAGCGAAGGGCAGAGGATTTTAAAAACCTTCCCATCAATCCAAAAGATTGCTTCGCTACGCTCGCAATGACAGCACTTGAACATACCTAAACCGCCTCCTTCTTACTCAAAACCTTCACATTATCACTTGAATGGCGGTCTATTAGAATATTGATTGGGTCGATTCCTGCCTTGGTTGGTACTTCTTTTACCTTGATTTTCAGGATGTTATCTTTCTTTGTGAAATAATGCTTTTTCAGATATAACAATTTGTCTTCCCCTTTGGCATCCTTTCCGTAAACTCCAACATCAATCCATTCATTGAGTTTTATGGGGGCTTGATTTCCTGAACTGTCAGCTCTGAATTTCTCTGAATTTAGGGTTAAAGTTACCTCAAAAGTCTTGTCTTTATTTTGGACATATTCCGCCTTTTCAACCTTGTTTTCGTAGAGCGTAATCGTCTCGAACATATCCTTAATCAAGTATTTCAAACTGTCGGGCGTGGCAGTTCTGAGGTAGCCGATTAAGTCAGTTGAAGTGGGATAACGCCCTTTTGGATGGTCTGGACCTGGATATTGCCAATCTTTTACATACTGACTCAATGCCGAATTGATGCGGTCTTCGCCGATGTAATCCTGCAAAGCGTACATACACAACGAGCCTTTGTTGTAGTGAATATAGTTTTGCCCTTCCACTTGCGAAAGTGGCATTTCTTTCTTGGTTTCGGAGCTACGTCCCCACAAGTAACGGTCTAAATTTATCTCCATAAACTTCTGCATTACTTCGGGTTTTGAGTTGTGTTTCATCACCATCAAAGCCGAATATTCCGACATGGATTCAGATAACATCGCACTGCCTTTTACGTTGGCTTCCGTTACCTGATGTCCCCACCATTGATGTCCCATTTCGTGGGCAGTTACGTAAAATGGAATGTTTGGGTC
>JAYUOX010000335.1:0-3362 GCA_043760595.1 Cytophagales bacterium
ATTAAGTCGCAGAACCATTTTCGTGTCCTAAATTATCCCTCCCAAGGGTTTTGAACCCTTGGGAGGGGTCTTGCGACTTAAAGTCTATAATTCCGAATATTTGTCTTCACTTTTAGATAGATTCTTAGCCTTTTGTTTTTCAATATAGCCTTCTAAACCGTGCATCCATATTGCTACACCCGTAACGGTGGTATCAAATTGTCCACTTTCAGATTCAACTAACAATGGAAATGCTTTCTTATTTGCCGAAACTACTTTAAACCCCTTGTTATCACTGTAAGTGATAATATGATAGATATCTTCTCCATTTTTATCTTTCTTCGATTTTGCGGATAGTATTTTTTTATTTGAGCCAATTCTGGCAGATGGGTTACTATTTTTGATTTCACAAATAATTTTTGCTTCATCCAATGTTAAAACAAAATTATTATTATCATCTTGCTTCAAAATATCATCTTGTTCTTTACAAGACCACAGGCAAAGCGACAGTCCCACCGTCACCATGCCTAAACGTTGTAATGTTTTTTTCATTACCTTTGCATTGGGTTTAAATTGTTAGTAATAATTTGACCTTTAAGCCCCATCAGGTCGCCAAACTTTGACTGGGGCTTAACTTTTGTAAAGGTTTATGGTTTTTTCTGTATTTCAAAATAAAATCTGCAAATCTATATTCCGTACAGAATAATTTAGTTTTGTAAAAATATTGAGCGTTTTACTTGCTTATGTAATAGTAAATGTATGCTTCTATGCACACTTCCCACACTTCCCAGTTTAAAGGGTGCGGTAGTAAAGAAAAGGAAAACCGCTGATTTCTAAACTTATACTATTGTTAAACTTTAAACATCCAACTCTATGGAATTCAGAGGTTCTATTGTCAAAAAAACTCGTGAAGAGCAAGGACACAAACAGTATTATTTCGCCCAACTAACGGGCATCTCCCAGTCCCATTTATCGAAAATTGAAAGCGGGAAGGCAGTTCCTACCCTTGATGAATTGATTACTATTTCGGTAATTCTGCACAGGCAAATGGGGCATTTTGTTTGTTGAATTTGCTCAAAACAGAAAAAGAGGCTTGAATCGTAAAGTTCAAGCCTCTTTTTTTATTATCAGAATTTTAAATTGTTAATTGAAATCAACCACTCATCACAAAAATCTTCATCTTTGAACCTCTCATATCGTTTTTAAGTTTTCATTGAATAAACAATAATCTCATTCAATGAACAAACTCGTCATCATTCCCATCGTTACTATCGTCTTTCTATTAATCGATTGGTACGTTTGGCAAGCTGTAAAAATTTCAACCCAGAATCTTACTCAAAATACCCAAAACATCATTAAGTACATCTTCTGGAGCGTTACTGCCTTGACCCTTGCAGGTATGTGGGTGTACAACTTTACGAATCCCGATTTATTAGGCAAAAACCTTCGTACAATCATTATGGTAGGGGTTTTTATCAATTATATTTCTAAAATATTCGTGGTTTTATTCCTTTTGATTGATGATTTAATCCGATTAGTTCGATGGATTTCTTCCAAATTCACGGGACAAACTGTTACGTCTAATGCTCCCATCGGTGGTTCTGGGAATATTACTCGGTCTGATTTTTTGATGAAAACTGCCGTGGTGGCGGGGGCAGTTCCAGCTATTGCTTTGACGTGGGGCATCATCTCGGGGGCTCATGATTACAGAATACGACGAGTAAAATTAGCCTTGAAAAACCTTCCAAAAGCGTTTGAGGGCATGACCATTGCCCAGATTTCGGATATTCACTCAGGTTCGTTTTTTAATAGGGTAGCGGTGAAAGGTGGCGTAGAAATGTTGATGAAAGAAAAACCTGATATGGTATTTTTTACGGGTGATTTGGTGAATAATTTAGCCACAGAAGTTAATCAGTACGTTGATATTTTTAACAAGGTAAAAGCACCTTTGGGCGTTTTCAGTACCCTCGGCAATCATGATTATTCGGATTATGTAAATTGGGAAGGGAATCAAAAAGGCAAACAACGGAATCTCAAAGACTTAATTCACGCCCACAAGGTTTTGGGCTATGATTTATTGATGGACGAACACCGATTCATTGAACAAGGCGGAGAAAAATTAGCCATTATTGGCGTACAAAATATCAGCGGACAAGGGCGTTTTCATACCTACGGAAACCTCCATAAAGCTCATCAAGGAACAGACGAAGCCCCTGTGAAACTACTCCTCTCGCACGACCCTACGCATTGGGACATGGAGGTGAACACCAAGTATAAAAACATTGACGTAACGTTTTCGGGACATACCCACGGTACACAATTTGGGATAACCGTTGGGGGAAAAACGTGGTCTCCTGCACAATACGCCTACAAACAGTGGGCAGGGCTATACGAAGAAGGCGAGCAAAAACTGTATATAAATCGAGGTTATGGCTACATTGGTTATCCTGGCAGAATAGGAATGCCGCCTGAGATTACGGTGTTTGAGTTGGTGAGGGGGTAAAATAAGTGAAATCCAAAGGATTATCGTAAATAAACAAATAATCAGTCCGCAAAATCAACTTTTGCGGACTGATTATTTTATAAGGTATTGGTTCGGTAGGCTCTTCAAAAATGGGTTTTTCAAAACCAAAGTCTTCACAATTTTTGAGAAAAATATCTTTACGTATAGTGTGTACCGTTGATACTACATTGAAAGTTTCCTTCCAAACACCTTTCTCCAAAATCATCGTAATTATCTGAACGACATCTTGTTGGTGAACATAATTGACGGGGATATTTCCCGTATTAATTTTCTTTCCTGCAAAATATTTAGCGGGGATTCTTTCGCCACCCATCAATCCGCCACAACGGAGGATGGTTATATTTTGAGGAAGATTTTTTAGTAAATTCTCAACTTTGATTAAAGCATGATTTTCAATTACTTTGTCCTCCTCAGTCATTTCACGATTGAGGTCTGGATAAACTGACGTTGAGGAAGTATAAATAATTGATTGAATAGGGGAGGAGGGAAGATGCTGAATTAAAGACTGAATTTGTTGCACATGGAAATCCTCGCCATATTTACCCGCCCGTGGAGGAATGCAGATGATGAGAACTTCGGAATTGAGGAAATCATTCAGGTTTTTAGGTTCAATTTCAGGCGAAAAATTTAATAAAAAAGGCTCAATTCCAACTTCTGAAAGTATGGATAATTTACTTTCAGAAGTGGTTGAACCTTTGACAGAATGACCTTTTTCTACTAAATATTTTGCGAGTGGCAAGCCCAGCCAACCACAGCCTAAAATGCTGATTTTCATTGTTTTACTGTAGCTCGAAGCGACCGACGCTCGGTGGCACTTCGAGAAACCGAGTCTAATTAATCGTCCTTTCTCGAAGTGCCA
>JAYUOX010000336.1:0-9597 GCA_043760595.1 Cytophagales bacterium
ATTTTAACGGCAAATAATCTCTATTGTGTCCACTACGCCCACGCTGGTTCGGGTGAGATTCATTTACGCCCAATTATTAATTTAAAAACAGTTGAAGGAAATAAGCAATTTCGTCTGATTGCGGAGGAGATTGCGACTTTGGTTAAAAAATATAAAGGTTCGCTTTCGGGTGAACACGGAGACGGGCGTTTGCGAGGGGAATTCATCAAACAAATGGTCGGTGAACATAACTACCAATTAATGAAGGATGTGAAGCGAATTTGGGATCCGTATAATGTATTTAACCCAAATAAAATTGTAGATACGCCTCCGATGGACACGTTCCTACGATACACGCCTGGGCAGCAAACACCCGAATTTGAGACAACTTTCCGTTTTACGGATCAAAATATTTTACAACACGCCGAACAATGTAACGGCTCAGGAGATTGCAGAAAAACGCACCTTTCGGGCGGAACGATGTGTCCCTCGTACATGGCTACTCGCAATGAGAAAGAAAGCACTCGGGCAAGGGCTAATATTTTGAGAGAATATTTGACCACAGCCCCCCCCGCTCCCGAAGGGGGAGCTTTCTCGTCGAAATTTCGCTCAAATTCGGAGTCTAAAACTCCCCCTTCGGGGATTAGGGGGGCTTCTTTGGAGGACGTAAAAGAAGTTTTTGACTTGTGTTTAGCTTGTAAAGGCTGTAAATCTGACTGTCCTTCAAATGTGGATGTGGCAAAGTTGAAGATGGAGTTTTTGCATCAATATTACAAAGAAAATGGTGTACCGATTCGCAGTCGTTTGGTGGGAAATTTTGCAAATATCTCGAAGATTGTTTCCTACATTCCTTGGGCATATAATTTTGTTTATGATACTCCTTTTTTACGTAAAATTGCGAATATAGTTGTGGGTTTTCATCCTGACAGAACAATGCCTTTATTGGCAAAAAGGACTTTCAAGACATGGTTTAAGAGCCACGAAGGCACGAAGACAAAAAGAAAAGTATTTTTATTTATTGATGAATTCACCAATTACAATGACGTTGAAATTGGTATCAAAGCGGTTAAATTATTGAATCATTTGGGGTATGAAGTTATCGTTCCGAAACACGTAGAATCGGGTCGCCCGCAGTTATCAAAAGGGCTTTTGGATGATGCTAAACGTCTTGCTAATCAGAATGTTAGCTTGTTAAAAGATGTCGTTACGGAGCAGATTCCACTCATCGGAATTGAACCCTCTGCCATCTTGACTTTCAGAGATGAATATCCCGATTTGGTGGACGAAAATTTATTAGAAGATGCAAAAAAATTAGCAAAAAATGTGTTTATGATTGAGGAGTTTTTATCGAAAGAAATTGAAGCAAAACGTATTTCAAAAAGGAATTTTACGACTGAGAAAAGGTTGATAAAATTGCACGGTCATTGTCAGCAAAAATCATTATCAAGCATGGTTCCTGCAAAGCGAACTTTGTCTTTACCAGAAAATTATGAAGTACAATTAATTCCTTCGGGATGCTGTGGTATGGCGGGTTCTTTTGGGTATGAAAAAGAGCATTTTGAGTTGTCAAATCAGATTGGAGAATTGGTACTTTTTCCAACCATTCGTGAGCAAAGTGAGGATGTAATTATTGCAGCTTCGGGGACGAGTTGTCGCCATCAAATACATGATGGAACGGGGAGGAAGGCGAAGCACGCCGTAGAGATTTTGTTTGAGGCATTGGTGTAAGTAGTTATTCGTATTTTGATGCGTCCGACACTTCGGTTCAATATTCGAAAATTAATTGTCTAAAAATCAGTACTTTACAGAATAATACATCATTATTCAGATTGTGTTGATTTGATGATTTACTGAAATTAGTGGATTCTGTTTTTCCAAAATAAAATGGAATTTACGCTCCTTTCCAGATAATTTCTATAATTTTAAAGGTATCTTCGGATTAAACATTTTTGTAAATGAAAATATCTTCCTTTTTGCAAGTCCAATTTACGCTCAAAATCATTTTAGCGAGTCTTTTTGTGATTGTACTGTTTCTCTGTTCGCAATGCGTTTCTGAAAAACCTGTGGTTCAAAGAATGCCAAAATCCACTTCTCCACAAGAGAAAAATATCGAAAAAATACCTCCATTCAAAACAGAAAACCCAACTGAAAGTAAAGGCGATGTGGTAACTGAATTTCCTGCAACTTTGAGTACAATTCCTCTCGAACAAAGCCCTGATACTTTTTCTCCCGATAAATTCTCTACTGTCATTTATCCAACTTCACTAAATAAAAGATTAGGTTTTTATTTACCAAATTGGATAGTTACAATGCAAACTGATTTATCCAAAGTTTACAGGAAGAAACGTATTTTACTGAGAGGTAGAGGTATTTTTGGCTCTGTCGATTGGCGAGAACATAACGTTGAGGGTCCAGAGTGGAATCGTACTGTCGATCCAAATACGGGAAGACCCTTTCCCAATAATTTTAATACCGTTAAATCTGTAAACCTAAATACTTTTTCGTCCACATTGCCCATCGAAAAACGCTTGATTGGCGGAACGGTGGAGTTGAATGGTTGGGACACAAAATCAGAAAATGACCTCGCAGAGTTAGGACGTAATTTTGCTCGTGGAACTGAATTTGGGGATTTTTATATCAAAGGGAAACAACGCACAGGTCTCTTGAATATGGACTGGGAAAACAATTATGAAAATGGTGGAAATCCACGAAAAGCTCTTCGCTACATCAAGTCGGTTTGTGATAATTTAGAAGGCATTTTTCAGGCAGCCTACGTATTTCCTCTCGTACATGATTTGGGGTATTTAAGTCCAAATGGCTATCCAGATGCCAATGGAACGGTTAATCCCAAATTCATCAATCCAATTTATACCAAAAAAGAAAACTTAGATGGGGTAAATTATGGTGTAGTTGATTCTGACAATTTTGCACCTGTTCTCGAAATTTCTCACTACGGCGAAACCTCTATGCACGGGTTTAATGACGGTATCAGAACGTATAATGCCTACGGAAATAATGCCAACATCGAGCATTATTTAGCCCGAGTAACCAGTATGGCAGAGAAGAATTATTCTTATCTTCACAGTATCAATAAAGATTTATGTTTTATCATGGCAAAGCTGATTTGTGATAGGGGTCCGGGATGGCAATATCCAAACGGAAATACCAGAGGAACAAGCAAGAGAGGGGTTATTTCGGCATATTTGACCCGTGATCAAGCCTTTAAATCAGTAGTGGCGGTTTTCTTTTCGGGCTTACATCTACACGAGTGGAATAGAGCCCTGCCCAATCTCAATGCTGATTGTTACAATGGTTTTCAGGCTGCTTTGAACCTTTTAGGAACAAGAAAGCAATTCTCAGAAAACGACAAAATCTCGGCAGTGGACATGAGAACAGACAAGGCTGAATTTCATTTGTGGAAATCAAAGTATAAATTTGTAGGAGAGAAAAATTATCGACAAGAAGAAGGTTATAAATTAAAAGACAATCCAGACAATCTATTGGTCAGAACCATGCGTTTGGGCAATAGATTAGCTATTGTGATTCTGAATCCTTACAATGTAGCAACCAAATTTGACCTCACAGTTGCCTGTACGAGCGGAGGAATGTTGATAGAAAAAAACTTTACGGAGGGAGACTGGAAATCATGCTATCCCAACGAAGCCCGTAAGGATTATATTTTTGATATTATTGAAATGAAATAGTATATTGATGTTCGATGCTGGATGTTCGGAACTTGAAGCGAACATCCAGCATCGAATATCGAAAATCCAAACAAATGCTTAGTTTTTTTAAGGTAAATGCGGTTTACCAAATATTTAGTTTACTGATTTTACTCATCCTTATGCGTCTTCCGATGTATCTGGTAGGTATTCCACAGTTGATTCCAGAATTGCAATGGATGTTGGTGGGTGAACAAATCAATAAAGGATTTGTGATGTATTCAGAGATTTGGGATAATACCGCACCGCTGTCGGCTTTGACTTATGCTGGGCTTGATACGCTCTTTGGTCGCTCGCAAAGTGTTTATCAATTTGTGGCTTTGGCGGTAGCAATGTTTCAGGTTATTTACTTCAATGTGATGATTAATAACCGAGATATTTTCGCTAAAAGAAATTATATTCCAGGCTTAATTTACGCTCTATTTTTGAACTTCTCCTTTGATTGTTGTACGCTTTCGCCCGTGTTGATGGCAACTACTTTTGTGTTGATGTCTTTTGGCACTTTGGTACGTCAAATAAGCCGTTTGCAAGCAACTGACGAGGTTTTTGAGATTGGGTTTCTCATCGGAATCGCTACTTTGTTTTATCCTCCCGCTTGTATTTTTATCCTATGGGCAACGGCTTCAATGGTGTTTTTTAGTGGTGCAACCCTCCGTCAACACTCATTGTCAATCTTTGGTTTTTTGTTCCCATTATTATTGACAGCTTTATTCTTTTATTTAGACGGAACTTACGATGCTTTTTCACGAAATTTTGTATCATCCGTTTTCCAGATACGACAATATAATCTCAATGACTTCAAATCATTACTGCTTACTTTACTGATACCTTTGGGCTTAGGAATTTTAGGGTTCTTGAGATTAGTCAATGCCGTGGGTTTTAATAATTTTCAAGTACGTTGTCAGCAAATAATGATGCTCTGGTCGATTACAGCCATCATTTCGATTGGACTAATGCCCTTTTTAGCTCCCATGCAGTTTATTATTTTTGTCCCTGCTCTGGCATTTTTTACCATAAATTTCTTTAATACTTTCAAAAAACAATGGTTGGCAGAGTTACTCTTTTTGGGCGTATTTATATCAACCTTATTGATTCATTATCAGGCAGTTTTTGCCACAGGAAATGAAAGTTTTGTACAATTAAAAAACCTAAAATTAGGTGAAAATAAAGAGATAAAAATAAAAAATAAAAGAGTGTTAGTCTTGGGAGATGGTATGGAAGAATACAAAAATAATTTAGCCGCCACACCCTACCTTAATTGGAATTTAGCTAAATATGAATTGGAAAATCTTGACAATTACAACAATGTTATCAGTATTCTGCGTAATTTCGAGAAAGACTCACCCGATATTATCATTGACAAAGTAAATCTTGCCCCTAAATTATTCAAGCGTATTCCTGCCTTAGAACGTCGTTATAAATTAGTAGAGAAAGGGATTTATAAGCGAGTTTAGGACATTGTTAATTCAACTCCCATGAAAATTTATAATCCTCAGTGGTCAATTAATGATTCTGTTCGAGAAACCTCTCAAAACTGGTTTAGAAAAGGTCTTTTGAACAAAAATCAAATGGATGAAATCAAAAAAACGTATTCATCTGACTATTACAATCCTAATATTTTTCTGAAAATTGGGTTGTTTATCTTTACTAATCTGGCTGCAGGTTTTTCTGTGAGTGTTATCTCGTTACCTATTGTATCTTTTCTGCAAAATGAGATGGATGGAGGTTTGATTTTTATTAGTCTCATTTCAGGAGGATTTTTTTTATTTACCCTCGAACAACTCATAAAATCCAGTAAACTCTATCATTCTGGCATAGACAATGCCTTGATTTACATGGCTTTGGGAGCTTTTTGTGGAGCTATTATCTTAACTTTCAAAGATTCCCTTTTCCCGTTTTGGTTTTTTTGTGGGCTTATCCTTCCACTTTTTATTGTTGCTACTATTCGATATGCTGATGCTTTGGTTGCTGGATTGTTGTATTTGCTGGCTTTATCTATCGTAGTTGGAATTGCCTTAGAATCTTCTTGGGGCAAAACATTACTACCTTTTATCGTCATGGGATTTTCACTTGGAGTATATTTTGGCGTTCAAAAAATGAAGTACCGTTCCGACTATTTGTACTACAATAGTTGTCTAAATATTATCAAAATACTCACGCTAACTACGCTTTATCTGGGTGGAAATTATTTAATAGTCAGAGAGGGCAATGCACTTATCCATGCAACCCCAAAATCTTATCAAATTGCCTTTGCTCCACTATTTTATTTTTTTACCGTAACGATTCCATTTGCTTATATTTATTTTGGACTTCGTAAAAAAGACCGCATCATGCTGATTCTGGGGCTTTTAGCTGTAGGGTTTTCGATATTTACTTACCGTTTTTACTTGTCATTACTACCCCTCGAAATCGCTTTGACTTTGGGCGGAATTGTATTAATTGCCCTCGCAGGTGGATGTATGTATTATCTACGAACACCCAAACATGGATTTTCGCAAGCCCCTGATGATGAACGAAGTAGCTTAAATTTGGAGTCAATAATAATGTCGCAAATGGTTCAAAATTCTATTCCGCAACAAGGAGATTCATTGCGGTTTGGGGGTGGAGATACAGGCGGTGGTGGAGCTGGCGGAGAATATTAAAAACAGACAAAATGCAACACATTGAACACATAGGCATTGCCGTAAAAAACTTGGAATTTTCAAACAATTTATTCACAAAGCTCTTAGGCACAGCTCCTTACAAACAAGAAAGCGTAGCCTCTGAGGGCGTAATGACTTCCTTTTTTCAGACTGGGCAAACCAAAATAGAACTCTTAGAAGCCACAAATCCCGAAAGTCCTATCGCAAAATTTATTGAGAAAAAAGGCGAAGGAATCCATCATATTGCCTTTGAGGTAGCTGATATTTTAACAGAAATGGAACGCCTAAAAAATGAAGGATTCACACTTCTGAACGAAACACCCAAACGTGGGGCAGATAATAAATTGGTCTGTTTCCTACATCCCAAAGGCACTAATTCCGTTTTGGTGGAGCTTTGCCAGAGTGTAAGTAAGTAATTAATACAATTTAAACATCGTTTTTATTTTGTTTAAATAATTGATAATCAGTACTTTGAAGTACTAATCACCAATCACTACTTAATTATTCTTTGGCACTTTAACATAAAAATAAAGAATATTAATACGCAATCCCTACAAACTCACTCCTCTTTTCCAAGGAATAAAATCATTCTGACCGTTTCTGACAGCACAAATTTCGATTTCGCCACTGGCTACTTTGATGGCATATTCCAAAATTCTTTCGCCCGCTTCTTCAATACTCTCCTCTCCTTCTATGATTGTACCTGTGTTAATATCAATAATATCAGGCATTTTATTGAATAGTTTTGTATTCGTAGAAATCTTCATGACAGGAGCAATGGGATTGCCCGTGGGCGTTCCCAAACCAGTAGTAAACAATACCAAATTTGCCCCAGAAGCTACTTCTGCCGTAGTTGATTCAACGTCGTTTCCTGGTGTACAAAGCAAACAAAGACCTTTCTGAGTAACTTTTGAAGGATAATCCAAAACCGAGGTTACGGGTGAAGTTCCCCCTTTTTTAGCCGCCCCCGCTGACTTAATGGCATCCGTGATGAGTCCATCTTTGATATTACCAGGCGAAGGGTTCATGTCAAATCCAGAACCAACGGCTTTGGCACGGTCATTATACGTCTTGACTAACTGACTAAATAATTGAGCATCTTCACGGTTTACACAACGGTCTGTCAATTCTTGTTCAACCCCACACAATTCTGGAAATTCGGATAAAATAACCGTTCCACCTAAACCTACCAATAAATCAGAAGTATAACCAATCGCAGGATTGGCAGAAATCCCAGAAAATCCATCCGAACCACCACATTCTAAACCAATAGTCAATTTACTCAATGGTGCAGGTTTACGAGTATTCTGATTGGCTTGCATCAAACCCGCAAAAGTTTGTTTGAGAGCCTGAGCCATCATTTCGGACTCTGTGCCAATAGTTTGCTGTTCTAAAATATACAGAGGTTTCTGGAAATTATCGTCTCTTTTAGCTATTTCTGCCTGTAATTCAGCTACTTGTGCATTCTGACAACCCAAACTTAATACAGTTGCCCCAGCACAGTTAGAGTGCGTAATATAACCCGCCAACATTCCACAAAGTGCCGTAGAATCCTGACGTGTACCGCCACAACCGCCATCATGTAGGAGGAATTTTACGCCATCTACATTCGGAAAAAGTTTTTGCTTTTGAGTTCCGTTTGAAGCAACCTGCAAATCTGCCTGTAAAATTTCTTCAATCGTTTTGCCAGCCTTATACAACTCAATCAAATCATGGGTTTGACTTTGATAAGTGTGCTTACGAGCATATCCGAGGTCGTCCACCAATGCTTCACGCAAGACTTCGATATTTCTATTTTCACAAAAAACTAATGGAATCACCAACCAATAATTTGCAGTTCCTACACTCCCGTCAGGGCGATGAAAACCATTGAAAGTACGTCCTTCAAATTTTGATAAATCAGGGGCTTGCCAATCGGCTCGATTATCTCGAACCTCAAAATTATTCACGGCGTGTTGAACATTAAAAATATTAATACTGCCACCCTTCAAAATCGGAGACTTGGCTTTCCCCACCAATACATCGTACATTTTTATCTCAGCCCCTACCTCAAAATCATACATGCCAAATTTATGTTTCGCTGCAATATTTTCTGTCAAGGTATATTTCTGGTTGTCCAACTCAATTATTTCACCCCTTGCTAAATCGGTTAGAGCAACAATTACATTATCATTTGGGTGGATTTTCAATACTTTTTTATTCACTGTTTTATAAATTTATGTTCATATTAAAGAGACTAAAAAAAACACTTTATACTCAAAAAGTATCTTGTTACCCTACAAATCATCACTAAAATAGCTCCCATTTTGAACTTAAATTTATACATTAACCCCAGAGATAGAATCATTCAAATTGTCATTTGCTACTACTAATGGATTATGTGAGGCTTAGAAGCGGGAATTTTACGGTTAATTCGATTAGGGTAACTATTTCTTCGTTGGACATGGGATTTTGAGTAATATTTTTGAGGGCAAATTTCAGAAAAAAAATGCTTTTTCAATCTTTTTCTGTAAATTTAAGCAATAAAAAAAATAAAAATATGGAAAAAGTATTAGAACAGAAAAAAAACAAAGTCCATCAATTAATTAATACAATTGACGACGAAATGGAATTAGATTTTTTAGTAAATGCTTTTCAAAAATATGAAACTCAAAAGCATGGAAATATTTGGAATAATTTAACCGAAGAACAAAAACAAGGTGCTATGGAGGCTGACAACGAGAGTGAAAATGAAGACAACTTAATAGATTTTGACGACTTGAAAAAAATATGGCTTACAAAGTAAAAATTAGTAAAAAGGCTCTTCAGGATTTAGAAAATATTTCGGCTTACTTAAATGATACATTTGGAAATATTGTTGCCAATGATTTTAGGACTAAAATATTAGATTCAATATCTCTTCTTCAAGATTTTCCTCTTATTGGAAGTATTCAAAATAAGGAAAGAGGGTTTAGAGGTTTTGTTATTCATCGCTATACCACAATCTTGTATAAATTTGTAAATCAGAGAATTACAGTTCTTAGATTTTACGATAATCGGCAGAAGCCTTTATAAAAATGAGTGGCACACAGATAGACTGTTCTAATACAGTTTATCTGTGTGCCACTCATTTCGTACTAAGCCTCAGCCACCTCCTGCTCCGCCAAAACCTCCGCCACTGGTCTGAAATTACCCTTTTTCAACATCTCATTTTCTGGAACGTAAGGACAAACTTCCAAAATCGTGGTGATGTTGATGTCCGTGATTTGATAATC
>JAYUOX010000337.1:0-9585 GCA_043760595.1 Cytophagales bacterium
TGAAATTGCTGATTTAGGTAACATCGGCATCAAACCAATTTCCAAAGAATTATTGGAAGTGGTTGTGAGAACCGCCCGAGCACCATTAACCATCAAAGGCGATACCATTGAATATGATGCACGTTCGTTTAAAGTGCCAGCGGGTTCAACGGTTGAGGATTTATTGAGGCGTTTGCCAGGGATGGAAATTGATGCACAAGGCAATATCAAAGCCCAAGGCAAGGATGTCAAAAAGGTTCTGGTGGATGGTAAAGCCTTCTTTGGTGACGACCCAAAAGCCGCAACCAAGAACTTGGGAGCGGAAACCATCTCGAAAGTGCAAGTTTTCAACGACAAATCAGAACAATCAAAACTCACGGGCGTGGACGATGGCAAGAAAGAAAAAGCCATTAATCTTGAACTAAAAGAAGAATACAAAAAAGGAGCTTTCGGTAAAATCACGGGGGCAGTCGGCACGGATTCACGCATGGCAGCCCGTGGGAATTACAATAAATTTAATAAAACCAGTCAGTTTTCGATTTTAGGTTACGGAAATAACATCAACGAAACGGGGGTAAATTGGAGTGATTACGGTGAATTTAAGGGGAATAATACCTTCAATCAAAATGATAACGGTGATTTTGGTTTTGGGGGAGGTAGTAGATTTTATTTCTCGAGTGGCGACGATATTACCAATAATTTTGACGGACGGGGCTTCACGAATAACGGTGGTGCAGGGGTAAATTATAACTACGATAACAAGAAAACGAAGTTCAATTCAAGCTATTTTTACAACCAAACTCGCTTGTTTTTAGATCAATATTTGAGCAAGAAAACTTTTCTCGAAAATTCGGCTTTTTTAACGACAGATACCAGTGCTAAAAACAATTTTCGTGGAAATCATAGCATTGGGACACGTTTTGAACAAATGATTGATTCGAGTAATACGCTCATCGTGAAGGCAAATATGCGGGCAGGTACAAGAAACGATGTCAATACGATGATTCAACAAAATTCAACGGAAGAAGGTATTGTGCGTACTCGTACAAAAATTGAAAACAATGGTGATTTTGATAATTTTTCGCTCAATACTACGGCTATTTTTAGACATAAATTCAAGAAAAAAGGAAGGAATTTTGCCCTGAGCGTTGGATATAATATCAATGATTCTAATGGGGATGAAAACTTAAACCCAAATACTTTCATAGAGCAAATCAGACAACTTAGACAACTTAATGACAATGAAAACCGTCAAAATTTATTGAAAGGAAGTGTCTTATTTTTAGAGCCTTTATCCAAGAAATTTTATTGGGAAACGTTTTATAATTTTGCGACTGATAACAGAAACGTGAATCGTGATGCCTCAGATCGTGAAAATAAGCGAATAGACAGCCTAAGTACGTATTTTGAAAATACTATCACCTATAATCGTGTGGGAACAAGTTTACGTTATTCGTTTTCGGGAATCAATATTTCTCTGGGTGGTGCAGCGTTGAAGTATGGTATTGAAGCACAACAATTCACGGGGAAAGGCGGAAGAGCATTGAACAATATTTCTAAAAACTACCCAGAATTTATCCCCTATTTTGATGCTAATTTTGAGCTGAAAAATAATCTTTATTTCAATTTTGGGTATAGTTTAGAGGTTAATGCTCCGCAAATTGCTGATTTACAGCCTGTTATCAATAATAACAATCCGTTTTTTATCTCAACGGGTAATCCAGATTTGAGTCCTGAGAAAAGTCATGGCATCAATTTTTCGATGTATAAATTTGACCCAGCAACCTTTTTGAATATCAATATTTGGGGAAATTATGACTATTATTTAAGTCAAGTAGTTTATAATCAAACTGTTGATTCAAAAACTTTCATTGTTAATACTCGCCCAGAGAACCTCTCGGGTGGAACGAGTTTTTCTTTGGGAACTTACTGTGGTTTTCCGATTGTCAAGACAAAATTGACCGTTAATATGAATCCTCAAATCAGAATTGCCAATAACCCGACTTTTATTAATGGCGTTTTGAATGAAAGTAATAATCAGAATTACGACCTCAATTTTGGGCTAAGTTTCACGCCAAGCGACAAACTTATCGTGGGCATGAATACCCGTCTGGGCATTAACAACATCAAATTCTCATTGAGCGAAGCCCAAAATCAGAAGATTAGGAATAACAGTTTTGATGCATCCATCAAGTGGAATTTTGCGAAAAAAATGTTTTTAGAAACTAATTTGGATTACAAATATTTCAAGAACGAGCGATTTGATTTTGAGCAAGATATTCCTATTTTCAATGCCTCAGTCAGACGGTTATTCATGAAGGAAAATAAGGTGGAAGTTCGTTTGGCAGCTTTTGATATTTTCAATAAACGTCAAAGCATTATCCAGCGAGGTTTCCAAAATACCGTTACCAACCAAACAGCCTTGACTTTGGCACGTTACTTTATGTTGAGCGTAACCTACAACATGAAAGGACACGTGGACAAATTAAAGAAAAATCAAGGGTGGATGTAGGTTCAATTAACAGTTAATAATTAACAGTTAATAGTTTACGAATGCTGTCATTGCGAGGCACGAAGCAATCTTTTGGATTGGAGAAAGGAAATTTAAAAACCTTTTGACTTAATACTACGAGCTTACAAAATAGTTTTATCTGGTATTCGAACGTAATTCCATCATTCTAACAGATTGCTTCGTGCCTCGCAATGACAGTATTCAAACGCAATGACAATCTCTTACGAATTAACAAAAACAAAAAACAATGAAAAATACATTCATTCTAATTTCCATATTTTTAATTTCCTTCGCTACGTACGCCCAGCAAGAGGGTATGGTGCGATATACACGTACAACCTACTGGACGAAACTGAACGCTAAATTGCCTTATTTGAGCAAGCAAGAAAAAGAAAAACAAGCCTATATGTTTGGCGGCAAAGACGATTGGAAGGAATATACGCTACTTTATTTCAACGAAAAAAATAGTTTTTATACTCATTCAGAAGAAAAATCCGAAGAATCAGAAGGTTATGATTGGCGTAAAGAACAGTTTGGAATTAAGCGAAATTTTGAAAAAAATACGATGACTGAACTCTTTGAGATGTTAGGAAAAACCTATATTCTCGAAGATTCTTTGAAACAAAATGACTGGAAAATTTTGAATGACATCAAGGACGTAGCGGGGCATATCTGTATGAAAGCCATGATTCAAGATACTGTCAAAAATCAAAAAATCATTGCCTGGTTTGCTCAGGATATTCCCATCAATGCAGGTCCAGAACGCCTTTATGGATTGCCTGGATTAATTATGGAATTGGATATAAACGATGGTGCAGTTACGATTGAAGCCACCAAAATAGAAACGCCCAAAATAACGACTCAGATGGATTTTCCTAAGAAAATGAAGGGCAAAAAAGTCAATGAATTAGCCTTTCAAGATATGCTTCGGAAGTTTATTCAAGAGAAAATCAAGGAAGAACGGAATCCATTTTGGAGTATTCGGTATTAGTTTTTCTGGAAATTATCCATAAACCCAGCACTCACATTAGAGATTGCTGGGTTTATTTTTATACCAAATTCAACTAACATTAATGGTCTTATTATAATTTGTATAGGACTGTCATCCCGACAACGGAGGGAACTATTATTTCTCTCTTCAATCTGATTTTGAGAGAATATAACAGTTCCCTCCTTCGTCGGGATGACAAGTCTGTATAAATCCATATTAATTAACGTTCATGTCAGAAATGCCCTCTATGATTCGTATATTTGTGGTATAAAAGGTAGCTTAAATATCTATAATATTTGGAAAATACAATTTTATCAAAATATTATTCTGCAAAAATTAAAATAACCAACTATTATAGGTATTTAAAGCCCTTTTATCCAAAGAATTAATCAAGACAATTTTTAACAAGAGAAATTAACTATGTCAAGTCTATCTTCCCAAAAAGGGGTTCTTTACGGTGATGCCGTTCAAGAACTTTTTGAAATCGCCAAGAAAAATCAATTCGCTTTACCAGCCGTAAACGTTACGGGAACCGATACCGTAAACGGCGTTTTGGAAGCTGCCAAAGCTATTAATTCACCCGTTATCGTACAATTTTCAAACGGTGGGGCTCAATTTTATGCGGGTAAATCATTGCCAAACGAAAAGCAAGAAGCCTCAATTGCGGGCGGTATTTCGGGAGCTCATCACGTACACCAAATGGCAGATATTTATGGTGTACAGGTGATTTTGCATACTGACCATTGTGCCAAAAAATTATTGCCTTGGTTAGACGGTCTTTTGGATGCGGGTGAGGCGTTTTTTGCACTCCACGGCAAGCCTTTGTTCTCGTCGCACATGATAGATTTGTCGGAAGAGCCGATTGAAGAAAACATCGAAATCTGTAAGCATTATTTAGCAAGAATGTCTAAAATCGGCATGACTTTGGAAATCGAATTGGGCGTAACGGGTGGCGAAGAAGACGGCGTGGATAACTCAGACATTGATTCATCAAAATTATATACCCAACCTTCGGAAGTGGCTTACGCTTACGAAGAATTGAGCAAAATCTCTCACCGTTTCACGATTGCAGCCGCTTTCGGAAACGTACACGGTGTTTATAAATCAGGAAATGTAAAGTTATCACCCATCATTCTTCACAATTCTCAGGAATTTGTCAAAGAAAAATTTGGTTTGACGGCAGAGAAACCCATCAATTTTGTGTTCCACGGAGGTTCGGGTTCATCACGTGAAGAAATCCGTGAGGCAATTTCTTACGGAGCCATCAAAATGAACATCGATACCGATTTACAATGGGCTTTCTGGGAAGGAATTTTGAATTTTTACAAGGAAAAAGAAGGATTTTTACAAGGACAAATCGGAAACCCAACGGGCGAAGATTCTCCAAACAAAAAATACTACGACCCACGGGTTTGGTTACGCAAAGGCGAAGAAACTTTCGTAAGCCGTTTGAAATTGGCTTTTGAAGATTTGAATGCTGGGAATGCAAATCAGTATTTGTAGAAGATTTAGAATTTATAAAAAAGCGTCTTGATTAAGTTCAAAACGCTTTTTTTGTGATTCTGATAATTTTGAAAAAAAAATCAAAAAATATTTTATCTACGCAGATAGGCTGCGTACTGACCTCTCAACTTTGCATCATCAAATAATAAAAAACAGAAATCATGTTACAATTTAGTCAAATACAAACCCCTCAGAAATTTAACGATGGCTATTCAATGCTACCGTCGGGGCTTTCGTATAAAAATTCCAAAAAGGATTTTTATGATACTAATAGGTTGAGTAACAGGTCTATAGATAAAATATTTCCGTAGTAAATAGGAATATCTCTATACCCAAGCCCGACCTCAACTCAACAGAGATCGGGCTTTTTTTATGCCCAATACTCAGAACTAAAAATCAAAATGGGCATTACCGAAACAGAAGAATATATTTTTAATAATTGGGAAGACCAAATCAGAATCCGCTCAAAAAGACGAAGAAAACGTGACATCATCGAAGGGCAAGACAAAAAACTGATTCGCCTTTTCAAAGAAGACCGAGAACTCAGCAAACGCCGAAGTGAACTCCCAATGATTGATTTAGTTCCTCCAATTCAGCGAGGATATAAACGCTATTTCATTGTAAGAGAGGACGTTAGACGAAGTAAGCAAGGAGTATTTTATGAAAATCTTTTACGTAAAATCAATACGATTCAATACAGTGCAACGAAAGAATTTAGACAAAAGAAGAGACAATTAGGACGGAGAATTTATGAGGCAAGAGGGCAACATTTGAAGACTGTTCTTCCCCATGAAATCAATCGAATGAAATTGACTCCGCAAGAGATGCTTTGTTTCACGTTCAAAACCAAACTCGAAGTACGTTACAAGAAAGTTTATCAAGCCCAATACTTTGAAATGAGTGAACCGTGGCGATACATTTTGAGAATCAGACCAAATATGATTGACAAAATCAGAACCCACGATGAAGAATTGGAACAACGACTTGCCGAACTGAATGATAAGATTTACAAGAATACTGAAAACAACGCCCGACTATCAAAACTCAGAGATTGGGGATATGACCGCTGGGGTGATTTGGAGAAATTGAGATATGCTAATCCTTTGAAGGACAAGAGTTTATATCAGATTTTGGAGGAATGTGAGTGAAAGTTGTCGCTATAATCTAATTGGTAGGATGCCACTCTCATAAGGAGGAACGTGCAAACGGTTCGCCGTAGCGATTCGAGTCTTGCTGGCGGTACAATTGGAGGTAGTCCGAATGGACGAGGAGCTTGTCTTGAAAACAAGTAATACGTAAAGTATTGGGAACGGTTCGCCGTAGCGATTCGATTCCTACTGCCTCCGCAATATTTTGGAGGAATAGCCGAGTTGGTCAAGGCGTTGGTCTGAAAAACCAAAGATAGTGACGGTTCGCCGCAGCGATTCGAGTCCTATTTCCTCCACTGGAAATTGTCTGAATCAGGATTTAAGGATGTTAGGATTTTCAGGATGATTATAGAGTCTATAAATTATTTGATAATTAAATCCTTTTTATCCAATAATCCTCAAATCCTGATTCAGAAATTTTTCCCACACATATAGCCCCTTAGCCCAATCGGCAGAGGCACTTGTCTTAGAAACAGAATAGTGTGAGTGCGACTGGGGTGGCACTCCACTCTCACAGGGGCTACAAAATAGAGAGTAATCCATGCAGGGCGTGGCACTGTTTGCTAAACAGATGGTTCTTTCGGGAATGCGGTTCGACCGAGGTGGCGACCCACTCCGTTGCTCTCTGCAAATTACTGATTTACAGTGATTTACAAAATAATTTCAAAATAAATTTTACTACGCAAATAGACTGCGTATTGCATTTTGAAATTTGTATCATCAATTAAATGGAACATTGGTATAAGGGTTATTATCCTACTCTGTCACAGTAGAGAAACGGGATCGTCTCCCGTATGTTCCGCAATAATCAAGTGCCGTAGAGAAGAGATACTTCGTAAATATAACGGTTCTAAGGTAGTGTAACTCAGGCGACTGAGCAAACGAAGTTGGGTTAAAATCCGACAGGGTAAAATGTTCTGATTTTCAGGATGCAAGTCTCTCTGAGATGTCGAATTATCGGTTCACTGTCCGTCAAAAGCGGATAAGAACGACGCTCTGAAAGGGCATTTCTCTTTTCGTTTTTTGCCTTGATTATTTTTACTAAAATTGCCAAGTCGTCCAAAGGTTAGGATGCCAGACTTTGATTCTGATGATAATGGTTCGAGTCCATTCTTGGTTACCAAATGAGGTGACGTAAATAAGCGATACTTCGGTTAGAACGTTTCTGTAATAGGAAAAGGTCATTGGTTCAAATCCAATCTCTCTGATATTCAGAGATGTAGTTCAGTTTTTTTTCGCCTGTTGTTTTTTTCTCTCATTTTAGAATTTCCTCATAGCTCAGTTGGTAGAGCCTTGCACTTTTAATGCAGAGGTCGAAGGTTCGAATCCTTCTGGGGAAACAGCAGGTGCCGACTGGGCGTCCCCGTAGCGAAGGGTTACTTCGCTTTTAACGCATGGGTCACTGGTTCGAGTCCAGTTCACGGGGAAACTCGGGATAGCTCAGTTGGTAGAGCAATGAAACAGTCCCTTTTCGTTTTTTGCCCTGTGTCTTTTGTCTGGGCGACCCCGTCTGAATCAGGATTAAAGGATAGTAGGATTTACAGGATTATTGTAATCATATTGTTCTATGAATTTAGTTATCCCGTTAATCCTAAAATCCAGTAAATCCTGATTCAGACGGGGTCGCCCAGACAAATATTTCCTCTTGAAATACCTTCAAGATGGCGTAATTAAACAAATTTTCAACAATGAAATTCAACATTTTTAACAAACAAAAATCAGAAATCGTCAATCACGAAGGAGCAAAATCTTTTCGTATGACTCCTGCCTTGGAATTATACACTTCTGTCGTAACGAGTTCATTATCAGATACTTTCTACGAAAAAACCGATGCCCGATTGGTTCGTATTCAGGAATTAATCCGTAAAAATGATCCTCAATTTGTGGCAAAATTGGCGGTTTATGCCCGTGAGCGTATGTATATGCGTTCGATGCCTTTGGTCTTGGTGACGGAGCTTGCCAAAATCCACCAAGGCGATAATTTGGTGAGCCGTGCCGTAGGTCGTGTGGTGCAACGTGCCGATGAAATCACTGAATTATTGGCGTATTACCAATTGGCAAACCAACGAAAAGAGGTCAAGAAATTGAACCGCTTATCGAAACAAATTCAGAAAGGTTTGGGCGATGCCTTCAACCGTTTTGACGAATACCAATTCTCGAAATACAACCGTATAAACACAGCCGTTAAGCTAAAAGATGCTTTGTTTTTGGTACACCCAAAGGCAAAAGATGAGGCTCAACAATTGATTTTTAACAAGATAGCCAAAGACGAATTGAAAACTGCCGAAACTTGGGAAACCACTTTGTCGGCGGTTGGACAAAACGATTTTGAGAACGAAAACGGTAAAATCGAAGCCAAAACGCAGGCTTGGGAAACCTTGATTATGGACGGTAAATTGGGTTATATGGCAATGTTGCGAAACCTTCGGAACATTATTGAAGCCAACGTGAGCCAAGAAGCCATTGAGAAAGTTTGTGCCAATTTGAGCAACGCCCGTGCCGTAGCCAATTCAAAACAATTCCCTTTCCGATTTTTGTCGGCATACCGTGAATTGAAGCGTTTGAATAGCGGACGAGTGAGCAATATTTTGAGTGCTTTGGAGTTGGCAGTACAACATTCAGCCGCCAATATTCGTGGATTCGATGCCCAAACTCGGGTCGTGATTGCGGCTGACGTTTCGGGTTCGATGCAGACCAATATTTCTCCAAAAAGCGTAGTCCAAAACTTTGATATTGGGTTAATGTTGGCGATGTTATTGCAGAATCGTTTCGACAATGTGGTAACGGGGATGTTTGGCGATACTTGGAAAATTATCAATATGCCGAAGCGTAATATTTTGTCGAATGTAGAAGAATACCGTCGTCGAGAGGGCGAAGTGGGCTACTCGACCAACGGACATTTGGTGATACAAGATTTAGTAACCCGTTGTCAGGTGGTGGATAAAATCATGATTTTTACCGACTGTCAATTATGGAATAGTCAAGGCGGAAACACCATTCAGACAGCATGGAAGCAATATCGAGCCATCAATCCAAACGCCAAATTGTACTTATTCGACTTGGCAGGTTATAGCACAACGCCCATCAATGTAATCGAAAACCAAAGCGTTTTCTTAATTGCAGGATGGTCAGATAAAGTTTTTGATATTCTCTCAGCGATTGAGGAGGGGAGTGATGCGGTTGGGGTGATTGAGGGGATAGTGGTTTAGTAACAATAAAGGCTGTCTTGGATTAGACAGCCTTTTTGGGTTTATGATAAAGTTGCTTTTACTTTTTGTACAAATTCAATATCTACGCCTACTAAAACGGCAATTTTTTCTTCTGAGAAGTCTGTTTGGGATAAAAGGTTTTTAGCAAAATTCAGTTTATTTTCATAATCCATGATTTCTTTACCTTCTTCAACTCCTTCTCTTTTTCCAACACGTCTTTCACGGTCTAATACAAATTCTTCG
>JAYUOX010000338.1:0-3347 GCA_043760595.1 Cytophagales bacterium
TAAAATCTATATATTTGACCGTAAGAACGTAGAATATAGTTCGACAAAAATAAAATGTTTCCACAATCTACATTTTATTTGATAGCGTACTTGATAATCTTTTGAAAACTTTTTTATTCTTAGCCATAATCGAAAGTAATGAAGCCACAGATACACTCATTGATAAACAAGTATTTTTACCTTTTAGGTTTGACATTATTTCTTGGTTGTAGTGGAAATGACAAAAAAGAGAAAACACCTGTAAAGCCACCCTTAGAGACCATTATTGAACCCAAAATCTACTTAGAACATAGTGGCAGTATGTACTTTTATGACGGGGCAAATGTGAAAGGACAGTTCAAGAATACTCTTGTAGAAATAATGCAAGAATTTGAGGAAATCAAACCCAAAACTTCATTAGTTTACATCGTAAATGATAGCGTATATAGCTACCCGCAAAAATTCAAGGATTTAATTACTTCTAAAAATATCTTTTCTAATAAGATTGGGAATCCTGCTTACACCGATTTTCAAATAATCTTTGATACTATGCTCAAAGATTTGAAAGAAGACCAAATCTCAATTCTATTCAGCGATTTAATCTACTCAGGAAAAAATAGTAACGGAAAAATACCCTCAAGAATTATGGATGAAGCTGAACAACTTTGTCGAGGAGCTTTTACTACCTATTCCAAAAATACTTCTGTCCTTATTCTCCAATTATACGCTGATTATAATGGTGTATATTATCCTTATAATTCTCCTAATAAAGGGAAACCTTACACGGGTAGTCGCCCTTATTATATATGTTTATTGGCAGAAAATAAGACTATGGGAAAGTTCTTGAATGATAGCACTTACGCTAAAATTAGGAATTTTGAGCAATTGCCCAATTTCAAAAACAAAATTCTTTTTACTAACAGTTCATTGCTATCGAATCCATACTTTACCATTTTACAGAATGATTCCGATGGGAAAGGTCAGTTTGATAAAGGAGATAGAGACCTTAATAAAAGTGGAATTCATGCCATTGAGAACGTAGAACCCCCACACCGTAAGACGGATAAACTAACAGTTTGCGTAGCTGTCAAATTTACAGAAGGGGCAATGAGTGAATCCGAAATTATCAACATCAACAATTATGAGATAGATGGATTTAAAGACGGATTTAAACTTATTAGCGTAAAACCAAATTACAGAAAAGGTGATGGCACAACGCATAAATTGATTTTGGAAGCAAGCAAAGTTGCAGGTGGTGAACGAGATGTTTTGATTAAATTTAAAAAAACGTTTCCTCCTGAATGGGTAAAAAGTACGCATTCAGATGATGACACGAATATAGACCCCAATAACTCCACATTTTCGGATAGAACATTTGGGTTTAGTAATATGATGAATGGATTTAACAGTGCTTTCAGTACAACTAATAATAGTAATAGCAATTACTATTTTACGCTTAAACTAAATTTAAAAGATTGACATGGAAAACTTTTTAATCAGTATTTATGAATTATTTGTTGATGGTTCATTGTTAGATGACCTCGAAGAAGCAAAGCTCATTATTCCTTTATTTTATCCGCTCATTTTAATTCCGCTTGCTGGCGTTGGGGCATTTTATTATGGTATTAACAGTGTTAGGTTTTACAAAAAAAGACATTGGGGAATCACGATGTTAAGTAGTGCCTTGATTGTATTTATAGTTTATATTTCAACCTGTATTTCAATGGCTGGACGACAAATTCCGAAAGACCCCAATAATGAAAAAGCGGGTTTTATTTTTAATCAAGGGGATTCGGTTTTCTTTACATTCAGCCTGCAAATGTTCGTGGGGTCGTGTTTGTTGTTTTTTATTTTTTCAGTTATTCTCAAATGGTGGAGTACCAACTGCCGTAGAACACCTTTCTAAACATTTTTTATTATGGCATCCAAATTATTCATTTTTGCAATCGGTGGTACGGGGTCGAGGGTTGTTAAAGCACTTACCATGCTTTTAGCTTCGGGCGTTGAGTTGAAAAATACCTCTGAGGTTATTCCTATCATCGTGGACCCACACAAGTCTAACGATGACTTGAAACGTACCGAAAGTTTATTGAAAACTTATAAAAAAATTCGAGATTCGCTCAAAGACAAACCGAAAGGAGGAGAGTTTTTTGGAACGGAAGTAAAAACCTTAAAAAATATCATTAATAGTAATGATAAAGTGGCTGATACCTATACTTTTGAATTGAAAGGAGTGAGTAATGAAACCTTTGGAAATTACATTGATTATGATAGTTTAGCGGGTGATACTGAAGGTTATGACAGCTACGAAGCCAACAAAGACTTAGCGAGTTTATTATTTTCAAAGAAAAATTTAGAAACGTCAATGGACATCGGTTTTGTCGGCAACCCTAACATTGGAAGCGTTGTCCTAAACCAATTCAAAGAGTCAGAAGAGTTTAAACAGTTTACATCTAAATTTTCACAGAATGATAGAATTTTCATCATTAGTTCCATTTTTGGAGGGACTGGTGCGGCTGGATTTCCTATTATTTTAAAAAATATTCGTGGGGCAGAAGCAGGTGATTTAAGTAATCCTGAACTTTTGAGAAATGCTAAAATTGGAGCATTAACCGCCTTGCCATATTTCAGCCTGGAAGCCAACGACGATAAAAAAGTAGATAAAGCAACTTTTTATTCAAAGACAAAAGCAGCTTTGAATTATTACGGAAGAGGAGTCAATAAATCGGTAAATAAACTGTATTACATTGGCGATGACTTAACCGAAACATATGTTTATGACGCAGGAGAAAATGGGCAACAAAACAATGCTCATTTTGTTGAACTCGCTTCGGCAATGGCAATCGTTGACTTCGCAGCAACATCGGATGAAGAATTAGAGAATAATAACGGAATACCTCTTGAAACGACCTACAAAGAGTTTGGGATTCGAGAAGAAAATCATCAATTAAATTTCTTTCATTTAGGTAATGATACTTTAAAGATTATTTGTAGAGCTTTAAGTAAAATGACATTACTCAATCTTTATACCCAATATCGTTTGGAGGAAGTTGTAGGAAGTAACATGGCTTGGTTAAAGGAAAGTCCTATAATTGATAAAGGCTTCACAGGAGGGATATTTTATAGAACTCTTTTGGGCGATTTCAAAAAAGCCTATTTTGAATGGCTCAATGAAATGGCAACAAATAAACGAGGTTTTGAACCCTTTAAATTGACGAATGATTTAGCTCAGTTAATTGTTAGTGAAGGGCTAAAACCCAAGAAAAGTTTGAATCCTTTTGCCAGCAAAACAGATTTTCCTGCATTAGATAAAGCATTGAATACATATTGTATGGGACAACAATTCAGCAGTGCAGAGGATAAATTAT
>JAYUOX010000339.1:0-3333 GCA_043760595.1 Cytophagales bacterium
CCAAGAACCCATCTCTGAGCAAGTGCTGAGAGTTGCCGAAGAAAAAATCAAATACATTCGCTCTAAAAACACTGTGCAAGGGGTTTTGGAGTTTTAAAATATGGAAAATATGAGTTATTTAGTAGACCAATATCCTACTACTTCGATTGTTGAAGATTATAAACTCTTTGCAGATTATGAGCCTAAAACTAAGGTAGAAAAGCCAAAGATAGAGATTCCTTCGTTTAGTCCTATCACAAATAATCACTTGCAAAAAGTCATTTTTGATGATTCTATGAAAAGAACAACAAAAATGCTTGGAGAATTTTCCAATAAATTTCAGTTGATTTATTTAGACCCTCCTTACAACACAAAAAGAGCAAGAGGTTCTCGAAAATCATATACTGATAAAGTACATTCGGACGATTGGGCAATCTCGATGAGTACAATTATTGAGAACTCACATAAACTACTTACAACAGCTGGTTTTTTAGCAATTTCGATTAATCAGATGGAGCTTTTTAATCTCAAAAGTATTTGTGATAAAGTTTTTAGTGAAGATTGTTTCATTGGTTTGTTTCCAGTAAAAATACGTCATAGTGAGCGTCAATTAATGATAAATGCGACTTACCATGATGTTTATGAATATTTATTATTTTATAGAAAAACAAAGCAAACTCGTTTCTTTACGGATTTTAAAGATGCTAAGGTTGAGAAATTTGCTTATCAAGTTAAACCCTTGAACGATAATCCAAAGTGTGTGGAGATAGTTGGTAAAACCATAGAAATATATGAACCTGACGAATACAAAATCATTAAAACTACTCCAAACTTAGATAATTTAAGAAGGTATATAATTGCTGGAAAATTAGCTACTGCGAACTGGTCAGGCGAGTTTTTTGAGAGTCATTTACGCTCAATGGGAAGTGATAAATTAATAAAAGTTCATGGTTTGGAAAAAGAAGGTTTAGGATATAGATGGTTTGAAACTCAGAACGACAAAAGAAACAGCGGAGTTTATTATCAATCTTCAATCACAGCAGGCAGACCCATTTTGCCTACAAATGACCTTGATTATACTGAAATTGTACCAAATATTTATAAAGAAGGTGGGGCGGATTGCGATTTTAAGGATTCAAAAAAACCCGAACAATTATTAGATTATATCATTAGTATTTGTTCTCAGGAAAACGATTTAATTGGTGATTTTTTTGGAGGTAGTGGTACCACGATAGCAAAAGCCATAAAAATGAACAGAGCTTGTGTAACTATTGAAAACAATCAAAATTCATTAGATATTATTTTGAACCGACTAACTAATTTAAAAAGTGGATTAGATTACTCAGGACAAATCTATAATTTTGAATATATCGTAGAATAAAAATTTAGCCATGATAAGCAACCTTATTCAAAGCGAAAAAACGCATAAACTTTTTCGCCCACAATCTCCACAAAAAAAATATACTACATTCATAGAATTTGATACTGAGAAACTTTTAGGAAGTAATGGGCAAAACCCAATCAATGCAGGGTCAAGTATGTTTAATGCAACGAGTGACCCTAAAATGGAACCTCGCATTAGAGAGTTTATACAAATACATTTTTCAAAAAAACCTTACTTAACAAAGTATGAAATTGAAGATAGAGAGATGGCTTACACAGCTTCACAAAATCTAATTCGATTTAAAAATGATTTAGCGTTCAGAAAAACGGTCATGAATTCTATCTTTGAATCAAATACAATCATATTTAAGGAAAATCTGTATGCAGGGTATATTTTTATTGCCGTTGTTTTCTATTTTTTAAGGGAAAAGAATTTCTACAATGCTACTAATGGAGGTGAGATTATGAAAAAATATTTCAAAAGTGAACATGACTTTTGGGAGAAGCTATTGAACAGTTTATATAATTCTTCAACAATCGAAAATCTTAATGCTTTTTGTCATGGTAGATTTTTCTTTGTGGATGACAAACTGTCTGATTATGAAGACTTTAAACCCACGCAACAAAAAATAATTGAAATTTTAAAAGCCATATAAAATGTCATACAATAAACTATTTTTCGGTTCTCCTGGCTCTGGAAAATCTCGTAAAGCAAAAAAAATAACCGAAGGATTTGAAAAAATTGTAACTACTTTTCATCCAGATTATGACTATACTAATTTCGTGGGTGCATACAAACCTATCATAAATGAGGATAAATCAATCGGTTATGGTTTTGTTCCACAGGTTTTTATCACTGCATACGTGAATGCTTGGAAAAACTTAGACAAAGACTTTTACTTGGTAATAGAAGAAATTAACAGAGGAAATTGTGCTCAAATTTTTGGTGATATTTTCCAAATTTTAGAGCGTGATAAAGTTGGATTTTCAGAGTACTTTATCAACGTGAGTACAGAATTGGAAACCTTTTTTCGTAACGAATTTAAAAATACCGACTATGAAGTCAGAATATCAGATTTACACTACATCAAAAATAAAATCTATTGTTCAAATCCTTACAGCGTGATGCTAATGCCATCAAATTTAAAATTAATTGCTACGATGAACACGTCCGACCAATCTTTATATCCAATGGATTCAGCCTTTAAACGTCGCTGGGATTGGGAATATGTCGGGATTGATTGGGATGATGCCAATAGCTTAGAAATCAAAATTGATGAAGAACATTCTTATAATTGGGGAACATTCATCAAAGAAATTAACAAAAGGATTCTTAATGTCTGTAAATCAGAAGATAAACAAATTGGCAATCGGTTTGTATCTCCTTCCAATGGAAACACCATTTCCTTAGCCCAATTCCAAAACAAAGTAATGTTCTATTTATGGTCAGAAATTTTTAAAGACGAACATCAATCAGCCGATAGTATTTTCAAATACAAAATATTAGATGAAAAAGAAATTGACTTTACTTTTAATGAGCTCTTTGAAAGTGAGGAACTTACGAAATTAAAAGGCTTTATGAATTACTTAAAAATACCACTAATTAATGCCGATTGACAACGTACACGATAAGTTTTTCAAGGAAAGTTTTTCCCGAAAAGAAACCGTTAAAGGAATGATTCAAGAGTTATTTCCTGAGAATCTGCGAAACAAAATCAATTTGGAAAGTTTGGAATTAACCAATAATTCCTTCATCGATGAAACTCTAAATGAACACTTTGCCGATTTGGTTTATCGCTGCGAATATCAAGGCAAAAAGACCATTCGGATTTCGTTTTTGTTTGAACATAAAAGCTATCAAGAACAGCATCCACATCTTCAATTATTACGGTATATTCTGAATGCTTTGGAGCAAGATAAAAAAGAAAAAAGAGCCTTGACTCTCACAATTCCAATTGTCATTTATCACGG
>JAYUOX010000340.1:0-3330 GCA_043760595.1 Cytophagales bacterium
ACCACCAAATACAATTCGAAAAAAAATAGAAAAAAAAATATTCTCACTCCTAAAACCCTGAAAACAAAGCACTTAATTAATGAAAAAAAATGCTGAAAATATGAGCCGTTATATAACATTAAACCAAATCTTATCATACAAACAATTCTATATCAAAATAATGCAAATTTAGTTACCTCTACTTTTCAAACAATTGATTATTCTTTTCTTTGTTATTTTAAGATATGAAACTTTAAATTCAATGGGTTATTCTGAAATTACTAAGTTATTCAATGAATTCTTTACGGGATGACAGATCGGGGTAATACGAAATTATGAAGAGAATCAAAAAATGAAGACCAGAGATTTGAAGTTATTTTTGAAGACTACGAGCATTATTGGAGCCAATAATGCTCGTTTGGGGTGTTATTTTATAGAAATCACTTTTCTGTTTCATATCAATTGAATTACATACACTTTTTGCTTCCCAAAATTGATAATTAAATATTTTTCTCTTAATAGTGTAAAATCTAAGATTCTGTTGGGATCTGTTATTTTTTGTTTGTTGATACTGACTGCATTGGCTTGTATATTTTTGCGTGTTTCACTTTTTGATTTGAAGATGATTGGGTCGTTGTTTTGGTCTATAATCAAGGTTGCTAAGAAGTCTGTGATGTTTGGACAGTTTTGGTAGTCTTCTTTTTTTACTTTGATTATATCTAAGGCATCTATTATTTGAGGATTGACTTGCTCAAATTGTTCGATGACATTTTTATCAAATAGTAATTCTGATGCTTGTTTTACAATTTCAAAATCATTTTCTGAGTGTACTCGAGTTGTTACATCTTTGGCTATGGCTTTTTGCATGATGCGTAGATGTGGGGCTTGGGTGTGTTCGGCTTCGAGGGTTTTTATTTCGTTTTGATTATGTAATGTGAATACTCTTAATAATCGTGAGCATTCACTGTCGGAAGTGTTCAGCCAAAATTGATAAAATTGATATGGGGTGGTCATGGCGGGGTCTAACCAGACGTTGCCTGATTCTGACTTGCCAAATTTTGTTCCGTCGGCTTTGGTTACTAATGGGGTTGTGAGGGCGTAGGCACGGTGTTCAGAAGTTTCTTCACTGCCTCCCTCCTTTCTTCTGATAATTTCTGTACCTGTGGTGATATTACCCCATTGGTCTGAGCCTCCCATTTGTAGGCGGACGTTTTTATTTTTGTACAACCAATAAAAATCGTAGCCTTGTAGTAACTGATATGAGAATTCGGTGAAGGAGATTCCTGTTTCGAGTCGTTTTTTTACGGAGTCTTTTGACATCATGTAATTAATTGAGAGGTGTTTACCTGCTTCACGGAGGAATCCGAGGAATGAAAATTCTTTGAACCAGTCATAATTATTGACCATTTCGGCTGAATTTTCTCCTGAATTAAAATCTAAGAACTTTTTTAATTGTTTTTTGATACTGTCTTGATTGAAACGGAGGGTTTCTTCTGATAGGAACTCTCTTTCAGCGGCTTTACCAGAGGGGTCGCCAATCATACCTGTGGCTCCTCCTACGAGTGCGAAGGGTTTATGTCCGCACAGTTGGAGGTGTTTTAGGAGCATAATAGTAGCTAAATTACCGATATGCAGGGAGGCAGCGGTAGGGTCAAAACCGATGTAGGCGGCGGTCATTTCTTTGTTTAATTGCTCTTCTGTACCCGGCATCATATCGTGGAGCATTCCTCGCCAACGGAGTTCTTCTATAAAATTTGCTTGCATTTCTTTTCAATTATCAATAAACAATTATCAATTATCAGTATATGATGACAATTAATAGTTGATAAATCGAACTTGTTTATTTATCTTAATTATTTGAAATGCAAAGTTATGGGTTGTTGGTTGATTTTTCTTTGTCGGGGTGAGAGAATGTTGTTTTTCGGGAAGATTAGTCGTCATTGTAGAATGCGACATAAGGGACTATCCAAATTTAAACATACCCACTTTGACTTGGAGAAACTTCCCGAAAGTTTGAAACTTTCGGGAAGTTGAACACAAAAGAGGGTACTTTATTAATTGGATGCGACCTAACTTGTTGGAATTAGATTTGACAACTTTCAAAAAAAGTTGCCAAATCTGTGAGTTTTTGCACATCCATAAATTCTAATACGTTTTTATTATTTCCAATTATCACATCCCCTTCACCACAACCCCCATATTCGCAAAAATAAACGCATACAAATCAGCGGTTAATTCAATGTTTTTCTTGGTGTTGCTCGCTCCGTGTCCAGAGTTTACATCGATACGAATTAACAAGGGATTTTTGCTTTTCCCTGCCTTTTCTTGCAACGTAGCCGCATATTTGAACGAATGGGCTGGCACAACACGGTCGTCGTGGTCGGCGGTTGTAATCATGGTTGCAGGATATTCCACACCTTCTTTGATGTTATGAAGTGGTGAATAACTGTACAAAATTTTAAAATCTTTGGCATCATCCGAATTCCCATATTCAGGTGACCAGTTCCAACCAATCGTGAATTTGTGGTAACGCAACATATCCATTACACCCACTTGCGGAATGGCAACTTTGCACAAATCTGGACGCTGATTAATGACCGCACCTACCAACAATCCACCATTTGAACCTCCACGAATTGCCAAATAATCTTTGGTGCAGTATTTCTGATTTATCATATATTCACCCGCCGCAATGAAATCGTCATAAACATTTTGCTTTTTGAGTTTCATACCCGCCTCATGCCATTTCTCACCATACTCAGCTCCGCCCCTGATATTCGCCAAAGCATATACTCCGCCTTGCTCTAAAAATGGAATTAAAGTTGCTGAAAAACCAGGTTGAGAACTCACATTAAAGCCACCATACGCATACAAAAGCGTAGGATTTTTACCGTTCATTTCAACGCCCTTTTTATGGGTTATGAACATCGGTATTTTCGTTCCGTCCTTTGAAGTATAGAAAATTTGCTTCGTTTCAAAAGCATCAGGATTAAACTGAACTTCGGGTTTACGGAAGATTGAAGTCTGTTTGGTCGCAATGTCATAACGGTAGATTGTGGGTGGAAACGTGAACGATGTGAAGGTATAAAACACAAATTTATCGTCTGCCTCACCGCCAAAACCGCCCGCAGTACCTAATCCAGGCAGTTTTACTTCATTTTCTAATTTTCCATTAAAGTCATATACGTAGATACGAGTGGTTACGTCCTTCAAATAAGTCGCAAACATTTTTCCGCCTGCCGTTCCCACGCCCTGCAAAGGTTCTGGTTTTTCTGGAATCACGTTCTTCCAAGATTTAGTGGCGGGGTCGTATAACTCCACTTTTGAATTTTGAGCTTTTTCGTTGGTTTC
>JAYUOX010000341.1:0-3325 GCA_043760595.1 Cytophagales bacterium
ACAAGTTCCGCAATGTGGTTATTGTCAGTCGGGGCAAATTATGTCGGCGGTGGCATTATTGAAAGAAAAGTCTAATCCAACCGATGAAGATATTGATAATGCAATGTCGGGAAACATCTGTCGTTGTGGGACTTATCCACGCATTCGTCAAGCCATTCATCGTGCTTCGGAGTTGATGAAGGAAGGCGGAAATTCTACTGGAAAGTAACCTTAAGAACACTAAAAAAAAGCCCTAAAAACTAAATTTTAGGGCTTTTTTTATAAAAACACAAAGTTATGAAATCGGAATGCCAGCATCCATCATCATTTGTTTTCCGATGGCTATTTGTTCTGAATAAATTTCATTTTTTCCATGCAAATAATTATCAAATGCGGCTTTAAATTCCTTTTGGTCATCCTTTGATAATGAATCATAATAGACAAACCAATCCCTTTCTACATAACTTTCTGAAAGCCTGTCGGGTGCTTTTTTCAATTTTTCAAAATGTTCTTGAAAATTAAAATTGATCATATCCTTGATATTATTATTGATTTGAAAAAGTCTATAAACTCTGTCATTGCGAGCGTAGCGAAGCAATCTTTTGGATTGATGCAAGTGAATTTGAAGACCTCTGCCCGTGAGCAAAAGATTGCTTCGCTTTGCTCGCAATGACAAACATTTACAGTTTTCTCCGCTCGCAATGACAGCACTTTCAAACATTTATGAAACAAAACTTTTCGCCTTCTCAACCGCATTTTTAAGTCCAGAAACATCATTTCCGCCTGCCGTAGCAAAGAATGGCTGACCGCCGCCGCCTCCCTTGATTTCCTTGGCAATTTCCTTGATGATTTGTCCTGCATTCAGGTTTTTGGATGTTACTAAATTCTCCGCAATCATTACGGCTAATTGTGGTTTTCCGTTTACTTCTGCCCCCAAAACACAATATAAATCGCCAATTTTTGCTTTTAATTCATACGCTAATTGCTTCAAAGCATCGACTGAGGGAACTTCTACGACCTCCGCAATCATGTTGATGTCTCCTACTGAAATGATTTTGGCGTACAATCTTTCTTTGACTTCTTGGAGTTTTTCGTTCTCTAAAATCTCAATCTTTTTCGATAAAGAGTTCCGTTCTTCTTGCAAGGCTTTCACGGCTTTTACGATGTCTGGTTGCCCCTTAAATAGTTCTTTAATTTCACTGATAATTAATAATTGTTCATTGATAACTGAAAGAGCTTTCTCACCCGTATGTGCCTCTACACGACGTATACCTGCAGAAACTGAACTTTCGGCTACAAATTTAAACATTCCGATTTCGCCCGTTGCGGGTACGTGCGTACCTCCACAAAGTTCAAGCGAAAACGTTGGATCGAAGGTAATTACTCTGACAAAATCACCGTATTTTTCACCAAAAGTTGCCGTTGCTCCCATGGCTATGGCTTGTTGAATTGGCACATTTCGCTTTTCGTCTAATTTGATATTATCCCGAATTTTCTGATTGACAATCGTTTCAATTTGTGCCAATTCTTCATCCGTAACTTTCGAGAAATGAGCAAAATCAAAACGTGTAACTTCTTCGTTTTGGAACGAACCTTTCTGAGAAATATGAGAACCCAAAACCTGACGCATCGCCGACAACATTAAGTGCGTTGCAGTATGATTTTGCGTGATTCTTTGTCTGCGAGCAGTATCTATTTGGGCGGTCAGCTTTCGGCTTTCGGCTTTCGGCTGATTGTACACTTCAATAAATTTATCGAAATTTTTATCCCCTGAAATATGGATAAATAAATCGTTCTCTTTTTTAGTATCAGAAATTGTTATCGTCAAAGCCGATTGCTGACTGCCGACTGCCAACTGCCCACTATCACCTACTTGTCCGCCCATTTCTGCATAAAAAGGCGTTTTATCCAAAACGATGTGATATTCGATGCCCCCAGTGGATGCTGCCGTTTTAGTTTTTACTTTACGATATTTAATAATTTTCGACTGAGTTTCTATTTCGTCATAACCCGCAAATTCAAAGTCAAAATCTTCATCCGAAACAATTACCCAATCCGTTGCTTCTTTGGTTGAATCTTTACGAGAACGATCTTTTTGAGCTTGCAGGGCAGTTTTGAAACCTTCTTCATCAATCGAAAGTCCATTTTCTCGGGCAATTAAAGCGGTTAAATCTGACGGAAACCCGAAGGTGTCAGATAATTCAAAGACTATATTTCCTTCTATTATTCCATTTTTGGGTGTTACTTTAATTATATCATCCAAGCGTTTCAAGCCTGTTTCCAAAGTTCTCAAAAAGGAATTTTCTTCTTCCAAAATTACTCGTTGAATAAAATCTTGCTGAGCTTTTAATTCTGGAAAAACGCCATCAAATTGGTCAGCTAACATTGGAATAATGGTGTTCATAAACGGTTCACGGAAGCCCAAATACGTGTATCCATAACGAACCGCACGACGAAGAATACGTCTAATTACGTAACCAGCCTTATTATTGGATGGTAATTGCCCATCGGCAATGGCAAAAGTAATCGCACGAATATGGTCAGAAATTACTCTTAATGCAATGTCAGCCCATTTCTCTTGACCATAAACTTTACCCGCTTTATCAGCAATAAATTTAATGGTATTTGAAAAAACATCGGTATCATAATTCGATTGTTTACCTTGAATTGCCATGCACAAACGCTCAAATCCCATCCCCGTATCTACGTGTTTTGAAGGTAAAGGCACCAGCGAACCGTCCGCCATACGCTCAAATTGCATGAAAACGTTATTCCAAATTTCAACTACTTGCGGATGGTCATTATTCACCAAATCCTTTCCAGAAGTCTTTTCCACTTCATCGGCATTTCTTAAATCTATGTGAATTTCTGAACATGGTCCGCAAGGTCCCGTTTCGCCCATTTCCCAGAAATTATCTTTTTTATTACCCAAAATAATACGGTCTTCACCCACCATTGATTTCCAAATATCAAACGCTTCTTGGTCGAAAGGCACGCCATCTTTTTCATCTCCTTCAAAAACGGACACATAAATTCTATCTTTCGGTAATTTGTAAACCTCTGTTAAAAGCTCCCACGACCACGCCAGAGCCTCTTTTTTGAAATAATCGCCAAATGACCAATTGCCCAACATCTCGAACATGGTGTGGTGATAAGTGTCAAATCCTACGTCTTCAAGGTCATTATGTTTACCAGAAACTCTCAAACATTTTTGCGTATCGGCAATTCGTTTTGAAGGAGGCGTACCGTTACCCAAGAAAAAATCTTTGAACTGTGCCATGCCCGAATTGTTGAACATCAAAGTTGGGTCGTTTTTTGCCACTAATGGTGCAGAGGGAACAATAAG
>JAYUOX010000342.1:0-9474 GCA_043760595.1 Cytophagales bacterium
TTATTAATGCAGATTTATTTTTAAGATAAAATTAGCCCTACCAAGCGTTCAAAACGCTTGGTAGGGTTGGGAATCCAATTAATTTTGACTTTGCATTAACAAGTACATACTTCCGAAATAAATAATAATTACCACTCAGGCGTAACTCCCCCACGCACCCGTGAATTTAATGCCAAACGAAAAGCAAATAAGGTGTTCGCAAAACCATTATTTGCTATCGGAATTCTAAGACTGTTGTAGTTAAAAACAGCCTCAATTCGCAGGATTCGAGCGATTCCATCTATTCCATAACCAAATTCGATATTGTGAACATTGTTTTTGGCAGTGTATAAATAATTAGCAAACAGCTCTTCTCTGATTCCTAAACGTCTGATTGGCATGAATTGAGTCAAAGCAAATTTTCGTAAACCTACCATCGTCATAATATCAATGTATGAACCATTGGTAGAATAATAATATTGGTCAATAGCTTTCTTGCTCGCTCCCCAAACGTAATTATCGTAAAAACCTACCAAACGATGCGTAGTGAGGGCATCACCAATGGAAATCATGTTATTATTTCCGTTGAAATGTTTAAAATCAACAAAGGTCATATTGTTTACACCAAAGAACGTTCCTGCCTGTGCAATATAATTAAAGTTGGTATTAATGCTCAATGGGAAGTTCTGGGTTATGCCGATTTCGATGGTATGAAAATCTATTTGAGAATTAAACACCTTCGGAATTGCCCCACGGTATTTAAAGGTAATCAAAGGCGAAGACGAAAAATCAACGTTACGAATACCGTTACGATACTGTTTTTTCAATAATGGGCGATAATTTACTTGAAAACTGGCAATGAAGGCATCATTGGTTTGAAATTCCGTAGCTCCTACCTCTTGATTTTGGGGAAAGTTGGGGATATAATCTACGTCTTTCAAATTAACCCAAGAATAATCAGTAGTATTTTGAAGCGGATAACGCCTCGACCATTCTAAGGATGTCCTGATGCCAATGGTATTTGAAAAACGGTCATTGTAACTGATATTCAAGAAGTCTTTTTCGTAGATTTTAACAAAGTTTTTCTTCCGTAATAAAGTTGAGAGCGAGTTCAAATCGAAGCCAATGGGCGTATCGACATTGTACTGAGACATAAATTTTCCACCCGAAATACTGAAGTCTTCTCGTTGGGTTTTCCAACGAATTTTGACCATTCCCATTGACCTTTTTTGATTAAAAGAATATCGCCAAGTGGGATCAATTTCCCACCAATCATACCGATTTTTACGGTATCTCAAAATCGTTCCTGTATTCAAAACAAAGCCTTCTACGGTGTTGAAATTAAAATCCAGAGGAGCTGCTTTGTAGTAAATTTCGTAGGGATAATAGCCCCTTTCGGTATTACCCATAAAGAATGAACGACTCACAAGAAAGCTGGCAATACCAAATTTATTATTAGCTTGACGGTAATTAGCGAACTCATCGGGTTGTAAAGGCAATGTATTTTTATTTCTTCCAGAGATTGGTAAATCAGGTGTAAATACTTGAAAATCAGTTGATTGTTTCAAATCATTCCAATAACTAATTTCCCGAATAGTGGCTTCTTTGGAGGTTTCGATTTTGTCATAACGTTTTAAGCCAGAGGCAATATTAGCATCACTCCACTGACGGCGGAGGGTTATCCCCAAATTGTTCATCACTTGTTTGAGTTGCACAATCTCAAAGTTTCGCTCTTGAACATTTACGATTTCTTGAAACTCACTTTCATTGGGGCGGTTGAGTTTTGCCCCTTCTTCGGGACTCAGATTTTGGTAATTCCAGATTTTGGCAACGTACTGATATTCGCCCTCAAATCCCATTAGAGTACCCGAAGTATGAACGCTAAATTTGACGGGCATCCATTGATTTAATTGTTGGATATATTCTATTTTGAAATGATAATCAATGGCATTATTTCTGACTTTTAAGTCAATATTTTGGATAGAAAAATCTTTATCAGTAATCGAAATCGTACCAGTGAATACTTTTTCATCATTGTTTCGACTTGGCGTTACTTTAATTTTATAAATCTTAACTCCTTCATTTTCATTGGTACTTACTAATTCAAAATCATAAAAATGAAAGGATTTTGGGCAAAGTGGAGAGATTGCCCCCGTGCCCAAAACAGCTTTATAAAAATTAGGATTAACTAACTTATCGGGACGTTCTTGGGTTTTATAGTTATTTCTAAGTGCCTGATAATCAAATAGATAATCGTCAAGACTATTGACCGAGAATTTAGCGTATGATTCAGATTGATAGGACAAGCCCTCTTCGACACCTTCTTTGACCAAAAACGATTGCCAAATATTGGGAATACGATTCCATTTACCCGAATTTTGAATAAATGTTTCTGCCGAATAATTTGCGTATGACTTATCGTGTGCGGGAGCTGCCTCGATAGCTTTTTGAATGATGTTCTTTACAAACGTAGAATCATTGGTATTCTTACAACAAGCCTGATTATAAAAAGGATAGAATAAAATTATGGATAGTATGATTCTGAATGGTTTTTTATAAAGCATTTTGAGTATGTTTCTGCATTGAAGAGTTTAAGGAATGCGGACAATTATTTATAAAATTACAAACAATCTTTGACAGTATTATTTTGAAAATATTAATTTTATCAAGTGGTCATCATCTTGGGGGGTTCAATTATAAAATATGGAAGTATAGACTTTAAGTCGCAGTATTCTTCCCAAGGGTTTTGAACCCTTGGGAGGAATAAGTCAAGGTATAAAAATGGTTCTGCGACTTGATTTTTATAATTGCGTAAAAATATACGGAACTGTGTACTTGTTAATGCAGATTTATTTTTAAGATAAAATTAGCCCCACCAAGCGTTCAAAACGCTTGGTAGGGTTGGGAATCCAATTAATTTTGACTTTGCATTAACAAGTACATACTTCCGAAAATATAACAATCTAATGACTTTCTAAGGCTATCAAATAAACCAATATAGATTTATCTTTGTTACGTATTAGTTACAAACTAAACTTAAATTTTACCCTCTAAAATATGCAATATACTCAGTTAAGCCTTATTATCAAGAAACTAACCGAGTTTTACGGTGCTGAATACGATAATTTTACCAACCGTTCTCCATTTTCAGAACAGAAAGTTTATCGTACTGATGACGTGGATTCTTTTGTAATTGACCTTATCGAAACTGCCCGAAAACAACACTTTTTGATGCTTGAAAATTATTTAGCAGAAGATGATTTTCAACAGCTTTTACAACAAAACCAACATCCGCTCATCTTCTTTGAAGAAGACCGAATCATTCTTACGGGTCGATTACTCAAAAACAAAAAGCCATTTACTTACGAAATTGTTGATAATCAAGATTTTAAGGAAATTTCTAATACCCAAACCTTCAATCCTAAAACAGTCGAAGATTCTGCTATTCCATACAAAAATGGTAAAGTGCGGTTTTTGGTAGTTTATCCGCACGAAAATATCAGCGATTCTGAGAAAATTGAGCACCTTACACCCGTAAAACGACTCTTCGGAATGCTCAGAAATGAGCGAAAAGATATTGCCAATATTTACCTTTATGCCATCGTCGTAGGAATCATTAGTTTGTCCTTACCCCTTGGTATTCAAGCGATTATCGGTTTAGTTTCGGGTGGATTGGCGTTTAGTTCGGTTTATGTTTTGATTGGTATAGTTATCCTCGGGGTCATCATTTCGGGAGTCATGCAAATTTATCAACTGACTCTCGTAGAAATCCTACAAAGGCGGGTTTTTACGAAGGCGGCTTTTGAGTTTACGTATAGGATTCCACGTGTGAAATCTGAGGCACTTTTGGGGTCTTATGTACCCGAGTTGATGAACCGTTTTTTTGATGTAATTAACGTTCAAAAAGCCCTTCCCAAGGTTTTGATAGACATTACGGCGGCGGTAATTCAGATTCTTTTTGGCGTTATCCTCCTTTCGCTTTATCACCCCTATTTTATTGCTTTTGGTCTTATTACGATTATCATAGTCGTTACCGTGATTTATTACAATGCTCCCAAGGGTATGGAAACCAGTTTGGCGGAGTCCAAATATAAGTACAAAGTAGCCCAATGGTTGGAAGATATTGCCCGAACTTTATACGCCTTCAAGTCGGCGGGTTCAACCAATATGCCTATGCAACGAATGGATTATTTGGTGAATAACTACTTGAAATACAGGAAGAAACATTACAAAGTTTTGTTGAATTTATATGGAAATGCAGTCTTTTTCAAGGCATTTATCACGGGGCTTTTACTGATTTTGGGAACAACCTTGGTCATTGACCGACAGATTTCGTTGGGACAATTCGTGGCTTCCGAAATCATCATCGTTTTGGTGGTAAATTCGGTTGAAAAACTCATCTCAGGTACAGAAACTATCTTCGATTTATTGACCGCCATCGAAAAAATGGGTCATGTAACCGATTTACCATTGGAACGTCAGCGTGGAATACAGGTCAATTTTCACGAACAAAATCATGGAATTGCCATTAATTTGAAAGATTTGAGTTACAAATATCCCGATGCAAAAAAATATGTTTTGGATAAATTGAATCTTGATATTCGTCCCAACGAAAGTGTCTGTATTACGGGTACGAATGGTTCGGGGAAAGAGACTTTATTGAAAATATTATCTGCCATTTTTACTGAATTTGAGGGTGGAGTTTCGTATAACGGTCTATCAATCAAGGAAGTACAGTTAAATTCTATCAGAGATGCTATCGAAAGGAATTTGGCTTCTGATTTAATTTTTGATGGAACACTCTTAGAAAATATCGTCATGGGACGTACAGGAATCTCGCTCACTGATGTACAATGGGCGTTAGAAAACCTACACATGACCGATAATATCAACGAATTGAAAGACGGTCTAAACTCGTCAATGATAGCGGGGGGTAAGCGTTTTTCGGAGAGCTTTATCGCCAAAATTTCCGTGGCTCGCTGTGTGGTCGAGAAACCTAAACTATTGTTAGTTACGGATATTTACCGAGAATTACACAAATCAGAACGTATGAGTGCAATCGGATTTTTGACCAATAAATCAACGCCGTGGACACTAATTACCATCTCAAACGACCCAATGATTATGGCTGCCTGTGATCGGGTAATTGTGTTGGACGAAGGTAAAATTGTACTGGACGGAATTTATAAAGATTTAATACAAAACCCTGTTTTTCAGGATGTTGTGGATTAGGTTTCGATTTTTGTTATTCGATGTTCGATGTTAGGGATTCGAACATCGAACAACGAGAATCAAACATCGAACAACCGAACATCAAACAACGAACATCGAAATTATGCTAAACATATCAAAGCAAAGCGTAGATAAACAAATAAGAGATAATTATGAACTGAATTCCCTCGAAACCTTATACACACCACGTTCAGCGGTGATTTTGAGGCGTTGGATGTTGGTGATAGTCGTGGTTTTGTTGGGAACATTATTTTTGCCGTGGCAACAAAACATTGATGGCAAAGGTGATGTGTCTGCTCTCACGCCCAAAGATAGACCCCAAAATATTCAAAATATTATCTCGGGAAGAATCGAAAAATGGTTGGTCAGAGAAGGCGATTTAGTCAAAAAAGGTGATACACTTTTGGTGATTTCGGAGATGAAAGATGACTATTTTGACCCACGTTATCCACAACGATTACAAGAGCAATTAGTCGCAAAAGGTGATGCCATAAAAAGTTATCAATTAAAGATACAATCACTTGATAATCAGATTGTTGCTTTGAGAGAAAACAATAAATTTAGCCTTCAAAAAGCCCGAAATAAAGTACGTCAGGGCTACGCAAAAGTTACGGCAGATAGTACAGATGTATTGGCGGAACAAGTGCAAGTGAACATTGCAAAAATCCGCCTTGACCGTGGCGAAGAGCAATTGAATAATGGCGGATTGGTGTCGTTGAGCGAAGTAGAATCAAGGCGTTTGAAATACCAAGAAGTAAGAGCAAAATTGGTGTCAAATCAGAATAAATTAGCCATTTCACGACAGGAGCTTATCAATGCAAGAATTGAATTAAGTTCGATTGATGCCGAGTATGCCGAGAAAATTGCAAAGGCACAGTCAGACCGTAGTTCAGCGTTTTCATCTTTGGCAGCGGGGGAATATGAGATTTCACAATTACAAAATAAAATTACCAATGTGGACATCCGCAGAGGGCAATATTTTGTAAAATCACCCCAAGAAGGTTACATCGTGAAGTCCTTAAAAATGGGTATTGGCGAGACGATAAAAGAGGGTGAATCTATCTGTACACTCCAACCTGCATCGCCCGAAATGGCGGTTGAGATGTTTGTGAGGGCGATGGACGTGCCTTTGATTGAGCCTGGACGAGAGGTCAGGATTCAGTTTGAGGGTTGGCCCTCTTTGGTATTTTCGGGTTGGCCCTCTGCCACTGTCGGAACGTTTGGTGGTACGGTAAAAGTGATTGATAAAATTGATAATGGCAAAGGCGAATACCGACTTTTGATAACGCCAAGAGTAAAAAAAGGCGATCAAGTATGGCCCAAACAATTACGGATGGGGTCGGGAGTGATTGGTTGGGTAATGTTGGAAGACGTGCCTGTGTGGTACGAAATCTGGCGACAACTCAATGCCTTTCCACCGACTTTGAAAAAAGAACCGAAAGCGGCTTTGAAGGAGAAGTAGTTTGGGGAGAAAGGGAGATGGGAGGAATGGAGGAGGGAATTTAATGAGATTTGAGGGTTTAATTATTCTTATCTTACCTTTTATCTTTCCTGTCATTCTGGAAGAATCTAATTTTGTGATGTTTGATTTTAGCCTGAAAAATAACATTTTAAGTATCTAAATAGGTTCTTTCAGAATGACAGGAGGGATAATAATTTGCTCAAAAAAGTATTCTACTGTTTGAAAAACTTTAAATTGACTTGTATTTAGCGGTCTGACTACCGTCTGACCGAGACTACATATTCGGTCAGACGATAGTCAGACCGCTAAACAAAGAGAATAATTTTACAAAAAATCCGACAGATTAAAGTTTTTCAAACACTACATTATGAAATTAATGAATACTTGTTCTCTATGTATTTTCATCGTCCTGAATTTATCCTGTAATAATCAAAATAAACTCGTTTTGAATGTATCGAAACCACTTGAAATAAAAAAGGTAAAAATTAGGTACACTTGCATGGAAGCGGGAGCAGTAGATAGAATAGTATTGATGAATGGAAAAATAGTTAAAGAAATTGGAAAAGGCTATGGAGAAAATGACTTTGTTGTGAGCTACGATACTTTGAGTGCCAATTTTGGGCATTTCAAAACTAATAGAAACGACATAAATAGGTATGATGTTTTAATTTATAAAAAAGATAATAAAATACTTTGTAAATTTAATATTCAAGGAATTGAGAATGAGTATTCTTTAAAAATCATGAAGTAAACCTCTGAAAATGTACAAATTAAGATTTATAATATTACTTTTTATAACTCAGCAAGCCAAAGCCCAAACAACTTTCGGCTACGAAGATTTTAAGAATTTAGTCCTAAAAAATCATCCAACTGTCAAGCAAGCAAATCTTTTTCCACAAGATGCGGAGACGGAAATCATGCAAGCCAAGGGAGCATTTGACCCAAAATTATTCTCTAATTTTGACCGTAAAACCTTCAAGGGAGATGACTATTACAATCGTTGGGACAATACCCTCAAAATTCCCACGTGGTCGGGCGTAGATTTCAAGGTTGGTTACGAAAGTAATTTTGGAAAAAAATTATTGGAAGAAGAATCCACGACTCTGATAGTGGCAGGGTTGAGTGTTCCCATCGGGCAAGGACTTATCATTGATGCCAGACGCAATACCCTGAAACAAGCTAAGTTAGCCAAAAATTACGCCGAGGCGGAACGACAAAAACTAACCAATTCAATCATTTATTACGCCACTAAAAGCTACTGGGAATGGTGGTTTTCGTATCAACAATTAGGATTAGTTCGAGAAGGTTACGAGTTGGCGGATAAGCGTTTTATCGCCACCCGTGAAAGGGCAAGAATTGGTGAACAGGCAACCATTGATTCGGTGGAGGCAAAAATTACGCTCCAAGACCGCCAAGTGCAAGTGGAACAAGCTATAATTGAACTCCAAAATAACCGTTTGGCATTGTCCAATTTTCTATGGTCAGCCAACGAAACGCCCTTGGAATTACCCGAAGATGCTCGTCCGCCTTTGGCAGGGATTCGTAAAGTAGATGAGACGACTTTACAATCTTTAATCAATCAAGTAAAACTGCAACATCCCGAAATTCAGAAACTTAGTGTAAAAATTGACCAATTAAAAATAGAGGAACGTTTCAGAAAAGAGATGCTGAAACCCATTTTTAACGCTAATTTTAATTTAATTGCAAACGGTTTTCAAGCAAATTCACTTTACAATTTTGAAAATTCTTTTTCACCCAATAACCATAAATTAGGCTTTGAATTTGCGATGCCCTTATTTCTGAGAAAAGAGCGTGGCAAACTCCAACAAGTCCGTCTCAAACAACAATCGACTGGTTTTGAGTTGAATTTGGCTCGCCGTGAGATTATGAATGATGTGTATGCCTCTTATAACGAAGTCCGTAATTTTGAAAAACAATTAAAAATTCAAGAGGATGCTACCCGCAATCAAGAGATTTTGGTGCGAGCCGAACAACGTAAATTTGATGTGGGTGAAAGTACGTTATTCTTGATAAATACCCGTGAGAGTAAATTGATTGAAATGAAAACTAAAGTAGAATCCTTGAAGAGTAAATACGAAAAGGCACTGGCGAATTTGGCATACATGGCGGGTTTGACAGAGTTTTAGTACCACAGACTTTTTTGTAAATCACTAAAAATCAATACATTTGTAAAAATAATACCATAACCAAATTTACAAATGGCACAATCACAACCTTCAACTTTCTTGCTTTTACCGTGGAGTTTAGCGACAATTACCATCATTATTTCCTTAGCGGTTTTCTCTCCCGAGTGGGCGGGCGATAACTGGAATTGGCTCGCCTTAGTCTTGATTATCCCTGCGGCGGTTCTCGAAAACCTCAAATCGGGATATTCTTCCATCAGAGTCATGTTTTTGAAAGTGGTCTATACTACCATATCGTTTTTCATGGTTGGGGCAGCCGTTGGAATATGGTGGTACGGCAAAACTTACGGAGGTATTACGACCAAATTATCTTGGTATATTTTCTTGGGTGCGGGCGTAATTCTGATTATTGATCTTGCTAATATTTTCAGTATGTTGAAGTCTGTAAAAAAAGATGGGGCTTTTGCTGGTGAATGAAATAGGCGTTAAATTTGTACAATATAATCTAATGGAACACGGATTGAACGGATTAGACCGCAGCGGGGACCGCACAGATTAAAAATATAAAATCCTTTTGATCCGTGTTAAATCCATCCAATCCGTGAGCCATTTATTTATTCAGAATTCGTTTAATATCATTCGCTTGCACCAGACATT
>JAYUOX010000343.1:0-9467 GCA_043760595.1 Cytophagales bacterium
CTGTTACAACCATCCGTATATTTTAAGGCTTTATAACTTCCCTCTGTTGCTCCTTCTATATTGGATTTAGTTTGAACTTCTTTTCCATCTTTGTACCAATGAACCAAACCGTCCGCATTCAACATCTTACTACCATCATTACACACATTAATAGTTCCTGTTTCATTATCACTCGTGGTAATACTTGGTGCAGGTGGATTTACCTTTATATCTAAGGTGCTTATGAGTTTTTGCGTAGTACAGCCATTCGTACTACAATAAGCAATATAACTTCCTTTGGTAGTGATTTCGATTGACTTTGTGTTGCCACCATTCGACCAACTAATACTTCCACTACAATTATTTACCATTAGAACGGTTTTACCACACTGTCTATCTTCTCCAATAACTGGCACTTCTGGATATGCGTAAACGGTTTGTGTAAATGAGTTTGAAGCACTTTTACAACCTGTACTTTCACAAGTAGCTGTGTAAGTAAATGTTCCAACTGAACCCACTTTTGCAGGTTCAGTTGTCCAAACCAATGTACTATTTTCACACGTAGCAGTTATATTAGTATTTTCTCCATCACAAATAAAAGCATTACCCGTGATTGAAGGTTTGTTGGGCGTGAATAAAACATTTCCTTCTGCATATTCAGACCATTCACTTTCACAATTATTCTGAATACATTGAACTCTATATTTATATATACCAGTGTTTGTGAAAGATTTAGTTGATGTAACATCTCCATCGTTCCACTTGATACTTGCATTCGTGCAACCATTTACGCTCATACTCATTGAGCCGCTTCCTTGACAAATGTTATCATTGATAATACTAATAGTTGGTTTAGCTGGGCGACCATACACAGTTAATTTCTTCAAGTCTGAATCATTGCTTCGACAACCATTATCTCCTTGGCAATAAGCAGTATAATCTCCTGATTTAGAAACATTGAGCAAAGTTGAATTTGACCAAACGGGATTTGAAGCAACCGAACAACCCGTTGAAATAGTTGTTGGGTCATAATCACAAATTGACCAGCCTTTTAAAGAACTAATTTGTGGTACATCTGGTGTAGCTAAAACCACTGCTTTGGCAACCTCAGAAATATTGCTCTCACAATTATTGAGAATACATTTCACAGAATACTCATAATTACCAACATCTCTGAGCGTTTTGGTTCTTGAGACATCGTTATCATTCCATTTTACACTACTTCCAGCCGCATCACAACCCGTAACCGAGAGTGAAATCGTTTCTTGCCCGTAACATACACTGGCTTTTGAAACACTAATACCTGGTTTAGCTGGGCGATTATAAACTGTTAATTTAAAATCATTACTGAATACACCCGTACATCCTTTTTCTTCACATTTAGCGGCAAAATAATATTCTCCTTGATTATTTTTATAATCCACGATGGGATTAACGGTTGTATTATCTTTCCAAATCACTTTTTCATTACATCCGCTCGCCGTGATTGTGGTAGCATTATATTCACACATTTGACTTCCAACGGATGAACTTATGGTAAGTTTCTGAGGAATTGGATTTACAGTTACGTTTATTGGAGTAAGTGTTTGTGTTCTACAATTTTTATCCGATTTACACACCGCATTATAGGTGTACGTTTTTGCATTATCAAGTTTGATTGGATTTGACGGTAAATCTTGCCAAACCAAACTTCCTAATGAACATACTCCCGATAATCCGATACTTTCTCCCGCACAAATGGTATTATTTACTTTGTCAGTAGTAAGTATTGGAGCTTGCGGTTCTGGATTTATTGTTAAATATTGGCTCACATCAGTCCCACTGGTATGACCCACATTGTAACACGAATTATTGAGATTACAACGGACTTTATAAAGCCCTTGGGTGTTTGTGCTGTACTGTTTAGCGTCGTTTGCTAAAACTTTCCACGTACTTTCATTGGGCAATTGCCACTCTAAAATTCCTAAATCACAACCAGAGGCGGTTAAAGTTGTGCTTTGATAAGCACACATTGAATTAGTACCAATGGCTAAACTTACAGATAAATCAGTTGGTGTTACTACTCGTATCGGCATTTCATCGGATACATCACCTTCACACCATTTGGAATTATCGGAGGTGATACTTCTTCTACACTTGGCTAAATAAGTTGTAGATACTGTTGCGGGTATTGTAACGGTATTTCCTTGACTAAATGAAGCAGCAACTCCTTTTTTATACCAATAGACTACATCATTTACTTCACAATTAGTGGCTGTTAAAATAAAATTGTTACCCACACAAGTGGTTTTGTTGAACGTATTACTACTGACTACCGCTTTTTTCAAAGAAATTGAGACAATATCAATTTTGTTAGATTCAACACTTGAACATTTTGCATCCTTACAAACCGCAAAGTAGGTAGTATTTACCAATGGTTTTACGTTGATAGAAGGCGTTAATGCAGCATTTGACCATTCGAGTATTTTACCTGCTTCACAAGCGGTAGTGGTACTAATTTTCACCGTTTCACCCGCACAAATTGTTTTGTTTTGGTTTAAAACAATATCATCCTCAATGACAGGTTTCGCAATAATTCCGTAAAAACTAAAAGGTTTAGCGGCAATTTGGGCATTTGCATTATCAACTTTACATTTTAACGTAAACTTCGTTACTTTGGTAGGTTTTACATTAATGGTTAATCCAGTTGCTACAGACAAGTCCAAACCAGTATCATCACAACTCCACTCGGGCGTAGCCCCACATCCATCCGCAGTCAATGCCAGCGTCTGTCCTTCACAGATGTAATCTTTTGCAGCACTGATACTGACATCTTTTAGCTTAATGGTAATAGATGCTTGTTCACTCAAACAATTAGTGCTTGCGTCCAAACAGTTTGCAAAAAACGTAGAAGCATTCGTAACCAATTGTTTGATTGTTGCAGTTGTTTCTTTAATTCCATTCCATTGAACATTACCCGAACAACCTGTTGCTGTGAAACTAACCTGTTCACCATAATTTGCTAAATTATTTAGACTGGTTGAAGTAATAGTGGGTTTGGCAGGTTTAACCACACAATCGCCTTTGGGTGGGGTTGTTATAATAACCCCTGGAATAGGTTGCATATTTCCACTGTCACAACTTTTTCGTGCATTAATTGCTTCATCAGAATCACATCTACCATCTTTGATACCCGTTTTTGTAACAGTCGAACTGGTTATTTCATTTTTAGATATTAATATACCCCCAACTAAAAGCCCTGATTCTGGAATATACCATGGAAATTCTGGTCTTGTACCACCGTCAGGAAGTGTAGAGAAAAAGCTAACTACGATATCCCTTTCTTGAACACAAATTTCCGTAGTTCTTGGTGTCCTCTGATTGATTACGCAAGTAATCTTCATTTGAGGATTCGACCCACAAAAATATTTTTGCTTGTAAATTCCTTTTTCAAATACAAAAACCTCACGAGTAGCTCCCTGACCAAAGGCGTAGAAATTTTTATCAATAATAGCTTGATTTGGTTCAATTTCACCGTAAACAATACTGTTTCCTGCCACTAATTTATCTATACGCTCAGAACAATAAACTACACTTTCTTCGGTTGATTGACAGGCTTCGGCAATGGAATTACCATTTCCCGTGGAAGCCATACCTGGCAATAATACTTTTACATCTCCAAGGTTTTCGCCACAAGTATATAGACTCGCTTCCTCAACAAGAATAGTTAGGGCTTTTCCGTTTAGCACTGTCAAATCTTCATTATTGATGGTAATTTCTAAATTATTCTTTTTCTCAGGAAACTGTATAATTTGTCCATTTGATAATTTAAGTGGCATTGTTGACCTTACAACCTGAAAGTCCTTTCTCGAATTATTTTCCCAACTCTCAATTCTGAATTTTTTTTCGGTTGTGACAACAGACATACCACTACAAGCATCTTCACAAGCCTTTCTTTCTGTGGTTCCCGCCTCAATTGCGTCACATCCAAGGCTTTTTAAACATTCAGCAATCGCAGATTCTGTCGTGATATCCGAAATCGTAAGACATGGTTTAATCGCATCCTCAATGTTCACTTTAATTTCAAACTTATTAGTTACCGACGATAAGCCTATATTACTTCCACTAAACTGACTAACCGTAGGACAACCATCAATACTTTTTCGTTTTGAAGCATATAAAACTGGTTGGGGTTTACCATTTTCTATTACAAAATCTTGAACATTGGTGAAATTATCATTTTTACCCAATCCCAATTTATTCTCACAATTAATGGTGAAGTCATTTGGGAATTTTAAAGATATACCTTCCGAACTTTTGAGTTCAAAAGAATACACAATTGCTTGACCATCAAAAGCTCCAATGTTACAATTAACCACTACGGTTTTTTGAATTTTGGTTAAATCATTGAAATTAATATCCTCTGGTACTTCAAAACATATATTATTAGTTTGCTCCGCAAAACGAGATGGTAACGGATAATTACGGTGAGATTTAAAGTATTCAAACTTAGAAATATCATTCTTTATCTCTAAGCATAAGGAAGTTCCTTGTCCTAATGTTGGGATGTAATAATTATAAAAAGGAGAATTGGGATCAGATTTAGTTTCTGTCAATATTTTAAGCATCGAGAGAATTGTACCTTGAAATGGAGCATACACAAAAGCAGGACTTGCGTAATTATTTTTGTCATCACTCATTGCGGATGATTTTTGACCATCTTTTAAAAACGTATATTGCGATTGCTTGCAAACAGCGAACTTAGCCCAATCTTCGACTGTATCGAATGTCAGCTCTTTACCCACCATTTTTGCGTTGAAGTCATCAAGCGTTGTTTTTAACCAAGTTCCATCTCCTATATTCACTTTCAACCCTAATGATTTTTTAACTTCATCCTCAGAAAATGGCTCATTTGGTGTTGGATTATTGGTTATTAAATTAAATTCAAGATCATAAGAAACCCAGTTAGGCTTTATAACACTTGAAAGACTGGTTATTTTATCAGCAAAAGTTTCTAAGTTGCTTATTCTAAAATCATGTTTTTGATAAAGAACTTGAGTACTACCATCAACGGTTGCCAAAATTCGTAGTTCATAGATTTTATCTTTTTCTAAGGTACTTAGTTGATAATCTGTATCCGTAAGTAGATTCAACGAAGTAGTAGTTCCTTGCAAAACATTATCCTTAAATACGCCGAGTCTGACATTACAACTTGGACAAGTTGCCTGGATTTTAGTAGCTACGTCAGTATCAATTTTAAGATAGCCCTGTCCGTCATAATCAGAACCGTAAACGTTGTATTGATTCTTGGCTGGATAAGCTAAAACGTCCTCATCAATCAAGTCAAATTCTTTTTCAGTTGTAGTAATTTGATAAGTTTCTTCGTCTTCCAGGGTTACTTCGACAGGATTCCCATCTTTATCCTTTGTCAAATACTTAACCGTTTGGTTTTCTTCATAAGTATTAACAGTATTTCCTTGTTCATCCTTTTCATCCGTTACAGAGGTAGTATAAATCTTACTCTTAACAATTATTTTATATGATTTATTCTTCTCTAATTTTTCAGTTAAACTTAATTTGATTAAATCTTCCACGTGGCTTTTTGGATCGATACCTATTTTTGAAATAATCATATCAGTTCCATCAGCATTTCCCCCAATAATTTTTACTTCAACGTGCTGTTTAAAATACCCCTTTTCTTTGTCTAATCCTTTTTCAAGTGCAAGAACTTGGTCTTTTGGATACTTACACTTCATGTACATATTTCCTACTGGACTTATTTTTTTTGTAGCGTTTGGCGTAAAATCGTCGATGAGTTTAAATTTTTCTTTGGTATAAACCACGGGAGGGTCTGTTTCTAAACATCCTTCTCCAATTTCACCTTTTAGCGTAAATTTTGCTTCCGCTTTCCAAATTCTTAGATACGCAGTAAAGTATCCCTTTGCGTAGAGCGGTTTCGGGATAGATGCTTTCAGTAAGAACGCAATTCCAAAATCTACTAAGGGAACAAAGAGTACAGTAATTTTCGCTTTGGCATAGCCGTATATTTGTGCTTGTGCTTTCCATCCAGTTGCTCCGTCACTTGAACCACCCCATCCCGAAGCACTACATCCAGATTTGTTCACGAGTAGTGCATCAAAACCTGCCCCAACTTCCGCATTTACACCAAATACGTAAGCAATATTTAAGCTCAACCCTACTCCAACTGCTGCCCCAAAAGCAATTCCGCTACCCGTGGCTAAATCCCCATTTTCATTCCCGATAAACGTCTTCGTTCTATTTAAATCTTTTTCTTTGGCAGTAAATTCAGAAAATGATTTAGGAATCAAAGGTGGTGGCAAATCTGGACTAACTCCGTCCCCGAGCATAAAATAAGCATTTACGAAAGCACTTAAATCAAATTTTAGTACATCATTCTCAGTAGTTGCCTTAAATTTCAATCCTAACCTATCATTAATCGACTTACTATTACCTAAATGTAAATACTTCTTTTCTCTGGATAAATATAACATTCCATATCCAGTAGATTCCAATGAAACGCTCGAAATCGGATTACTAAAATCAATAAAAATATCAGGGTACATTTTGACGGATAGTGAGTTTATTCCTCCATTTTCAAAGTTGAGAGCAATAATTAACCCCGCTGCAATTCTGCTTGGACCCGTTCCGTCTGGTTTTTTATTGAATAATGCCGCTAAACTCTCTGAACCATCTTTTGCTTTTCCTTTCGCTAATTCTTCAGTAGTTGCAAGTTTTTTTAAATTATCCACTGAAGGTAATATATCCTTCGGAATTTTATTTACCACATTGGAGACTGCATCAAAAGCACTTCCTATTTTATCCGAAACCCCTGGAAGTAAATCATTAACACTAACATTAAATTTAGCATAGCCTGCGGCTTTAATAAAACTGAGTCCTTCCTTTGCTTTACCCTCAACTGCCAACATAGCTGAAATGTCAACATTTCCTTCTGCTGTACTCAAATCTAAACCAAGATTAAAACCCCAACGTCCTGGATCCCAAGCATAGGCTAAACCCGTTCGAGAACCTTTATCACCCGTTGCTTTGGCAATTGGGTCTCCTTTAATTTTTAAGTTACTATATGCACCCCCAAAAACTCCCTTTAATGAAACAGTACCCACTGGAATACCCTTTTTTCCAAAATTAACATCCACATCAACCGCCCAAGCATCTTGACCTTTGCCATCTTTGGCAAAGACCATGTATACACCACCGCCCCCTTTGGGGGTGGTTTCATCATTTTGATCTGCTTCACCCGTTTTTTGAGGAGTAGTTGGGGTAGTCGGAGTGGTAGTCGCAGGTTTTGGAGTTGCATCATCGGTCATAAAATTGAACCAAAATTTAGCCTTCCCTTCAAAACCCGTTAATTTATCAACGCCCAAGCGGGGAGCATCATTAAATAAATCAAGTGACCCTTCAAAACCAAACGTTGGAAAATTTGCCCGCACGGCAACTTTATCAACCCCAAAATCAACGAACTCAAATTTCTTCTTTCCGTCTGCAGTTCTGGTTGTTGCTTTGAAAACTAAGCCAGCCGACATTTTAATATTTTGGTTCGTCCCTTCTCCAGAGACTTTGAGAGCTACTTGTGCTGCTCCTTTGATGATTCCTGTATTTACATCTCCTTTAATAGTCAGACTGGAAAGAGTTAAATTAAAACCTCCTAATGTTAAACCTTTCTGATTGGGTGTTAAAATAAATTCTTCCAAGTAGGGAGATTTTGTGGTAATGGCAAGTTTGTCAAAATCGAAATTAAGAGGTCCATCTTTCTTTAAAATAGAGAAATTACCATAGTTCATCGTTACCCCAAAACTTTCAAAATTACCATTTGTTAGGTTTACCGTTCCTGTACTCACAATTGGGGGAGCGGTGGCAGTTGTTTTACCATTTTCATCTTTCCTGATACCCGTGATGTTGGCATTTACTAAAAAAAGGTTAAGATAAACAGGTTTATTTTCCTGTTTGAGACCCGCTTTAAACGTGAGAATATCATTGGTTTTGGATTCCCCAGTTTTATTATCAGTAATTTTTTGGTCTCCCTTTTCAACACTAAAATATAAAGCATAATCTTTGAGGATTGGCAGTTCCAAATCCCCTGAAAGTTTGTAGGCAACTAAAGCATTTTTATCAATTTTAATGGCAACATCTCTAACGCCTAAATCAAATATACCTTCGATTTGAGGTTGCACAAGATACCCTTGTCCTTGGGCTTGGGTACGAGAGACAACGGTATTTACACCATTGTCATCTACGTAGAAATAATCAACATCAAGTCTAACAACACTACTGCTTTTATCTTTTATTTGCTTAGGAAGTCTTACCGATAAATTCTGAAATATTAATCCATTTACTTTTTTATTATCAACTGTCACTCCTTCATCCGAAAAATCGTAAATGACATTGTAACCAATGGCATCAGTGGAAGTTTTACACAGAAAATTATTACTGATATCAGTTTCAGTGATTGCAACAACTTGTTTACCATCAACTTTTTTGGCTTGAAAACCAACGAATGGGAGTTTAGTTAATTGAATTCCATAGTTTTCACTGGGAAGTGTTGCTTTTATTGTTGCCCCTTTCCAAGAAGGGATTTGCACACTAAATAATAACTTAGGAACTTTCAAATCCCCTTGTATTGGGTCTCCGTTAGCGTCTTCTGCAACAGCAATATTTGGATGAAGTTCAATAGTCCCTGATAAAAATAATAGAAGATCATCCGCACTCTTACTTCTTGCTTCACAGCCCAAACAAATTCCTGTTCCTACACTTAGACTTATATTTGCTATACCTTGTAAAGGAAAAAGTTTTAGCGTTTTTGGTGCAATTAGAGCAAAAGCTCCACCCATGGCTCCCCCTTTTTTTAAGGTTAGTTCCGCCCCAAAATAGATATTTTGTTGATTCCCCTGTTCATCTTGAAACTGCTTTTTATCAGGTAATGCACTAAGAATTCCAGCTTGTGCTCTGGTTTCAGTCTGGGAGAAAATAATTGATAAAACAACAATTGTGACATTTTTACCTTCATCTTTTCCAGCAATGGTGATTACCATTGGAAGCCTCTTGAAATCTCCACCAAATTTTCCTTCAATCAGGTCTGAAACATTTTCAATTCTGTAAGTTGACCCAGGATTCTTTATTGCCGCTTCAATTTTCAACTGACTTGGCTTAATATCCGCAACAGGTCGCATTCCATCCACATCAATAAAATAATTAACGCCATCGTATTGTGGCATTAAAACCTCATCATTTTGTAATTCTAAGGGTTTTATACCCGTTTTATCACAATCTTGCTTATCAAAAATTTTAAAATTAGACGGTATGTCAATTAAACTATTTGATTTTTTATGAATAACAATAGATTTATTACCATCTGCATTTTTTGCAAATGAAACATGAATATTTAAAATAAGTAAAAGCGAAATGAGCAAACGTTTCATAGGATGGTATATTTATTCAGAATTATTCAGTGATTACGATTTTTTTATAGATTT
>JAYUOX010000344.1:0-9430 GCA_043760595.1 Cytophagales bacterium
GGGGATTAAACAGTACGGATTAGACCACAGATTTGACGGATTTAACAGATTTACACGGATAAATTTTATAGAAAAATTAAAATTTTATCCGTGTAAATCCGTATAATCTGTCAAATCCGTGGTCTAATTATTATCATCACCACCTCGACAAAACTTGCGTGCGGTGGGCATCAATTTTTAGAAAGATAAATAATAAAATCGAAAATGACCAGAGCGATGAACCTCCATAGCTAAAAAAGGGCAAGGGGATTCCGATTACGGGCATTAAGCCGATGGTCATGCCGATGTTTACCATAAAGTGAAAAAAGAGGATGGAGACAACGCCATAGCCATAGACTCTGGCAAATCGGGATTTTTGTCGTTCTGCCAAATAAATAACTCTCAGTAAAAGCCCCAAGAATAAGCCTACGACCAATAAACTGCCCGCAAAACCTTCTTCCTCGCCCACAGTACAGAAAATAAAGTCGGTGGATTGTTCGGGTACAAAGTCAAATTTAGTTTGTGTTCCTTGTAGATAACCCTTGCCCAAAAGCCCTCCCGAACCAATGGCGATTTTTGCCTGACGAACATTATAGCCCGTTTTCTTCCTGTCAAAATCAGGATCAACTAATACTCTTATGCGGTTGCGTTGGTGGGGTTGAAGCACATTATTGACCGCCCAATCCACACCCGTAGCAAAAATTCCCATCGAGAACGCTATGCCGATTATGAGAAAAATACTGCGGGTTTTACGTTCATAACGTGGTAATAACCAGATGATTAATCCCGCCAAAACAGCAACACCAATAAAAATTTTCCAAATAGGGTAAATCAACGATAATACAAAAAGAGCTATTACACTCAACAATGAAGCAGGGTAAACCCCTGGAAGTCCCTCACGGTAAAGTAATACCATAAAACCCGCAAATACCAACGCTACACCCGTTTCGTGGGAAATCAATATCAGAATTGGAGGAACTAAAATGATTAATGCCACACTGAATTGGTCTTTGAAACGAGACAAATTAACCAAAGGTGTACTCACATATTTAGCCACTGCCAAAGCTGTTGCCATCTTGGCAAATTCGGCGGGTTGAATCTGAAAACCTCCAAAACGAATCCATGAATTTGAGCCTTTTATTTCTGCTCCAACTACCAAAACTGCCAAGAGCATAAAGATAAAAAAACCGTATATAAAAAAGGCTGTGGTTTCATAAAAACGATGGTCAATGACCAATATCGCAATAATCAGAAGGGCGGTTGTACCAATCCAGATGAGTTGTTTGCCTGCATTCGTATCAAAAAAACCAGGGTCTCCCAACCACATCGGATGCTCAGGGTTGTAAATAGCCGCATAGATATTTAGCCATCCCATCACCACACACACGATGAAAAGAAAAACGGAAATCCAGTCTAAATTCTTTGATATTTTTTCTTGTCTTGCCATGTTGGTTATTGGTGATTAGTGATTAGTGATTAGTTACTGGGCGTTAGAACAATTATCATATTGTTAAATTCTAATAACTAATTACCAATCACCAATCACTGCTTCCGTGGTTTCATCGGGATCTTGATAGTGGTTGGTTTGTCAGCACCGATGAGCGGTAAACTTTGCGGAGTAGTCAAGAACAGTTCTTCATCTACTTTTTGTATGACACTATCTTTTTTAGTGGTTTCTGTTTTTGAAGCATCCGTTTTGGGCGGCGTGGTTCGGATAATATTTAGGGGATAGCCTTTATTCATCCATTTGGTTTCAATGGCTTTTCTGTCCACGTGGCGTTTGATGTATTTTTCGATACATAAAGAGGCAATTGGAGCGGCATGAGCCCCACCCGAACCAGCGTTCTCTACAAAAACGGCAATCGCAATTTTGGGGTTTTCTCTCGGGGCAAAAGCAATGAAAATAGAGTGGTTCTCCCCATGACGATTCTGAGACGTTCCTGTTTTTCCACACATTTGTATATCACTCATTCGCCCATCTCCTGATACAGTCCCGTTGTTTACGGCATTGACCATTCCGCCTATTACTGTTTCGAAATGTCTCCTATCAACATCCACGGAGATTTTTTCTTTATATTTTTCATCAATTTCTCCTGCTTTTCCAACACCTCTAACTAAATGCGGACGAATATACCAACCTCTATTAGCTACGATGGCGGCTACATTTGCCATTTTCAAGGGGTTTACTAATAATTCACCTTCTCCGATACTGTTACTGGCAATGTTTGAAAATTTCCATCGGAGCGATGCCTTTGATGGTCCGCCGTACATTTTATCATACATCGCTACATTTGGCAAATTCCCTTTTCTTTCAGTTGGCAGGTCTATTTCTAATGATTGCCCAATACCAAACTTTGATACCATATCGTTCCATTTTTGTAATCCTATGGCAGATTTTTTAAACACATTAGTTTCGCTATTATTATAAATCATTCGTTTATACGTTTGATAAAAATAAGGATTACACGAATATTGAATAGCTTTTTGAACATCACTCGCTACGGGATGACTATGACTACAATTAATCGGCGAGCCTCCATGTCCGAAGCCCGTACCTGAAGAAATAGCTCCCATCTGTAACGCCACCAATGCCTGAATAATCTTGAAGGTTGAACCTGGTCGGTAAGATGCACTCGGCGGGCGGTTCAAAAGTGGGTGCATCGGATTAAGGCTAAGTGTCTGAAAATACTTAGAATACGTCCTACCTGACAACAAACTGGGGTCATAAGTTGGAGCAGAAACCATTGCCAAAACTTCGCCAGTAGCGGGTTCGATGGCAACTACGCTACCCACTTTATGTTGCATCAAACTATCGGCATAAGCCTGCAAAACGATGTCGATAGAGGTCATTAGGCTTTTACCTGCAATGGATTCTTTGTCCAAAGCTCCGTTTTTGAAAGCTCCTTTTTCAGCCCCACGGCTATTGACCATCATGTATTTGATGCCTCTTTCTCCACGCAATTGTTCCTCATAATGCCGCTCCAAGCCCGTTACGCCTACATAATCTCCTTGACGATAATATTCATCGCCTTCATCTTCTAATTTTTTGAGACGTTCTGGACTGATTTCTCCCACATACCCCATCGCATTAGCTACACCTTTCCAGTCGTAGGTACGCAAGGCACTCACTTTAAAATCAAATCCAGGATAATCCACCATCACATCTTGTACACGGGCATAGTCCTGACGGGATAATTGACGAAGCATCAGCGAAGGTCTCACGGGGGAGTATATCCGTGCAAGGTGGGTGAGGCTATCAAATTCAGATTTTGTTATCCCAAAAATATCACAAAAACGAAGTGTATCAACCACTCGTGCTTTTTTGGGGGTAACATACAGGTCATACACAACGGTATTACTGACGATTAGTTTTTTGTTTCGGTCATAGACCAAACCTCGAAAAGCAGGGCGAGTAATTTCCCTGATGGCATTGTTTTCAGCATCAAGTTTATACGTCTCGTCAATGACCTGTAAATAAAATAATCTGCCAACGTAAATCAACGCTATCAGAATAAAAAAACCTTGGATAAATCGTTTTCTAATCTCTTCCATTTTTATTTTAGGGGTTAGGGATTGGGATTTAGGGGTTAGTTTCTAAATGAGCCTAACCCCTAAAAGCTAACACCTAATTACTCTTTGGGTAAACCTTTTATAAACAAATACATTCCTGCAAATATAAAGAACAGCGAACAACCAACCGTAAACCAAGGCGTTTTCATCATCAGTTTTTCGTCCAACCATCGCCCCAAAAATACGCCCCCAGCAATGGTTACAAGCATTTGCATACCTGCACCAGCATACCGTAAATATTTGTTTGGTGAATTATTTTGTTCCATAATACAAAAATACGCCTTTGGCATGGAAACTGATACTATTTTTGTGTAAAATTACGTTTTGATTACTGTAGCTCGAAGTGGCACTTCGAGAATTGTAGCCCAAGCCTCGAAGTGCCACCGAGCGACGGTCGCTTCGAGCTACAGTAGGTTTTCCTCAAAAATGAATAAAAAATACCTCTTATACATCACCGCTACTTGTGGAGTCCTTTGTGGATGTTCGCAGTATAGTAGTTCTCCTTTGGCAGTGGGCTTCCATAATGTCAATGCTAAATATAATGCACTTTTTCAGGCGAATATCAAACTCAAAGAATCTGAGGAGGCTTTGTTTGAAGCTCACAAGGACAATTATTCCCAACAACTTCCCATTCTTATTCCGATAGATTCTAACTCGGCAGGGGCGGTTTCTGAACAACTAACCGCTATCATCAAAAAGGCTTCTTTGGTGGCAGAGCGTCATCAAAATTCAAAGTGGTTAGACGATGCGTATGTGATGATAGGTAAGGCTCGTTTGTTGAAACAGGATTATAAAAATGCTATCGAAACATTCAAATACGTCAATACCAACGCCACCTCTGATAAAGCCCGGGATGCCGCCCTCATAGGTCTGATGCGTGCCTACACCGAACAAGGCGAATACCAAACCGCCCTTCGTGTGGCTGAATTATTGAGAGAAGAACCACTAAATGATGAAAATACTCGTGATTTTTATTTGACCAAAGCCTATTTACATCAACTCAAAGAAGAATATAAAACCTCGGTGGCAATCTTGGAAGAAGCCTTGCCATATATGAAGAAAAACGAACAAAAAGCTCGTGTGTTGTTCGCAGCAGGACAAATGTATGAGTTTTTGGAAGATAAAAATAATGCTTCCGAAATGTATTTAGCAGTCAATAAAAGTCGTCCTTCGTATGATTTGAACTTTTATGCAAAACTAAATAATGCCTTAGTGTTGGGGCAAACTGAGGGTTTTCAGAAATTGTTGAGAGATTCTAAAAATAAAGATTTGCAAGATAAAATATACGAAGCAATGTCAATGGTAGAAATGCGAAAAGGTAACTCAAAGGACGGCTTGAAACTGTTACAATCCTCTGCACAGAGTAGCCTAAACCCAAAACAATTACCTTATACGTTCTTGAAATTGGCTGACTTGGCATATAATAAAATGAAGAATTACGATATGGCGGCGGCGTATTACGACAGTACGGCTTCGTTATTACCACAGACTGACCCCGCCTACAAGCGTGTGGTCGATAAACAACGGTCTTTGAGGGATTTTGTGATTCAAAATAATATTATCAAAACGGAAGATTCTTTGCAAAGATTAGCCAAAATGAATCCTGCACAATTAGAGAAAGTTTTAGAGAAAGTAGTGTTGGATAAAATTGCGAAAGAAGCCGCCGATTTGAAAAGGGCTCAGGATATTGTGAATCGTGGTTTGCAACAACAAGCCGAGAGAAATAAAGAAGCCTTCACCGACCCCAACAAACCCACTTGGTATTTTACAAATCCTATTGCACAAGAACAAGGGAAAGCAACATTTTCGGCAGTTTGGGGAACACGCCAGTTAGAAGACAATTGGCGGAGGGGCAACAAAGACAATGTTTTATCCTTTGATAATCAATCGGTTAACCCACAGACAGAGAATAATCTGAATCTAAAGGGACTAAGCATCAATCAAAATGCAAAAGGGATTAAAGCGGATGTGGCTGAATTAAAAACCAAGATTCCATTCTCGAAAGAAGCCTTGGCAACCTCGCAACTACGTAAGGAAAATGCCAGTTTTGAATTAGGAAAAATCTACAAATTCAGATTGAACGAACTTCGTAATGCAGTCATTACTTTTGAACATTTTTTGACAGATTTTCCAAAATCAAGCCACGAACCAGAAGCACTTTATTTGCTTTGTTTACTGAATGAAGATAATCCAGCGGGGAAAGAAACGTATCGTAAGCAATTGATGAAAGACTACGAGGATTCGTATTTTGCCAGATTATTGAACCGTACTTCATCCGAAACTCTAACAACAGGCAAAGAATCAGAAGCCCAAAAATTGTACTCAGAAGCCTACGGATATTTTTCTCAGAATAATTTTACGGATGCCCTCAACTTTGTAGAAACAGGTCTGAAACAATACCCCAACAGTCAAATTGAAGATAAGTTTGTGTTTTTGAAAACTTTATTAATTGCCAAAACTCAAACCGTAGAAATTTATCAAAAAGCCTTAAAGAATTTTATTACAGATTACCCTAAAAGTCAGTTAATTGCGATGGCAAAGGAGCGTTTGGAGGCGGTTGAGAAGAAACAATAGAACCCAAAAATATTGCAATTAATTGATTTTCAGTTAATTATATATTTATTTCATAAAAATTACAGGTTCTACTATAATTTATACGGGTTACTAACGTCGGCGAGGTTCAAAACCTCACCGATGTTGATAGTCAGACAACTTTCCGTATAAATCATAGTAGAACCAAATTGCAAAAACAGAAGCCTCACCAACAAATTGTTGATGAGGCTTCTGTTTTAAAAAATACTCCTAAAAATTATAATTCACTCCCACATAAATCATCCCAGATTTTGCTCTAAATCTATCATTTGCCGATGGAATCGTCTGGATTTTTGTCGCTGTTGTCAATTCATTGAATAAAAATTGATAGGCTAACTTTAAGCCCAATTTATCAGCAATTTTATATCGAACAAATAAATGAGAATTTAATGACCCTTTATCGTTATCGCCCACCAACAGAATATTTGGAGACGTTGGACTTGCCGACGTTGCCGTTGATTTTCTGTTTCTAATATAAGAAGGTGAGCCTGTTGGTCCAAACGAAACACCGATGGCATCAATATTGAATCCTACATCCAATTTATCGGAGATTTTATATCCCAAATTAATCGTTAAATTCAGAGAACTAACCCCTGGACTTGGGGCTAAGAGTGTGTCAATGTTTTTGTCGTCCCCTGTCAAATCGGCTGGGGCAGTTGTGAAATTGACGTTACTCCCAAAAAACGAAGTAAATCTTACGCCCGTGCCTATGTAGAATTTCTTTTTTGAACCAAGTCCCCAATTGTAAGAACCTGATGCACTGATACTACCAACGGAAGAGCCAATAGCACCGCCCAGTTCAACAGATGAGCCTACCTGAGCTACTGCTCCGAATGTTAAGATTGAGAGAGAGAGAAATAAGAATATTTTTTTCATGAATTGCTTATTTTGTGATTTATCTAAAATTAGAATACTAAATTAGTCTCATTTTGTGTCCCACTTGGTCATTTATCTGACAATTATTTAAAACTTTGGACAAGTAATTTTTAATTCTAAAATTAAAAATTAACATACATTTTGTTCCATTAAATCACCTCAACCACCTTTTCTCCAACATCTTTCAAATACCCAATCGGCACAATAAATTGCGATAATCCATTGTCGTTCAGTACCTTAACGACCTCCTCCGTTTTATGCTTATCAACCGAAATCAATAACCCACCCGAAGTTTGGGGATCGGCAAGAATCGCCCATTGTTGTTCCGACATTTCGCCAATTTTATGACCGTAACTATCTCTATTTCTGTTAGTTCCACCTGGTACAGAGCCTTTTTCGATGTATTCAAAAATAGATTCTGTTATTAATGGAATATGCTTAAAATCAATAACCGCACTCAATCCACTGCCTTCTGCCATTTCGGTAAGGTGTCCCAAAAGCCCAAAACCCGTTACGTCCGTCATGGCATTTACCGAACTCAGTTTACCTAACTCCTCCCCCACTCTATTCAGTTGCATCATTTGATTTGCCGCCAAATCACGATGCTCGTCTTTGAGAATGTCTTTTTTCTCGGCGGTTGTCAAGATGCCCACGCCCAAAGGTTTTGTCAAAAATAGTACGTCTCCTTTTTGGGCTTTGTTGTTTTGTTTGATGTTTTCGATAGGGACAATACCATTTACTGCCAAGCCAAAAATAGGCTCGGGCGAGTCGATGCTGTGTCCGCCCGCCAAAGAAATTCCTGCCTCTTTACAAATACTTCGACTGCCATCAATGACCTGTTGAGCCACTTCGGGAGATAATTTATTGATGGGCCAACCCAAGATGGCGATTGCCAAAACAGGCTTCCCTCCCATTGCATAAACATCACTGATAGCGTTGGCGGAGGCAATTCTGCCAAAATTAAAAGGGTCGTCCACGATGGGCATAAAAAAATCAGTGGTCGAAATCAGAGCCGTGCCGTTGCCCATATCCAAGACGGCGGCATCGTCTTTACTGTGATTCCCGACAATCAATTTGTCGTTATCAGGCATGGCAATATTACCCTTCAAAATTACGTCTAAAACTTGCGGTGAAATCTTACACCCACAGCCCGCCCCGTGTGAATATTGTGTTAATTTTACTTGTTCCATCTTCAATGTATAACAGGTTTATAACTGGGACGCATAGTACTGGGACGCATAGTCCTGTTTTTTTTAGCCCAAATAACAGGACTATGCGTCTCAGTTATAAACCTGTTATACTTTAAATATATTTCATTAAAATATTTGTATTTACTTCATTATCAACACTTTGTGCTTCTATTTTTTTAATTATTTCTTCTGGATTTTCACGATTATACAAACCTTTTTCATACCATTTATCGTAGTATTTTAACAATATTCTAAAACTTTCTTTTAGGTCATTTTCTAATAAATAATTAATAGCATTTTTGGTTTCTAATCCGCCCAAGCGTTTTTGAATCCGCATGATGGCGTTTACTAAATCTTGCTTGGGAAGTTTCCCGTATTCTTTCGTCAAATACTCCAATCGTTCTTCAAAAGGAATATCCATGAAGTAAACCAAACTTTTACGCATATTATTCCACATCGCCATCGGAATTTGCATATTTCCAATCCGTTGGCTTTCATCTTCCAAGAAAATAGGGGTCTTTTCATCGTATTTTAGTAACTCCGTTCCCAACAAGTTTTCAAACATTTCTTGCGAAGGTTGCGGACCTTGACCGATGCCCCCCAAAGCCGAACCTTTATGATTAGCGATGCCTTCTAAATCAATAATTACTTGATTATTTTTCTGTAAACCGTACAATAAAGGTGTTTTGCCCGACCCCGTGAAACCGCCAATTATTTTGAAATTATACGTTCTCTCAAATTGCTGTAAAACATGATTTCGATAGGCTTTGTAACCTCCTTCGAGCGTATAAACCTGAAAGCCGTACAAATCTAAAAGCCAAGAAACTGCCCCACTTCGCATACCTCCACGCCAACAATGTACGAGTATTTTTATAGACGTATGTGCTTGATTTACAGATACTTTTGATAAAAATTCTACTCGTTCAATCATCTTTCGCATATTTGGACCAAAATAATCCAAGCCAAATTTTATGGCATTCTCACGGCTCATTTGTTTGTAAGCCGTTCCCACAACCTTGCGTTCCTCATCCGAAAATAAGGGAAGACTTTGGGCATTGGGAATGTGAGCATGAGCGTATTCGCTTGGACTACGCACGTCCAAAACGAGATGCGATTTTGCCAATTCTAAAAATTCGTTTATGTTGATTCGTTTTACTGCCATGATTGATACCATTGGTTTGTAATACCGTAGCTCGAAGTGGCACTTCGAGACGTTGAAATCC
>JAYUOX010000345.1:0-3300 GCA_043760595.1 Cytophagales bacterium
AAGTACCCCGATTCCCAATTTGGGCAATGGAATTTGGAGCAACTTATCCTTTTGAAAATGAAGCCCCAATTAAACAAAGTCTTAGTGATTTGAAAAAATGCAAAGGAAAATTCGGAGAAATCGTTGAAGGACACAGTTTTGATGATGTTTTGTCATGTTTACCTAATTATGCAAGAACTGACCAAAGTGAGTTTCCTCATTGGAAAAAATATTACATTAGAGCAAATAGGGAATTTTACGTTAAACATCAAATCTGGTTAGATAAGTGGATTCCTAAAATTTTGGATTTTGAAAATAGCCATCAAAAATTAGAATGGAATTGTGGTAATAAAATAGAATTAAATATAGAGGATAAAATTATACAATTTCGTCCATCAGGTATAAGAGTTAAAATGCCAAATTTTTCACCAGCACTTGTAATCAACTCTACACAAATACCTGTATTCCCGTGGTTAGGTAGATATATGACACCAAGAGAGGCTTCGAGATTACAGTGTATGGATGATTTAAAAGAATTCCCTAAAACAACTTCAAAAGCATTCAAGGCTTTTGGAAATGCAGTAAATGTTTGTGTAGTAAAAAAAATAGCAATAAATCTTTTCAAGTTAAACAATCAATAAAATATGATACTTTCAAAAACCCGTTTCAGAAATGGTACAGAATTCGAGTTGGTAAATGATTTTCATTCTAAACTTGATGCTCAGAGAAAATTAAAAGAAATAAGAAATGGAAATAGATGTTTTGGAAAAAAAGACTCATTTGTCTTTTCTTCTCAAAATGCTAAAATAGTTTTTTCTCATGGCGTATATGAAGAAGTTATTCGTGTAAAACCATTTTAATATCGTAACCACCATACTCCCAATTAACTAAAATGAGTAATATAAATTCAGTATCAATAAAATTACAAACTGGTGTTTATGGACAATTCCGAAACCTAAATAATAAAGTTTGGTATGCCTTGGGGGAGTATGTTGATAATGCAGTACAAAGTTTTGAAAACAATAGAGAGGCTTTGAAAAAAGCAAATAATGGAAATTATCAGTTTGAAGTAAGAATTACTATTGATAAAGATAATGACATCATAAAAATTCGTGATAATGCTGCTGGTATTGATTCTGCTAACTTTGTAAGAGCATTTGAACCTGCAAATATTCCAATAGACAATACTGGACTTCATGAATTTGGAATGGGTATGAAAACGGCTTCTATTTGGTTATCAAATATTTGGAGTTTGAAAACTGCTGCAATAAACGAAACAGAAGAACGTACCGTAGAATTTAATTTAGAAAAAATTTTAGAAGCAAAAAAGGAAGTTCTTGATGTAATCAATAATAAAAAAGCGGTTAATAATCATTTTACGGAAATAACTCTAAAAAAACTTTCGCAAAATGCCCCTTCAAACGCTCAAATTGATAAAATAAAAAAGCATTTGTCAAGTATTTACAGAAAGTTTATACGGTGTGGAGATTTACGCCTTTTCATAAATGATGAAATTTTGGAGTTTGAAGAGCCTGAAATTTTAAAAGCTCCATTCTATACTAATGTTAACGGAAAAGTATTTGAATGGAAAAAAGAAATAGTATTTGAATCAGGTAAATATAAGGTAAAAGGTTTTATTGCTATTTTAAATACAATGAGTACCGATACATTTAACGGACTTTCTTTGTTTAGAAGAGGTCGTGTCATTGAAGGTAGTCATGATGAAAAATATCGACCAAAAGCTATTTGTGGTCAAATTGGCTCTCCAAGGCATAAGAGAATTTTTGGAGAGTTAGAATTAGAAGGATTTAATGTGAGTTTTAACAAGGGTAGTTTTCAAGAGCATGATGACTTGGAATCCTTAATGCTTTTATTACAAATAGAAATATCAGCTAATGATTTTGACCTTTATACTCAGGCGGAAAAATTTATAAAGCCAAAAACTACCGAACACAACGTAAAAATTGCTAATAACATTGTTAAAAATCTCAAAAAAGCTATTACTAAATCTGAATTAAAGGATAAAGTTCAGATTTCATTGAAGGAAATTGAAAATAAAAATATATCTAATTCAAATGAAATTTTAAATAAAAATGTACAGGTAATTGATTCAATTGAAGAAATTATTGACATAAAAAATTCAAAATATAGATTAAAATTAGTCCTCATAAATGAAAAAGAAATCACGGACTTATATTCTGTTGAAATAGATGAAACTGAACCACCAATCAAAAAACTAACATATAAAATAAATCTTGCTCATCCTTTTTTTGCAAGGTATGAGAAAATGAAAAATGACGAAGATTATCAACCAATCATTTCAATTATTCGCTCGTTAGTTCTTGCAGAAATCACAGCATCATCACAGGGAACAAGAAATGCGGGAAATGTAAGAACAAACTTTAATTATTTTTTAAGAAACATATAAAATAATGAGCGAAACGATAAAAATCTTAAATCATATGGATAATAGTTTTTCTATAACAGAAGGCGTGAGAACGCACGATTTAATCAGTCGTTTAACAACGTTGAACGCTGAGGAGAGAGATAATCTAAAAAATGAAACGAGAACTATACTCTCTAATTGTGTAAACCCTAATGACCCAAAAGGAAGTGTATCTGGTATTGCAATTGGCTATGTTCAAAGTGGTAAAACAATGTCTTTCACCACCTTAACTGCTTTGGCAATTGATAATGGTTTTAGGATTATTGTTTATTTTGCAGGTATTAAGAATAATTTATTAGAACAAACAACAAAACGGTTAAAAAAAGATTTATTAACAGAATCTGTAAATAGTGCCAATTTTAAAGTTTATCAAAATCCTACTGTCGTAGATAGTACACATTCTAAAATTAGTAGGAATCTGAGTTTGGCACAAAAACCAGCAATTTTGATAACAGTATTAAAACACTACAAACATATTGATGAATTAACAAAAATTTTCAATATGCCCGAAGTAAGGGATGGTTTAAAAAATAGTGGAGTTTTGATTATAGATGATGAAGCCGACCAAGCAAGTTTAAATACTTATGCAAGGAAAAATAGTAAAGCCGAAGATTGGGAAGAAGACGATTTCAGTTCAACCTATTCAAGTATTCTAAACTTAAAGGCATCGTTAAGTAATCATTCCTACGTTCAGTACACGGCAACTCCCCAAGGACCTTTACTTATCAATTTGATGGATTTGCTTTCTCCCAAATTTCACGTTGTCCTCACGCCTGGAAATGCCTACACGGGGGGCAAAACCTTTTTTATTAAAAATGCCGATTTGATTATTACTATTCCCGATGCGGAGGTGTATCATCATAAAAAAAATCAAC
>JAYUOX010000346.1:0-3294 GCA_043760595.1 Cytophagales bacterium
TTTTAAGATAAAATTAGCCCTACCAAGCGTTTTGAACGCTTGGTAGGGTTGAGAATCCAATTAATTTTGAGTTTGCATTAATAAGTACATACTTCCGTATAATTATATGATAATCAAATGTTTAAATCCTAATGAAAAGGCATTTTCTAATTCGTTTTTTCCAATAACAAATAACCAGTAACCAATTCCCCAATAACCATTACTCCAATTTAGCACTTCCAAAAAGCACCGAAAATTGCTGACACCAAACCAGGACAAATTTTTGTTTGGTCAAATCTGCGTTGGCAGGTACATCCAGTACAAAAGTACCAGATTTGTCTAATTTAATGACAGATACAAAACCTTTGGCAGCCTTATCCTCCGCCAAATAAACGTACAAGTCTGGACCTGCATCTATTTTTAAGTTCTCAAAAGAGAGATACTTTTTTTTGGGGTCTGTTTTATCTGCTACTATTTTGACTGTTCCAGAAGCTGGGTGAGATGACCCACCCATAAACGTCCCTATTGATTCTTGAGTGCCAGCGGCAACCGCCGTTTTAACTGTTTCAACCACGGGCGTAAGTACTTCATCTTTTGCACATGACCATGTGAATAAAGAAATTGAAAGGATGATTGCGATTCTTTTCATTGAGATTTTTAGTTTGATTACGATACAAATTTGAGAATAATGCGGGATATACTTTGTCGGCTATACGACCTTTACCGAAAATGATTTATTGAAAGACAATCAATGGACTTGTCATCCCGAAGAATGATGGAACTGATATTTGATTTCTTCAATCATATTCTTGGTAGAATTTAACAGTTCCCTCATTCTTCGGGATGACAAGCCGACTTTCTGTTAAATTGTACTTGAATTTAAATTTACGAATTACTCACTCAAAAAGATTGGTTGAAATATATAAACGTCAAAATTTGAAATAAAATTTAATAAAAAGACGAAAAACCCGTATTTTTGGGAAATACTTGCTAAAACACACACTTATATACGAATATTTAACGATTAACCGCCACAACTTATACCCTCGCCCTATGGCAAAATTATTGATTATTGATGACGAAAAAGCCATCCGTGGAGCGTTGAGAGACATCCTCGAGTATGAAGGCTATTCTATCGAAGAAGCCAGCGATGGCGAACAAGGTCTGGAACTGGTTACCCAAAATGACTATGACGTAGTGCTTTGCGATATTCGGATGCCTAAAATAGAGGGCTTAGATTTATTGCAAAAAGCTACGGAGATGGGCAAAGGGGCTCAGTTTATTATGATTTCTGCCTTCGGAAATGTGGAAACCGCCGTGGAAGCTACCAAACGTGGAGCGTTCGATTTTATCTCGAAACCACCCGATTTAAACCGCCTACTCGTAACCGTCCGCAACGCCTTAGAGCGTGGTAAGATGATTGTTGAGACCAAGGTTTTGAAGAAAAGAGTTTATAAACTCAACGAAATCGTAGGAGAATCCGCAGGTATTCAACGAGTAAAAGACACTTGTGATCGAGTCGGACCAACTGAGGCTCGTGTACTCATCACGGGACCCAACGGTTCGGGTAAGGAGATGGTAGCCAAGCGTTTACACGAAAGAAGTGGGCGTTCACATATGCCTCTGATAGAAGTAAACTGTGCCGCCATTCCGTCAGAACTCATTGAATCTGAACTGTTTGGACACGAAAAAGGTGCATTTACTTCCGCCATCAAACAACGCATCGGTAAGTTTGAACAAGCCGACGGAGGAACGCTTTTCTTGGATGAAATCGGGGATATGGCACTTTCGGCACAAGCAAAAGTATTGAGAGCTTTGCAAGAAGGAAAAATCACGAGAGTAGGTGGCGACAAAGAAATCAAAATCAACGTAAGAGTCTTTGCGGCGACCAATAAAATTTTGCCAACAGAAATTGCCGAAGGACGTTTCCGTGAAGATTTATTTCACCGTCTGAACGTAATCCCGATTCACGTTCCATCGTTGGCTCAACGCCCTGATGATGTTCCTTTGTTGGTTGAAAAATTCTTAGCCGATGTGGCTGATGAATACGGACAAGTCTCTAAGGAAGTTGAAGCTGATGCCATGAAATATCTGCAAAGCCTTCCGTGGACGGGCAATGTCCGTGAACTACGCAATGTAGTTGAACGTCTGGTGATTATGTGTAACGATGTCATTACGCTTGATGATGTGAAGCTGTTTGCAATGCCAATGGTTTAGTGGTTAGTTGTTGGTTATTAGTTACTGGTTATTAGTTTTTGCGAGTAGGGGAACTTACTTTCAAAATTAGACTTACCAATAACCAATAACCAATAACCAATATCAGGAAGCCTTTTTTATGTCTTTGGTTTTCTCTTTCTTCTCTTTCACAACACCCTCATTTTCAGAGCTTTCTGATTTCTTTTTTTCCTTCGTATTTGTTTTAGTTTTTGAAGCCTTCTCATTTGGCATCCAGAAACCCGTCATATTTACGATTTTCCATTCGCCTTTGATTAATTCCATGATACGGGTTTCTTTGGAAAAATCCTTTCTACCCGCTGTAGCTCTGGTTTGGTCAAAAGTTGCCCAGATATAAGTTGGATTGACCTTTCTAAAATTATAATTTTCCCTTCTGAAAGTACTTTTTACGGGCTTGGGATTATCTTTGATGTAACCCATCACGAAGGGAGCGATGTTGTCCCAACCTTCTTTTTGTAGAGTTCCATCCTTTTCTATTTTAGCCCAATACGTCTGATTTGTTTGTCGGTAACAATTCGCCCATTTTTCAGTATTACGGGCGTAAAAAAATTTTGCTTCATCAATAATTACTTTTTTGATAGCATCTTGTTCTTCGGGCGTTGTTACGTTTTGAGTGAATGATTTTGAAAAAATTAAAACAAAAAGTAGGATTAAATAAGGTTTCATGGGATTATTTTTTGGATTTTATTTCTTTAACGTTTAAACATCAATTTCTATTTTATGCAATCACTTTCAAAGTTTCTTTCACTTGTTTAACCTTCACTTTCAAACGCTCCAAATCCTCATCTACGACTGTAATATGTCCCATTTTGCGGAATGGATTTGTGATTTTTTTTCCGTATAAAAATGGATAAACCCCTGATATTGAGAGGGTTTCGTTCATGCCCACGTATTTGGCTTCGCCCGTATATCCATCTTCACCCAAAAGATTGACCATTGCTGCTTTTGAATGTGCCTCAGTATCGCCCAAAGGTAAACCCAAAACCGCACGCAGATGTTGCTCAAACTGCGAAGTATGATTGGCTCTGATGGTATGATGTCCGCTGTTGTGGGTTCTTGGGGCTACTTCATTTATCAAAA
>JAYUOX010000347.1:0-9362 GCA_043760595.1 Cytophagales bacterium
GAAAATCTTAGCATTGAGTACCTTTAACCAAATGAGTTACATCAATAAAATGATGACCAATGGAGCCAGTGGTTATTTACTGAAAAATATCACAAAAGACGAATTAGTCCAAGCCATTCAATCCGTTATGGAAGGGAATATTTACCATAGTTTTGAAGTAAATGAAATTATTAATACCGCTAAAAAAAATAACGCACACTTGCCCATTTTAACCAAAAGAGAAACCGACACGCTGAAATTAATTGCCGAAGGATTTACCAATCCACAAATTGGTGAAAAACTTTTCATTAGCCCCGACACGGTGGATTCACACCGAAAAAACCTTCATACTAAACTTGGAGTGAATAATACAGCTTTGTTGGTGAGATATGCCATTGAGCATGAGTTGGTGTAAAATGCTATCAACTCATCACTAACTGAGGTAAGGGTTTACATTTTTAGGGGAATCGGTAAGCATGATTATCTCCAAATATAGAATGATTTTGTGGAAAATTCTTTTTGGGAGGCATCACGTTTACCGATTAAAGGTTTCTCTATGATTTTGACGGATTTACACCTTAACCTGCACAGGCTGAGTTTTGTCCTTCGTAGCATTCCGAATAGCCACTTGTTGAGCCAATAGTTCCGCAGAATTTCTAAAAATTTCCGCCACGACTCCCTCCGTCATTACGGCTGGGCGACCTTCGTCTCCTGCCTCACGGATGCTTTGTACGATAGGAATTTCGCCTAACAATTCAGTTTCATATTTAGTCGCCAGATTCTTACCACCATCTTTCCCGAAAATGTAATATTTATTTTCGGGTAATTCTGCGGGAGTAAAATATGCCATGTTTTCGATGACTCCCAAAACGGGTACATTGATTTGGGGTTGTCTGAAAAACATCAAACCCTTGGTAGCATCGGACAGAGCCACTTTTTGTGGAGTCGTTACAATTACCGCCCCCGTTACAGGTACGAGCTGTACCAACGAAAGGTGAATATCGGACGTTCCAGGGGGCAAATCAATCAACAGATAATCTAATTCGCCCCAGTGGGTATCGCTAAAAAATTGGCGTAGTGCCTGCGTTGCCATCGGACCTCTCCACGGTACGGGATTGTCTTGTGGAGCAAGGAAGCCCATCGAAATCATCTTGATTCCGTACTGCATAATGGGCTGAATCATATTTTTACCGTCCATTTGGCTCACCATCGGTTGCATATCCTCCGCCCCAAACATCACAGGAATAGAAGGTCCTGAAATATCGGCATCAATGATTCCGACCTTCGCCCCCGACTGTTTCAGAGCCATCGCCAAGTTGGCAGTAACCGTGGATTTACCTACGCCGCCCTTGCCAGAGGCAATCGCAATGATGTTTTTTACGTTTGGCAACAACGCTCCGCCCATCCGTGAGGACGTTACGTCAGCGGTCATGTCTATGACCACGCTCAGGTCTGCGTCCACGTGGGTATGAATGGCATCGGTGCATTCCTTGCGGATTCTTTCTTTGAGCGGACAGGCTGGAGTCGTCAGAATTACGGTAAAACGTACTTCGCCCACGCCCAATTCGATGTCCTTAATCATGTTGAGCGTTATCAAATCCTGTTTCAAATCAGGCTCTTGCACGGTTGATAATGCTCGAATAATGTCTTCTTTTTTTATTTTTAAATCACCCATTTTATCAGTTTACAATTAACAGTGAACAATAAGCAGTTAAAAAACGCCTAATTGAACTGCAAAGATACGGTTGGAAATTGATTGGAGAGGTAGGGAAAACAAAAAAGGCTCGCAGATGAATACGAGCCTTTTGGTTTTCGGTAAATATTGTAGAGCTTAAACGGATTAGATGAACGGCAGAACTATCGTGATAGAACCATTAACTTATTCAAAGTTGTCGATTTGGATTTATAACAAAAAAATAATTACGTGAACTTGCTTAAAAAAATGATGAATTGGGTGATTTTGAGGGTGAAGGGTTTTACTATGAATATCAAGTATGTACCTTTGCTTAATACATAAACAAAAACACATTGACTGATTTTTCAAAAATAGAGAATGAAAATATAGTTTTCCAAGATAAAGAGGTAAAAATTGTCTTAGAATTATTCCCAAATAACGATGCCATTAAACTTTTGAAGAAAAGTATTTACGGAACAACCGGACCTAAATATATTCATACAGGTCAGGAAATAAAGATTATGAATCTGAAAAACGTTTTGTTTTTTCGCTTAGTTAAAGATGAGAATACTATTGGATTTTATTGTCTTTGCAAACGAACAATATCTTTAAATGAGGGTACTTACGATGGTTATTATGGTCGTTATTTGGCGGTTGATGCTGCCTTCCAAGGTAAAAAGTATGGTAATCTTTTAAAGAAAGTTGCGGTTGAATATGTTGAAAAAAATGAAGAAAAGCCATTGGCTTTTTATTCATACATTGAAGAGAATAATGCAAAATCTTTGAATATTTCCAAACGAGAATGTTTCAGTTCAATTGCCACTTTGAAAACAACTTTATTTACTCGAATTTCACCGAAAGTAAATGAACGTTTAGAGCAAATTAAGGTCGAAGAAATGGAAAGTTTTAGGGTTATTTTACAGCAGTATTTTTCAAAATATTCCCTCTTGAATCTTGAAAATATTAATTATCAAAACAACTATTTTATCATTAGAAATCAGGGTGAAATTGTGGCGGGTTTACAAGCCAATCCTGTTGAATGGAAGATTGTGGACATGGAAGGATTTAGTGGAAAAATCCTCATGAATGTACTGCCACACTTACCCATTTTGAAGAAGATTTTTAATCCAAATGCCTATAAATTCTTAGCCATTGAAGGAGTTTATTTAAAGTCAGGATTTGAACATGAATTATATCCATTAATTGAAGGTGTTTTGAGTTATTTTTCTATCTATTCAGCTCTTTTTCAATTAGATAGCAATGATTTTTTAATTGAAATTTTCAATAAAAATGGTAATCTTGGAATTCTAAATTCCATCAAAAAAGACATCACTACGCACGTAATGGTGAAGAATCCAGAAATTTTAACCATAAAAAATGATGATAAAGTGGTGTATATTTCTTCTTTTGATTTCACTTAATAAAAATTACTTATGAACATTAAACAACTATTAGAAAACCCTAAAAACCGTCTCCAAAAATCATTCGGAACGATTAGAACTAAGCTGATTATCTACCTTAATTTGACCTACATTGTTCTTCTGCCACTTTTCTTATTAGCTGAAAATGAGACATCTGGACAATACTTCCCGCACAAAGTTTTAGGAATCGTTTACTTCATAGCTTTCATTACCAATACGCTTTCTTTTGCTTATAATTTTTGCAAATTAAGGAAGTTCAATAACCCCATAATTGCTTGGATTGAAAGTCGTTGGGAGAGTAATTCAATCGAATCATTTTTAAATTATATTAGTCTGATTTCGTTAATGGTAATGAGTTTTTTGAATATGTATGGTTTTGGAAATCCATCGAATGATTCTATCTTAACAGACTTTGCATTTGGGCATTCTTTAATCGTTTTATCTACCATTCTTATTGGAAGGAAAATGGCATTTATTTGGTTTCTGATTGTTTTAGGCACTTTATTTTACGTAACAAACAGACATGGATGGGATTACCAATTCGATTATCTGACTCCACAGGAATCTGTAAATTATCAAAATGCCATCAAAAAAGGAGAGAAATGGGCTTTAGTTCGACAAGAAGAATTGAGAAGTTTTACACTAAATCCTCCCAAAGTAACTCGCTATTTTAATACTTGGTTTGTGTTTATTTTGCAGGCAATTATCATCTCTTATTTCTTCAATGGAATCACAAATGATATGTTTAGAATACTTCCGAAAGTAACGGATGATATTGAAAAAGCAATCACTGTGGCGAATGAACAAAGTTTAGAGCAAGAAAAAGAGCGTGAAAATAGCTTAAAAGAAAACTTCAAGATTGTGGAGACTAATCTAATACTGAGAGAGGAAATATTGAAGACTGAATTAAACTTTCTCAAAGCTCAAATTAATCCTCATTTTCTGTATAATACCCTAAACTATTTCTATATAAAAGCTTCGGAACACGATGAACATTTGGCGGATAGCATTTTGAAATTATCGAATATCATGCGGTATAGTCTGAATGATGCCGCCCAAAATACGGTTGAAATTGAGAAGGAAATAGAAAGTATAGAGTCGCTTATTTCATTGCATCAGATCCGTTATAACAATAAACTTTTCATTGATTTTCAAGTAAATCTGTCCGTGGCATTCAAACAAATTTTACCCTTAGTTTTTATTGGATTAGTTGAAAATGCGTTGAAACACGGAAAGTTAAATGACCCAACATTTCCTCTAAAAATTACCCTTAATGTAACAGAAAACGATGTTAAATTCTCTCTGAAAAATAAGAAAAACCCTAAATCAAAAATCTTTTCTACTAAAATTGGTTTGAGTAACGTTAAAAGAAGATTAGAATTATCCTATCCAAACAATCACACTTTAAAAATAATCGAAAATGACGATGAATATTATTGTTATTTAGAAATCACGCAACAAAATGAAACTGACTTGCCTAATATTAGATGATGAAGAAATTGCCATTACTCATTTATCAAAATACATCAAAAAAATTCCTTATTTGGGTTTAATTGCTTGTTTTACTAACCCGAAGCAAGCCATCGACTATTTACAGGAAAATGAAGTCGATTTAATTTTTTTAGATATTGAAATGCCCAATAATGAACTTGATGGAATAGATTTTTTGAATATCATGGGAAATAAGTATAACTATATTTTTACGACTGCACACCCAGAATATGCCCTAAAAAGCTATGAATATAATGCTTTAGATTATCTTCACAAGCCCTTTTCATTTGAACGATTTGCTAACGCTGTTTCAAAAGTATATGATAGATTTGTCAATAAAAATCCAAAAAATCTAAAAAGTAAAGATAACCCTCAACAAGAATCCCAATCCCCAACCAACTCAAAATCAGATGATTACGTGTTCATCAAAACCGATAACCGTATGCAAAAAGTTAATTTTGCGGAGATTCTTTATGTAGAAGGTCTGGGAAATTATGTAACCGTTCATACCTCCAAAGGCAAATTCGTTACGCTCCTCAACGTCAAGGATTTGGAAGAGAATTTACCTTCGGAGATGTTCATGAGGGTGCATCGTTCTTACATAATTTCATTGGGAAAAATTGAATTTGTGGAAGGCAATCAGATTTTTTTGGATAAAGATACTTCCGTTCCCTTAGGCGAAACCTACAAAAATCAACTGTGGACAGCCTTGGATAGTAAGATTATTGCTTCTAAGAGATTATAGGATGTTCAATATTATCCCATCAAAACAACTGCTCCGCCCGATATTTAGGCACAATCCCCAAGTGGATATACGCCCGCTCAGTTGCCTCACGACCACGTGAAGTACGTTTCAAAAATCCTTCTTGAATCAAAAATGGCTCATAAACTTCTTCAATGGTTTCTGCCTCTTCGCCACAAGCCGTTGCGATGGTCGAAAGCCCCACAGGACCGCCCTTGAACTTCTCAACGATGGTCGTCAGAATACGAATATCCATTTCGTCCAAACCGTTTTTATCTACGTCCAGAGCCAGCAGAGCCATTTCGGCAATTTCTACGGTTATTCTGCCATCTCCTTTTACCTGAGCAAAATCACGGGTTCTTCTTAATAAATTATTGGCAATACGAGGCGTTCCACGGCTTCTTCGGGCTATTTCAAAGGCAGCATCATCGTCGATGGGTACATTCAAAATAGCACAAGAACGCTTCACGATGGAGGTTAATAATTTAGCATCGTAATATTCCAAACGACAATTTATCCCAAACCTCGCCCGTAACGGTGAGGTCAGCATACCCGCCCGTGTGGTTGCCCCGATGAGCGTAAAAGGGTTCAAAGAAATCTGTACGCTACGGGCATTAGGTCCCGAATCCAAGAGAATATCAATTTTGTAATCCTCCATTGCCGAATACAAATATTCCTCAACAATGGGATTCAGTCGGTGGATTTCGTCAATAAAAAGTACGTCATACGGTTGCAGATTGGTCAAAAGCCCCGCCAAATCAGAGGGTTTATCCAAAACAGGTCCCGACGTAATTTTGATATTTGCCTTCAATTCGTTGGCTACGATGTTGGAGAGTGTAGTTTTGCCCAAACCAGGAGGTCCATGCAACAGCACGTGGTCGAGGGCTTCTTCTCGCTGACGAGCCGCTACCACAAACACTTTTAGGTTTTCTAATACTTTATCTTGACCCGCAAAATCCTCGAAAGACAAGGGGCGTAAAGCACGCTCAATTTCTTTTTCGACGGGTGAAAGGGTTTCTTGGTCTCCTTTTAAATAATCTTCTCTCATAATTTTAAATGTCGGATTTCTTTTCTCTTTTCAAAAATACGCCTAAATCTGTTCTAATAAAAACGGAAAGGAACTATCTACGTTTTGACAAATCGGGCGTATGCGATACGCCCCTACATAATATCAGATTATTTATCCGTAATATTCAACCCAGTTTTACCAAAACCTATCCCTTAAAACCAAATACCTGTCCAATTTCTCAGAAAAAATGCTTTAATTTGTACGAATAATTCTGGATAAAAAACCATAAAACCACTCAAACAATGACATCAACATTTCTTGGAGAGCTTATCGGAACGGCTGTTTTGATTTATCTCGGTAACGGCGTAGTAGCCAATGTATTACTCAAAGGCTCAAAAGGCGAAGGTGCAGGCTGGATGGTTATCACGGCTGGTTGGGCATTTGCCGTAACGATGGGCATTTACGTTTCCACAAAATTTGGTAGTCCTGCCGCTCATCTCAACCCTGCTGTAACAGTGGCAGAAGCCGTAAAATCGGGCGATTGGAGCAATGCAGGCAGTTTTATTTTAGCCCAAATGTTGGGTGCGATGATTGGTTCGACCTTGGTTTGGTTACAATATTTTCCCCACTGGGCAATCACCGAAGACAAAGGTTTGAAGTTAGCCTGTCATTGCAACGCACCCGCTATCAGAAGTACGTGGGCGAATTTGACGGCGGAGTTTTTAGCGACTTGTTTTGCCATTATTGCTTTGGGTTCATTTGGTTCAATCACTACGGGTTTGGGTCCTTTTGTAGTAGGTATTTTAGTCTGGGCAATTGGCTTATCTCTCGGAGGTTCAACGGGTTACGCTATCAACCCTGCTCGTGATTTGGGTCCACGTATCGCTCACGCCATTCTCCCGATTTCGGGCAAAGGTTCGTCAGATTGGTCTTATTCTTGGATTCCTGTGGTAGGACCAATTGCAGGGGCAATTGTTGGAGCTTTGATTTTGAAGGCTATTTGATTAGAAAATAAACGGAAGTCGTCCTTCAAAAGGACGACTTCCGTAATTTTTAACCTACATTCTTTATTTCTAAATTAACCTCTCCACAATCTTCATCACCTCCGAAAGCCCAACAGCATCTATTTCCGAAAAATCATCCAATTTATCAGAATCAACGTCAAGGACTAAAAACACCTCTCCATTTTTATCAAAGGCAGGCAATACAATTTCAGATTTTGAGGCTGATGAACAAGCAATATGCCCTGGGAATACCTCAACGTCTGGAACGATGACAACTTGTTTGGTCGTATAACAATGTCCACAAACCCCTTTATTGAAATTGATACGTGTACAAGCAATTGGTCCTTGGAAAGGTCCTAAAACTAATTGATTTTCTTTCTTCAAATAAAAACCTACCCAAAAGAATCCAAAGGCTTCTTTGAGAGCCGCCGAAATATTGGCAAGATTAGCCGTCAAATCACTTTCCCCATTGGTAAGTGCTTGAATTTGAGGGACTAAACTATCGTAAATTTCTTTTCTGTTAGTGCTTAAAGGGATAAATAAATTTTCTGCCATTTTAGGGATTAGTTGTACAAACAAAATTAGAAAGATAAGGTCAATTCCTTTCTGTTAAATTATCGTAATACTGTAGCTCGAAGCGGCACTTCGAGAATCGTACTCCAACGTCTCGATACTGTAGCTCGAAGTGGCACTTCGAAAATCGTACTCCAACGTCTCGAAGTGGCACTTCGAGCTACAGTATTTTTAAGATATGTATTAAACACTTATCGTTTGAAAATATTTTTTCATCCAAGAATCAGCCGCCTTGATGTTCCAAGTGCTTTTAAATTCACGAATATTTGGGACTAAGTTATTGAAAATCAACGTGTCAGGCGTTAAAATTTCTTCCGAAACTAAGCCTTTGATTTTCAACATTTCTACGGTTTTGATTTCGTTATTGTGAATAAAAGCCACTGAGCGGTCAAAGAAGTCAAGGTTCATTTCCGCCCCTAATTCTTTGAGCCAACGAGTTGAAGCATCAATCGAACAACCAGAAGCTTGATTTTTGTTTTCGTCCACGGTTACTATGACAAAACGGTTGTGTAAAACCTGCACCGAACCCACCAAACCTGCCCCATGAGCAGCCCAGTTAGTAATCTGATTTTCAAGCACTTGTTGTATATTTTGAACTTCTGAATCACTCAGATTTCTATGAGTTTGATACACCCACACACGGGCATAATCTGGCATTTTATCGAAAGGAATTAGCATAATTTAGGATTGTTTGTGAACGGAGAACGTTTTGGGGGGATTGATAGTTTCGGAATGATTAAAGATTCTTGGCTCTACTACAATTGATACTGGGACGCATAGTCGGGACTGTCATTCCGTATAACCTAAAAGTTCACCGTTTGCTAATTTTAAATAAACATAAACAAGTGATTATCAACAACTTATCCCGCTCCCATTTTCTACTATTATCCTAAGTTAACGAAGTTTTATTAGGAATAGACTTGAATTATTGATAGTATTGTACTGAAAATTCTCTATTAAACTTTAAGATTCTCTATTAAAACTATACGAAAATGACACCCAAAACGCTTACCTGTGTACTCGTAGATGACGAACAGACTAACTTAGATATTCTTGTTGAACACGTCAAACAAATCCCTCACTTGGTGCTAAAAGCTACTTTTGTTAAGCCCCATGAAGCATTAGCTTATCTTTTGAAAACCCCTACTGATTTATTGATTACAGACATTAATATGCCTCGGTTGTCGGGGATTGACCTTTACGAAGGTATTTGTAATGTTGTCTCTACGCAGGTTATTTTTGTTTCTGGTTATGTGGAAAAAATTCTTGAAGCCATGAATCATAAAGCCACAGACTGTATTCAGAAGCCTATTGCTTTATGGAGGCTTGAATATGCGGTTCAAAAAGCCTTAGCCGCAGCAAATTATGAAAAGAAAAGTTATGACAACATTCCGACAGAGTTTTTAGAAATGGCACTACGAAATGCCTTTTTATTAAGTAAACAAGAGCGAGCCATCATGGCATTGAT
>JAYUOX010000348.1:0-3281 GCA_043760595.1 Cytophagales bacterium
GTTTTTACCAACCGTTGAAATAGAGGATATAGATTTCTATAAAAAAATATTGTTTAACCGCCATTTTTCAAAAGCGATTGAATCTCAAACAGATTACCAACTGATTAATAGTATTACGGAAATAGAAGGTGATACTGCGTTCCTTAATGATATTGATAAAAGACCTTATATTTTTAGCACTTTTCACTATGGACCAATGGGTGCAATTGCCATTTGGTTGCAATGTACTGCGGGATTTAATCTTTCAATGTTGGCTATTAGTGAGGGTGTTTCCCGAGAAATGTTACACAAAGATGCTTATTCGGGCTTTGAAGTAATTCCTGCGAATGCTCCCGATGTAATGTTACAAATGCTTCATAAACTGCGAGAAGGTAAAAGTTTACAAGTTACGGTGGATGGAATGTGGGGTGTAACCAAAGATGAAGAACGTAAATCATTTGATAGGATTCAATTTTTAGAAAATACATTTTGTTGTAAAAAGGGAATTCCATTACTCTCGTATTCGTCAGGTGTTCCAATTATTCCCGTTATTGCACGGCGTGACCCACTCGGAAAGATTATCTTACATTTTGATTCACCTATTTATCCTGATCGAAATACGCCAAAGCATATTTTTGTTACAGAAACATTACAAGAATGTTATGATTCATTTACAAAAATCTTAATGAAACACCCAGACCAATGGGAATTCTGGATGATAATGGATCAGCTTTTTGAAGAATCTAAGCAGGAACAGGTCAAGTCACCTAATACTTTCCAAAATTTCCTACGATTATTTAGAGACGGCAAGTATCGATTTAACCGTGAAAACTACGAAATATGCAACTTAGAAGAGAAAAAGGCTTATGTTTTTGACCGAAAAACAAAGAATTGTTTTGGGGTTTCTAAAAATCTATCTCATTATCTCAGAGCATTACCAATTGAAGGTAAAGAAATTGAGTTCATTAAAAAACAAATTAATCAAACACTATTGACAGATCTTATTGATAGAAAGGTACTCATAGTTACGTAGATTCGGATAAGACGATTTATGTTGAAAGAGTTGCAGAAAGTAAAAATAATTAAGGTTTGAAAATCATTTCACAATTTTTAAATTATAAAAGAAATCATGATTTTAGTCCTAAGTCACGATGCTTACGAACAAGGCACTGACCCAGTAATAAGTTGGCTTTTACATTATAAAGCGGACTTTTTGAAAATATCTATGAGCGATTTTCTAAAAGCAAAATCTCGTTATTTTATAGATATAGATAAGCAGGATATAGTGTTGAATGGTGTAAGTTTTAAAGATAAAATTAAGACCATCTGGCATCGTAGATTCATGAGCGAACTCAATACAAATCTCGCCTATGATAGCGTACATGCCCCCAACCTGAGGGCAGAAGTACGAAAAGAAATAGAAGTTTTTACGGAGTATTTAAGTCTCATTTTAAAGAATAAAAAATGGCTTACTTCTTTCGGAAATATTAATATTAATAAATTAGAAGCACTCAATATCGCTCAAGATTGTGGATTGAAAACGCCAGTTTCAAAGGTTCTGAATAACAAAATAGAAGCTATCCGATTTAATAAGGAAGTATCTGAAGGTTTAATAATTAAAACTATTTCAGGAAGTAGAGGGCACTACATTCACGAAGATGATACCTATGTGATGCTTACAACGGATATGAATAATGAACGAATTGATAGTTTACCAGACTTTTTTTTGCCAACCCTTTTTCAAGCGAAAGTCAAAGCTAATTTTGAAATAAGAGTTTTCTATTTGGATAAACAGTTTTTCCCAACAGCAATCCTAACACCAAAATTAGCTAAAAGTGTGGATAGAAAAATGGATAACAGCACTACTTCTACTCATTTTGTTCCTTATCAATTGCCAAAGGAGCTCATGACAAAATTGGATAATTTTATGGACAAGATAGGACTCAACACGGGAAGTATTGACCTTATGAAATGTTCTGATGGAAGTTATATTTTTTTAGAGGTCAATCCTGTTGGACAGTACTCGGCAGAATCTGAAAGGTGTAATTTCAAAATTGAAAGAGCCATTGCTCAATGGCTCATTAAACAAGATAAAGCATGAATATCAAAGGCATAGATACCATTTTTCCAGCGAATATTTTGGATGAGTTACCGCCAACGTATCGCTTCTTGGTTAGGATAGAGTCAAGTACTTTTAAAGAACATTTCATAGGGTATCGGTTTAGCGAAAGCCAATTACATTCCTCAAAACAGTATATCAATGCCAATGCCTATAAACCATTATCAGAAATAATCTATCAAGATTTTCAATAAAAACATGGAACAAGCTCTAATATACTTCAAGATTTTTGCTCATAATATTCCAGTTAGAGGTAAACAAAGGAGTGCGATTTACGATTTGCAGAAGGGGAAAATTACATTGATTCCCAACGTTCTGTATGATATTATTCAGGATTTATCGAAGCAACCTTTACTATCGATAAAACACAAATATGCACCCCAGAATCCAGAATTATTCGATAACTATATTGATTTTTTGTTAAAAAAAGACCTCGGCTTCAAAACAAAAACACCAGAAGACTTTCCTGATTTAGTTTTGGATTATGATATTGCTTCAGATATATATAGTGCCGTTATCGAATCAGATTTTAAGAACTATGATATAAATACTTTGATTGATTGCTTGAATGAATTACTATGCCAATATCTTGAAGTTAGACTGGATATAAAGGGACTAAGTAGAGAAGACGTTCTTGATTTTATCAACAGGCTGAATGGAAAAACATTTCGTTCGGTGGTATTGATAATTGAGTACTGTCCAGAATTATGGTATGACGATTGGGCAAAAACATTTTTTGAGGCTTGCCCAAAAATAGAGAAAATGATTATCGTCAATTGCCCTATTAAATTTAATTCTGAAAGCTATATGCAACAAATTATTTTTAGCCCCCAGACACTAACAGAAGTAAGTAAATATAAAGAAAGACATATCGTAAATCAACATTATTTTATGGAAGCACTTCATTTTAATCCATTTTATAATCGAAAAGTTTGTGTGGATAATCAAGGAAATATTAAAAATGATTTACGCCAGAAAGAAGCCTTTGGCATAATCTCGAAGAGCTCAAATCTTCAACATGAATTATTACAAGTAATTAAAAGTGAAGCCTTCCGTGAGCGTTGGTATGCCTCTCCCGATAGCATTGAGGGTATTAAAGATTCAGAATTAAGATATTGTCAATTTTTGCCGTTTCTCATTTCGAAAAATAAAGATAATAATTGGACTCTAAACCAGAGTCTTT
>JAYUOX010000349.1:0-28433 GCA_043760595.1 Cytophagales bacterium
CTTGAAAACGACTCAAAACCCATTCCCTTGCGGCTACAATGCCCCTTTTGGAATTAGCAGGATTAGTGCTACTGAGCGTACTACGAGTTCCAAAAGTTACTAATTTCAGAATATGAGCTTTGAGACTATCCGAATTCACTTCCGAAACCATATTTTCGATAATGGGGTCTCGTTGGATGATTTTTTGAGAAAAAATAGTACTTGAAAATATGACGGAGATAAATAAAGTGGTAAATAGTTTTTTCATGATTTTAGGATTGATGAACCATAAAAATACGGAAAGATTTAGGATTTTCAATGGAATGGAAATGATAAATTGTGTAGGTATGCTTACAAGAAAAAGGACTTCATCAAAAACGAAGTCCTTTTTTGTTGCCTGTCTTATCTAAACAGTAATTTGGGGAATTTAAGAATCCCAATAGTTATTAAATTCTTTTATTCTCCTGCGTGAAACTTGAGCAATGAAATTACTGCCCATTTCAATGGTATGACTTACTTCGTCATAGTTCAAAATGTACTCAGGGTTTACTAAAAATGCCCTGTGGACTCGCAGAAAGCCATGTTTGTTCAATAGTTCCTCAAAGTATTTTAGGGTATGAGCAACCATGATTTTTTTACCATTTCTCATGCAGAAAATGGTAAAATTCACCTCCCCCCGAAGCATGATTACTTCTTGCAGGCAAATGGATTTATGGGTTTTTTGATTGATTTTTAAGATGGGCAAAAAAATCTGTGTGTGTGATTTGTTCATTTGATTGAGAGATAATACTAATTTTAAAAATCAAGTGCGTATCTGAAATTATATAAAATTTAAAGTATAAATGCGTGGTTTACGGAAGCCTTCGGTAAAACCGAAGGCTTCCGTTTTAAGCTAATACGCAGTGTATCTTTAAAATCACTATAAGGTTGTGCATAATTCCCACTCACCGAGGTATCAATTCATACGTATATTTCCGTACAATATTTACTGTTCCCGAAGAACGAGTCGTTTGGGTGATACAGCCACAGTCGTTTACTTCATAGGTGTAATTGGCTGTAACACCGTTAGTTACAGAAGTTTTCTGAGCCATGTCAGAGGTTTTTCCCAATATCCTCAAACCATTAAATTCATTCGAGACGGTGTTGGTGATGGTTGGGTAATAAGTAAAGTTAGTAGTAACAGGAGCAACGCCTGTATTGGTCGAAACTGTCTTGACAAGATTACCCAAATACCATGTATAAATACTGGTATTGAGAATAACGCTGGGCGTTCTAAGTCTCCTTTGAATAGATTTTATCTGTTGCCCCGCCGCATCATAATCATATTCAATTCTTAGATTCAAGCTCGGTACGTCCGCCCTTGTTACCAAACTCATACCCGACACTATCGTCTCGTCTGTTACATAATCAGTATCACCATTGGGTCCACCTCTGAGCGTTGCCGTACTCGAACCCGTATCATAACGATACCTTGAAATAGAGTCAATGGCTTGAATAAAATAGGTTTGCCGGTTCTCATCGTCATAAATAATGCGATTGAAATTTACGCCATCGTCAATAAAACGAATACGTTTGTTGGCACAATTACCCGTGCATACATCAGGCGACTTGCACCCTGTAAGTAAGCCTAAGATTAGAAGGAAGAATGTATATTTTTTCATTGTTTTTGAATGATTTGTCTGAGCGACCCTGTCTGAATTTGGATTCGTCAGATTAGGGGATTTTTTGGATTTCTCAGTACGTATTTTAATCCAAAAAATCCATAAATCTGACGAATCCAAATTCAGATAAAAAAAGGAGCTGTTTTTACTTATCAAATGTATAACTCAACACCACCACCTGATTATAGAATGGCTTAAAGGGAGATTGGGCAAAATTGCCGTTCAAAAGTGCTGTGTGGGTCAGACCAATGCCTTTGTAAATAAAAAAGCTGGTGGTAAACTGCCCTTCCAAAGTGCCATTTTTGAAGACGTTTTCTAAATAATTGGAATTGGCAAAGAGCTTGTAGTCAATACTCAGCCACTCGCCAAAATCTTTCTTGTACCAAATCTGTAAACCTGCCCCCAGTTGCTCCTGAAAGCTCTTTTTGTAATGCCCATCCGATAAAATACGATTGGCTCTATCCTTAAAATAAATATCCTTATCGGCAATGGCTTGGCTTGTTACGCCCCTGATTTTGAAGACATAAGGCGAAAGAGAAATACCCAAACCCTTTTCGGTATCGTACTTAATGCCTGGGCTAATCGTGATAGAATAGGGATTCAGAAAACCTTGGGTAGCTCCGAGGGCGTTTTGGTCACGGAGATAATTATCGTCAAAAAGGGTCAAAACGGAAGTCTTGTTATTGAAAATCGTATTGATAGACCAATTGCCCCCTTTTTTGAAGGAATACGAAAAATCATGATTAATCAAAAGGATGTCTGAGGTGCTTTGGGTGGGTGTTTGCCCGTTGGCTTTGTACAATACCATCAACCAAGACAAATTATTTTTCATCTTGAAACGACTCTTTTCTTTGACATAATCGAGCGAAGCCTTGAGGGTAACGCTACTCCCAAAACCCTCTTCGGGAGCATTACTGGCAGGAGGATTGATGTTGAGCGTATGGCTCAAACTCAGTCCTACGCTTAAGGTTTTTTTCCATGTAGGAGCAACTACCGCTGGCTCGGTCTTGGTACTATCCACACGCAGACTATCACTTTGGGCTAAGGTACTGAATGTCAATAGACTAAGGAGGAATATTTGTAATATTGTTTTCATTTTTTTGAGATAAGATTTTGGGTGGAAAGTTGTTACGGATTTTACGGAAGTCGTCCTTTTGAAGGACGACTTCCGTATTTCTGATGGGTTAATACGCTTTAATGTTTGGGTCTTTTTTTGCTGGTGGTGCTGCCTTCAAGCTACAATCTTTGGCAGGGACTTTGAAAGCATAAAGTTTACCATCAGGGCTTGGATATACCCCACCATTAGAATCAACAACTTCAATTGTGTATGTTTGACCAACATTTAAGTTTACGCATGAAGACGTATAAGGAGATTTTTTTATCCCTTTTATATTCGCTATTTCATTACCATTGCTATCTCTCACAATCATCCCTTCATTTTGAAAAACACTGAAACCAGCACCACTTTCTAAGGTTATTATGTTAGGATTAGCACATCGCCTATAATCATTCGTACTTCCACCGCAAGTTAAGCTCACGCTTGTTACATAAAACTGTGGTGCCATAGCTTTTGCATTCACAGTTCCACTTTGGTTTTTTTGATCACGGGGCGGCGGGATATCTTTTCTCTTATCAACTTGCTGACTAAACGCTTGTATATTTAAGGCAATAACCGAAAATATGAATGCGATAATTTTTATTGAATTTTTCATTTTCTTATTGTTTAAATGTTTGATTTTAAATTAGTTATGAATAATTCTGGCGAAAAAAGATAAAATCATTCAACACCAAGAGGACAAGTAATTGGGCTGGAATCTAAGCGTATATTGAATGATTTTGATACATTATCAACGGGAATTCCATTTACAGTTCCTGTCAGTAAAGCATCTCCATTTTGAAGTGTACTTACATACATCAGTATGGGAAATGCCAAATTTCCACTCACCTTGTCATATACAATATCTATAAACTCCTGATACCCTCCTGCTGAAATTGTAACCAATTTGTAATTTGAGGTAACATTATTTGTTATTCTAACTCTTATTGTTCCATCATTAACCATTCCCTTTCTTGGGACTGTACCAGCAACATTCTGCATTGATTTGCCACATTCGTAAGTTATTGTGGGTGCTGGATCCGCTATGGTAGATTGCATTGCATTTATGTTTCGAGTGGCTACCTGTACATTTCGAGTGGCTGCCTTTTTCGAAATACCATAACCTTTAAGTCTTGGATTAGTTTGTGCATTTGTATTATTTGCCATTGACAGTGCAAATATTAAAACTAAACTATAAATCACCTTTTTCATTTTCTTATCGTTTAAATATTTGATTATTAATTAGTTACCTAAATTTTAATTTATCATTCTCCTCTACCTTGTGTGTCTTTATAAGTACTCCAGTCTATCACTTTGCCATTCAGTGTACAGATAGGTGCACCACCGTTGGCTTTTGTACCCCAAACATAAATTCCATTTCCCCATGTAAAACCCCAAGGTTTAGCTGGGTCTCCGATTACTGTACCATCTTTAGGAGGAACTAATGCCTTATCAAATCCACAAACTGCCTTTTTACAACCGTCATTACCTTTAATAATACCACCATCTTTTTGGTCTGTATTTGATACCCAACCCGCTGGGCATCGGCAATCTGGGGCTAACTGTACAAACTCTACACAGCCTTGTACAAATAAACCTGTAATAGATTCTCCATTTCTTACTTTAAAAAGAAGGTTATGCTTACCAGCCCCAATTGGTTTTCCAGCTTCTAATTCATCCACAATCAAACAAGGATTCAGTTTCATATTTGCTTCTTTAAAGGCATATCCATCTTTGTTTGACCAATATTTTTGATTGGTACCATCAACATATAGTTCTACATCATTATCAGCACCGATTCTTGTAAATTTCAAAACGGCTTTGTAGCCAACAGGTACAGTAATATCATACCTGTAGTCATAGACACCTGAATTTGAAACACCATTAGCAGGTACAATCCAAGCGGCATTTGGTAAATTTGGTGCCCATGAAGGATTTAATTGTGGTGATTTAACCGCATTTAAACTTCCTGTTCCTCCTGTGTAAGCAGTGATTTTCCAAGTGTCATCAACTGCACCATCAGCTGATAGTGAATTTGAACTATTATCAAATCCTGTGGATAGAATAAATCCTTTATCACCACATCCACAACCATTTCCTTTGCCTTGACCAGGCTTTACATTTGGATTAGCTTCTTGTCCAAATCCAACTCGAACAAAACTCATCAATACGATTAATAGTAAACTTAACTTTTTCATGATTTTAAAATATTAATTTTTACACCTACATCCTTTGAGCCGATTCGGTATTTTGCTTAGGGGGTTTGACGTTGCAAAGTTGAACAAAACAAACAATCCAAAAAATGGGTAAAAAACGGATTTTTCACCCATTTTTAACGGTACTGAATACCGTCTTTTAACGGTATTTGATAGCGTAATTTTACGTAAAAGTGCCTGAATTGTATTTGGGAGGGCTTTCTGAAAAAAGAAAGAAAACGGAGGATTAGGAAATCAAAATATAGTCTCTACTTTTACGATTGTTAAATCAATTTTAAAACTTAAAAAAAACTTACCATGAAAAAGCTACTGATTATTACGAATTTGTTTTGGGTATCAATCTTTGTATTTTGGTCTTGCCTACCAAGCCGCAATACTTACAAGGAGAATAATTGCGATACTTTCTGCTACAACTTTAAAGAAGTCCCTTTTCCAGGTCTTTCGTATAAAGCGGCTCAAATATTAGCTGCTAATTATAAACAAAATCATTATCAAACTATTAATAATGGACTGAACATAACGGATTCAAAATCGGTCTGGTTTAGTATTCAAACAATCAAAACCTTTATTTATCAGATTGAAAGTAGTTCATGTAAAAATAAATGTAATAATACAGAGGAAGACAACCTTGGGATAAGATTTTATTTCGGTGAGTACCCTCCAAATGTTGCATCAGACCCACTCTTTGTAGGTGTCCCAAATAATTATTCAGGACTTCATACTTTATTTATGATGCCTACATACAAAGATCCAGTATTGGGTAATGTGGATTTTGACCCAATCTATAATGCTAAATATAACACAGGGAATTGTTCGCCTCAAACACTAAAAAATTATGTGGATATGAATGAACTTAATGCTAAAAACAAGATAATGGCTGCAACTACTTATAGGATGACTGCGGCTATACCCGATGCAGACGGTTCTCAAAATCATGGTCCACTTTGTCCACCTGATAATTGTAATTCAGCTTTTCAATAAAATATTATTTATAACCATGAATATGCACTTTTATAAAACTGCTCTTACTGGTTTTGAGTTTTTGGCAGCCATCATTGGCTTTATAAATTGGTCAAAAATAAAGAGAACGTATTGGCAATATTTTCCTTTGTATCTCCTTGTATTAACAATTTCAGATTTAGTAAGTATTTATCTACCTTCAAAATCAGTCAATATTTATTATACATATTTTATAATTCCATTAGAATTTACATTTATGTTCTATTTATTCAAAAAGAATTTAAAATATGATAGACTTGTGTGGTTTTGTATAGTAGTGTATGTAATGTCATTTTGGATTGAATTTTTATATGAAAATATAAATCGAAAAAATATCTTTCTGTCTGTATCGTATAGTGTGGGTAACTTACTTTTGCTGATTTTAATTTTAAGATATTTTTATTTTCTGATATATTCTGAAAGGATTTTATCATTTTATACTGAGCCGATGTTTTGGGTATCATCAGGATTGCTACTGTTTTATTTAGGTACATTTCCTTATTATGGATTGTATAACTTATTAAAAACTAAATATTTTGATATTTTGGTTTCTTATACGTGGATAATGATATTTCTGAATTATGCCATGTACCTACTATTCGCAGCAAGTTTTATATGGGGGAAAGAGAAATAAAAATGGCTAACTTGTTTTAAAAAACAAGTTAGCCATGATACAAAAGAAAGGCAATTAGATACAAACATAGTTTTTGCTATTGACAATTATCTGGTGGGCATATTCCTCCTTTGTCAAAACCTCCGTAGCCATCATTATTAACACGAGCATTTGGTAAATCCATGATTAACTCTTTACCGTTTTTATCAACGCTAATCAAAATTAAATGCAAAACTTGGTTTCCTTTTCCTTGTGGTGTTGGGTTGCCGTTATCGTCTTGCCAAGCCATGCCATAAGAAAATCGAATACCCACACAATCCTTTTGGCTTAGTAGTTTTTCAAAAGTATTGATACCATAAAAACTTGATTTGGTAATTTTACTTTCATCCAAACCCGTTTTTTTCATAAAAGACATATAGCTGTCTTTCATGGCATTAGCTTCTGATTTTGTGATAATACTCCCCACTTCTCTCGAAGAGGATTTATCTTTGAGATTAAAGTTTTCACTGAGTTGTTTTTCAGTATTGGAAGGCGTAGCAACATCACCTTCTTTTTGACAAGCAACCACCACCACAAGGGCAACGGAGATAAGAATAAGTAGTTTTTTCATAATAATTAAGATTTTAAACGTGAAAAAATGATTTTGGGATAACTGTTTTGTTAGAGTAAAATATAATAACATTTTTTTATTTCACAATTAATTTTATATTTTTATTCGCAGCAAGTTTTATATGGGGGAAAGAGAAATAATCATATTTATTGTCATTGCCAATATCATTTTGCTGGTTTTTATCGGTGGGATTATTGCGTTTATCTTTCAGTTTAGGAAAAGAAAAGTCCTTCATAATCAAGAAAAAGAACAAATGAATCAGGGTTACGAACAGCAATTATTGCAAACTCAGTTGGAAACGCAGTTCCAAACCATGAAGGATATTGGGCAAGAAATCCATGATAATATCGGTCAGAAACTCACTTTGGCTTCCATCTATACGCAACAAATGGCTCATACCAGTCAGCAAGGGGCTTTGAAGGAAAACCTCGAAAACATCGGTAAAATCATCAACGACTCCATCCATGACCTTCGCCAATTGTCGAAAACCTTGGTAAATCCCGTGTCGCCTTCTACTGATTTATTGGAACTTTTAGAGACCGAAGCCGAGCAATTACGCCAAGTTTCGTCCATAAAACTACGGATTCATTGTACAGAAAACCGCTTGAATTTTGAGAATAAAACTCGCAATGCCCTCCACCGAATTGTGCAAGAGTTTATCCAAAATACTCTAAAACACGCCCAAGCCAGAAACATAACGATTGACATTACCAAAACCGAAAACCAAACCAAAATCACCCTCCAAGACGATGGCAAGGGCTTCGACACCCAACAACAAAACCTCGGCATCGGCTTAGTCAATATGCGAAGAAGAGCCTTAGAATTAGGCGGAACGTGTGAAATAACGTCTAAAATCAATGAAGGGACGGTTTTGAGTTTGATTTTTTAGAGAAACAATGGCACGCAGATGACGCAGATACTTCGTAACGCAGGTTTTCGCAGATTTTTAAAAGATTTTACTATTTCGTTTGAATATGAGAAAACGTACGTTCAAAAAGATCTGCGAAAATCTGCGTTGCAAAGCATCTGCGTCATCTGCGTGCCATATTTAAACCGAAGAATAAACCATGAAATACAAAATTGCAGTAGTGGACGACCACCTTTTGATTGCGAAGGCTATCAGTGTTATCATTGATGGGTTCGATAATTTTGAGGTACTTTACCAAGCTGAAAATGGCAAGGCACTCCAAGAAAAAATGAAAGTCAGAGTCAATATCCCTGACATCGTTTTGATGGATATTTCTATGCCCGTGATGAACGGTTTTGAAGCAACTCAATGGCTCACTGAATACTATCCAGACGTTAGCGTAATGGCTCTTTCCGTCCAAGACGATGATGAATCCTTAGTAAAAATGATACAATGTGGAGCAAAAGGCTACCTCCACAAAAACGTCCATCCGACAGAATTAGAACTCGCCCTCAACACCCTCACCGACAAGGGAATGTACTTCCCCGCATGGGCAACGAGCAAGATTTTTACGAGTATGTCCAAGAGAGACAAAAAGCCAAACTCACTCGAAATAGCCTTCTCAGAGCGTGAAAACGAGTTTTTGACCTATGTTTGCACCGAATTAACCTACAAAGAAATTGCCGATAAAATGAATTGTAGCCCCCGCACAGTGGAGGGTTATCGTGATACGCTTTTTGAGAAATTGGAGGTAAAAACTCGGGTAGGCTTGGCGATGTATGCGGTGCGGAATAGGAATTTATAAAACAAAAAATACGGCTTCGCCGAAGCAAAGCCGTTCATAACTATTCAAATCCAAAAGCTACCTCAATATTTTAAAGGCGTGTTAGGCTGCCTTGTCAAAAGCCATTTTAATCCAACCAATCACTTCTTGGTCAATATCGTTGATGTCTGCAAGATTAATCTTATGCGAGCAAATACCATCGGGTTTTTCATTTTCTAATTTGCCATTTGCTGCTACTCCTTTTAAATTAAAACCTATTTCAAATCTTGTTTTTGAGGCAGGATTTAGAACGATAAACTGCTTTTTTCTCTTCAAACTAACATAGGTTTTCTTTGGTGCAATTTCAAAATCACCATCAAATTTCTGGATTTCGCCAATCAATTTATCATAAAATGGTTTCAGATGCTCCTTGCCTTTATATTGATTTACAATCAATTCATCTGTATCATTGGACGATGCCGCATCAGAACCTAATACTTTTAGGGCAATTTCGGAAGCATACCCGTGCGTAACGTTGTGTTGTTCTTTGAGAAATTTAACGATTTCTCCGTGTTTAGAAAAACCTTGATTTGAAATTAAACCTTTCCATTCTTCCAAAGAATAACCTGTTTTTTCTTTCAGGTTTTCGAGCATTGTTAATACTGTTTTGTCCATGTCTTTTAGATTTTAGTTTTTATTACCTGCTAATATAAAAGTGAACGTATTTATATATACGTCATCAAATATTTGCTCACAATTTTCTTTAAAATAGCCCTATTACTTTTTTCTTTAGAAGTTCAACTATAATTTACTGAAGAAAATTACGGAAAAACTTTTTGACTTAAAAATGAGTGACCCCTAATTTTGAGGCATTGTCTCAGTCTTGTTAGTTTAGGAATGAAAATACTGAAACGATGCCTCAGTACTGGTTCTTAGGGTTTACTCTTCTTCCAACGAAGCATCAGCACCAAGTCTTTCTATTTTGTCAAGACTCAGCCGTTCGATAACTTCCTCAAAGTCTCGGTACGCAACTGGTTTTTGTAACCATTCAAAGTACCTTATGTCATAGTTTTTAAACAGGTTTGGAGGATAAGCACTGATAAAGACGATTCGGACCTCCTTATCTTTACCTGTCTGAGCTAACAAAAGAATACTGGACTTCTGTTTGAACTGAACATCTAAAAAAATAAAATCTACGCCGTATTCAATCTTCTCAAGATAATCAAAAGCCTCATCCAAATCCTCAAATTGTTCTAAAACAGTTACCTTATTAGTACGCTTGGCGAAGTTCTCTACGAGACTTCTTGCCAGTGGTTCATCATCTATTATTAGGCACGTTAGTTTCATGGGAGGATTTGGTTTATTGACTGATAATTAAAAAAATAACAAACGGTGTTTTAAAATTTATGATTGTTGCTTTTTGTTGAATCAAAATTAGGGAGAAAAGAAATCTCGTTTTCTTTAATTCGACTTAAACAACTACTTTTTCGACAACACTACGTTTTCCTTAGACTTTTGATTTGACGAAGACTATTATTTCTTCAACTTTACTTCATAGTTTTTAAATAGGTTTGGAGGATAAGCACTGGTAAAGACGATTCGAACCTCCTTATCTTTACCTGTCTGGGCTAACAAAAGAATACTGGACTTTTGTTAGAACTGAACATCTAAAAAAATAAAATTTACGCTGTACTCAATTTTCAAGATAATTAAAAGCCTCATCCAAATCCTCAAATTGTTCTAAAACAGATACCTTATTAGTACGCTTGGCGAAGTGCTCCACGAGACTTCTTGCCAGTAGCTCATCATCTATATAGTAGGCACGTTAGTTTCATGGGAGGATTTGGTTTATTGACTGATAATTTTTCTAAAATAATAAAATAACTACATGGTAAATTTTATGATTTTCTTTGAAAATTAACAGTGACCTGGACACCAAGGTTGCCAGCTTGGCATCTTTTTATTACTATTGGTTTTGTTAGTTGAATCTTCAAATGTTGCAATTGTTTTCTTTTCAAATGATAATGCGAAGGCTAATTGATTTTTCATTGTTAATGTTGTTTTGAGATTTATGTATAATTGTTTCTTTTTGTTGAATCAAAATTAGTAAAGGAAGCACTACCATTTTGTTTAACTCGACTTGAACAACTATATTTTCGACAACATTTTGTATTTCTTAGACTTTTGGGTTTTGTATTCGACAAAAGCTGTTTTTTCTTCAACTTTATCAGTATTTTCACTTAAAAATTTAGATTTATTCCAACTCACGGGAGTTTATTATCCAGAATAGATTAAAATTGATTTTGTCTTTTCTATGCGATAGGCTGTATCTAAGAGTATTTATTAACAAAATACTCCTATATTGTTTAATTTTATCTAAACAATACAGGTTCTAACTCTATTAGATTCCCAATCTTGTATTCAACGAAGGCTATTCTTTTTTCAACTTTACCATTATTTCGACACGAAACTTATTGTTGTTATTTTTGATGGTCAGACTGTGCCTGTCGGGGTACAGTATTTTTAACCTTTTTTTCGTATTCTCAATGCCCACGCCACCTTCTTTGGTTTTTTCACCATTATTCGTTTTTTCAACGAAGTCATTTTCTATGCTAAAAAATAATGTTTCATCAATAAATTTTATATCAATGTCAATCAATAAGACCTCTCCGTGATGAACCCCTCCGTGTTTAAAAGCATTTTCAATGTAATTAATCAGAATTAAGGGGGCAATGTTATACCCCTTCATTTCTCCTTCTTGTGAAAATCGAATTTTTAAGTAGTTATTACCTCTCAATTTTTCTAAATCAACGTAGTTCCTGATAAAACGAATTTCTCTGTCCAAATCTACCAGAACCTCTCCCGAATGATAAAGAATATATTTCATCAAGTCCGACAGTATCACGATTGAATCCCCTGCGGTTTCGTCTTTACTCATTACCTTACTATAGATGTTATTGAGAGAATTTAACAAAAAATGAGGATTGAGTTGGGTTCGTAAAAAATCTATTTCTAAATCAGTCTTTTCTTTTGTAAGTTTTGCCATTCTTACGGAGTATTCACTAATTACTCTACTAAATTTTATCAGAAATGGAAGGAGAATTGTGTTTAGAATGGTATATAATTCTATGAAAAAAAATTTGAAATTAAATATACCCAAAATGCCCCTATTAATATATTCTTGTGCATATTCATACATATAAGTTTTGGGTTTAAAAAAATTGAATTTCATTGCATAACTGTAAGCTATTAAATTTGTAATGTAACTTAAACAGTAAACCATAACTAAAAGTAATAGCCCAATTATGAAACTCTTTTTCGAAAGTAAATTTGGAAATACAAAATATGTAATACCGTAGTAAATAACACACCCTTGTATTGTGGTAGAAAAGATTATTACCAACTTAATATCGAAACTTTGAGCAACAATCGAAAAACTACTAAATAACCCCCATACTGCCCAATAGGTAATATGGATGGCTATTCTACGTTTTAGTGGCACTCCACTGGTTGGATAAAAATTAAGATATTCCTCTAAAATTTTTTGCATAATAATTCACGGGTTTGAGTTTCATTATTAAGTTTAAATTAAAAATCGTTATATTTCTTCGTTGAAGAGTATTCTGTATCTATACCATTGGGGGTTAATTTTATCGTTAGCTCTACCACAAATTTATTGTTTTTATCATTAATCATAAGCGAATGCCTATTGGGGTATAGTAATCGTAATCGTTTTATAGTATTGACAATACCGATTCCTCTTTCATTAGTTTTTTGTTTTTCATCTTGCCTTTCTGTGAAATCATTTTCTATTCTAAAAAATAAGGTCTCATCAATAAATTTTATTTCAATATCTATTAATAAGGTTTCTCCATAAGGTACGCCTCCATGTTTAAAGGCATTTTCAACATAATTGACTAACATTAAAGAAGCAATGCGATACCCTTTCATTTCACCTTCTTGAGAGAATCTAATCTTTAATAATTTACTACCTCTGAATTTCTCTAAATCAATATAGTTTCTCAGAAACTGAATCTCTCTATCCAAATCTATAACTGCCTTTCCCGAATGGTAAAGAATATATTTCATCATGTCCGACAGTATCACGATTGAATCCCCTGCGGTTTCATCATTGCTCATTACTTTACTATATATGTTGTTGAGGGAGTTCAACAAAAAATGCGGATTGAGTTGAGTACGTAAGAAATCAATTTCCAAGTCAGTCTTTTCTTTCGTTAATTTTATTACTCTCATCGAATAGTCTGTGATTACTCTGCTAAATTTTAGTAAGAAAGGAAGTGAAACAATATTCAATGTTGTGAAGATTTCAAATACTATATTTTGGGGTGTAAACATCCCCCATGGACCTTTTTCTACATAAATTTGAGCATATTTGTAAGAGTTACTATTAACGGGGTAGATACTTCTTTTAAGCATGAAGATATTAAGCCCTAATTGTTCTAAGTAATTTAAACAATAAATAATAAATAGAACTAATAACCCAAGTATGAATTGTTTGGGAGAAAGTAAATTTGGAAATGCAAAATAGGTCATGCCATAATAAATGGTAGTGCCTTGAAGCACAAAAAACAGCGTAATGAACAATTTGTCTCCAAAACTTATTGGGGCAATGAAGGCTACAATACTGAGCAGCCCCCATACTACCCAAAAGGTAATATGGATGGCTATTCTACGTTTCAGCGGAGTTCCACTGGTTGGGTAAAAATCTAAATACCATTCTATGAACTTTTGCATATCAGTTCACGGGTTTGAGTTTCACCATCAGGGCTTCTTTGTATTGCGGACCCACGGGTATTTGTAGTTTATTCCGAAGTTCGAGATAACTGTCCAGACCGTCAAATTTTCGGATTTGCTGCAATCCTACAATAAATGATTTATGAACTCGCATAAACTTTGATTTTGGCAAAATTCGTTCCTCTAATTTTTTCATGGTCAAGTGCGTAACCACGGGGCGGTCATCCGTAATAATTTTTACGTAATCTTTTAGTCCCTCAATGGCAATGATTTCATCAAAGTCTATTCTAATAATTTTGCCACTTTCCTTCACATAAATACTCGTTGCAGAGTATTCGTCTTGTTCTTCTTCGTCATCAACGGCTTCTTTACGCTGGGTTGAGTTGCCTGCTTGTTTTTTCTCTTCTCGGTCCAAGACTTTATTAACAGCTTTTATGAACCGTTCAAAAGTAACGGGTTTTACCAAAAAATCGGTAATATCCAAGTCAAATCCATTGACGGCATATTCAGGATTTCCCGTAATAAAAATGACATGGGGCTGATTTCTGAGCGATTGGATTAATTCTATTCCAGATATTTGAGGCATCGAAACATCTGTAAAAATCACATCAACGGGGTTTTCTGATAAAAAACGGATAGCTTCCATTGAACTATCGAAAAACCCTAAGGCTTCAAGAGAAGGTGTTTTGTCGGCATAAATCTTCAAAAGATTCATGGCGGGAGACTCATCCTCAACAAAAATACAAGTTAATTTCATAAGTAGATAATTAGATTTGGGATTAAACCAATGTTTAGAGCAATGGGAAACGTATTTATACTTTTAATAATGTGTAACAACGATTATGTAAAAAATTATCAGTGTTTTCGTACCATTAAATTTACTAATAATTTGTCATAATGTATTAAATTTCTCTGAAAAAATAGTTTTTTATTTGACCATAAAAATAATATCTAAGAAATTCAGAATCTTGTCGAAAATATGTTGAAACAAGTCTAAGAGCGAAGTGTTGCCATAAATTATTATGTAGTTTTGATTCAACAAAAAAGGAAAAAACAATAAACATTCTAAACATTTATCTAACATGAAAAATCAACTGACCCAAACCCTTCAATGACAGAGAAAGGTAATTCCTGTTTTCTATATTGAATGATACCAAATCAAAAAAATATGACAGATTTCTCATCAATTTGATGTAAAAATCGTAGGCTAAACTGATTTAATTTAATGTAGAACGAAACATACTGATTGATTTACGATGGAACTTAAATGCGTGATAATAGACGACGAACCACAAGGAAGCCTTGTATTGGTCACTTTTGCCGACAGAATTGGTAATGTGGAAGTATTAGGCAATTTTGACAGCCTAAAAGATGGTTTTGATTACCTGAGAAGCATCAACTACGATGTAGATATCGTTTTTTTGGATGTTCGACTACATAAAAAATTAAGCATTGATTATTTATTAGAAACGGGCGAAGATAAACTGATTAATATTGTTTTCGTTAGTGCTTATCAAGAATCACAATTTAAAGATAAAGGCGTACAATATTTTGAGTGGTTGGAAAAACCAGTTCGGTACAGCATTTATGAAGAATTGATTGAAAAATTCAGAAATAAGTAGGTGTTAGGATTTCGATGGTCGATGTTCGAAACTTAACCGTCTGATAGTTAATGATTTGCAATAAAAGTAAAACGCCATTTAAATTTTACTGACTACTTAGCAAGCAATCGCAGACAAAACTTATACTCCAAACTGTATTCTTTTGGTATCTAACGTAACACCAAAAGAGGGTAATTAAGTAGCCATTTGGGGAAGTATAAAAAATATTTTTGAGATGATATAAACCAATATCATCAAGGAAATCATTTGTCTGATTGAATACATAAACCTTTAAAATTAACTTAAATTAAAAACAAAAATCTCTAAAACTATGAGAACATCACTCTTATCATTGATTATCATTATTTTCTTAACTCTTTCTTGTAAAAAAGATGTTGAAAATAGCACTCCATCCGATGAAATGCAGCTATCGGAAGTATTAAATTCTGTGGCGGGAAACGCTCAGGCGATTCAGGATTTCAAAACGATGTCCTTCAAAGTAGATGGGATAAGTTATGAATATGAACAAGATATTCCTTCGTTACCTACGCCTTTGGTCAGTAATAAATATATTTATGATTGTTACAGTAATTTATCTGCCCGAAAATTAAAGATGGATTACAGTTATTGCGAATTTAATCAACCTGCCTATTATGAGACCTCTGGACCTAATGTTTTTATTTCGGACAAAGTAGGTTCACAATCAGACCAATATATTTGGAAGTCATATTATTTTAATGATGTAGCTCCCGTTGCGATGTTTTCAACTGAAATAGAGGCACATCTCAAAGTCCAGCTGATGTCGAATCCGCTTCAATTATTAAAAATTATTTTGGGCAAAAATAAGGAAACTGTTAATACAAAAAATTTAGTATTGAGTTTCAATCACGAGAAGTTCCCGAGTATAGCTTTTGAGGTATTTTTTGATAAAACCACAAAATTACCGACGAAAGTAAGTACAGACGAAGTCGATTTCTTACAGGGAAATGTCAAGTATGAAGTCGTCTTTAAAAACTGGACGAAAGTAAACGGTGTTCAGTTTCCGACAACTTTGGAACATTATCACAACAAGAATTTATTAAGAAAAGAAACGCTCTCAAATATTAAAGTTAATCCAGTATTTGGAGATAGTTTTTTCAACCCAGAGGTTGTCAATGATCCGATACCGTATGACGATGTTCAATCTAAAATTGGGGTGTATAATTCTCAATTTATTATGAGATGGAACGCTTGGAATCTTGGTTGGCCAGAACCCTTAAATGATGGTGCAGTTGATATAGGAGCAACGGATATGAAGCCCTACAAAATGGATCCCCAATATGTTTCGCCAACGGTTAAAATCATCGGCAGACCCGACAATAGACTATGGAACGTAGCGATAAAAACGGCGGGTGGTTTGTATATAATAGATACGCCTTTGAACCAAGATTGGACACGAAGTTTGATTGATGCTGCCAAGAAGGCTTTTAATGAAAACAATATCAAAGGGATTATTTCAACGCATTGTCATCACGACCATTTTGCAGGAATCAGGGAAGGCTTAACCGAAACGGGCAATATCTATTTGGCAGAAGAAGCAATACCATTTTTGAATAAAGTAGTCTCGGCTGACCATAGCATGAATAAAGATAAGTTTGCGACTAATCCAAAGAAACTAACCATCAATGCGGTGAAGGATGTTACGGTCTTGGAGAATGGAAGAATTGAAATTCACAGGTTAAAAGTTAATAAATCTTCGGCTACGGCTCATTCAACGGATATGCTGGTTGTTTATTTACCCGAAGAAGAAATAATTATTCAAGCTGACCAGCTATGGAGTGGCACATTTATGAAAGTCTGGAGCGGCTATACACCGAGAGGATTTACGGAAAAAGCAAAAGTCAGCATCAGGAACAATTCTCAGTATCTACTGGATTATATCAAAGAAAAAAACTTGAAAGTGAGCAAGATAATCTCTCAGCACGGAGGACTTGGTAGTGTCCAGGATTTATACACAATTACAAAATAAATAATAAACCGAATTGCCTGATTAGCATTAAAGCTATAATGGTCATTCAAAAATACCTAAAAAAATGAGACAGTTTAAATTAATTTTTCGCTACAACTTTAACCCAAGCTATCAACCTACTGTCGAAGAAATGGAGGTAGAAGGTCAAAAATGGGGGCAATGGATTGGGAGTTTAGCCCAAAATGGTCAGTTTGTCGGTACGGATCAATTAGGGTATTCGGGAAAGGTTTTGAAGAGTGATGGCAGTTTTGTCAATAGTATGTACATGAACGGTTCAGAAGTGCTTGCAGGAGATATGGTCATTAATGCTCAGGATTTCAACGAGGCTTTGGTTTTGGCAAAGGGTTCTCCCATTTTAGAAATTGGGGGAAACGTTGAGATAAGAGATTTGATACCTATGTAAATTTTTTAATGAGAATATTCAAAACAATTACTTTATTTTTAACAAAAATCAAAAAACAATGAAACAGTTTAAATTAATTTTTCGCTACGACTTCAATCCTAATTATCAGCCATCGGCAGAAGAAATGGAATCAGAAGGTCAAAAATGGGGGCAATGGATTGGTAATTTAGCCCAAAATGGTCAGTTTGTCGGTACGAATCAATTAGGTTATTCGGGGAAAATTTTAAATAGCGATGGGAGTTTTGTGGATAGTATGTACATGAATGGCTCAGAAGTAATGGCTGGGGATATGGTTATCAATGCTCAGGATTTTGAGGAAGCATTGATTTTGGCAAAAGGTTCTCCAATCTTAGATATTGGAGGAAACGTTGAGATTAGAGATCTCATTCCAATGTAGTGTTTGAAAAACAATAATTTGTCTGAATCAGGATTATAGGATTTAATGATTTTTATGATTTTTATCCTGCTATTTCTTAAATCTTATAAATCCTGATTCAGACAAAATAAAGTTTTCTGAACAGTAGTAGAATCTTTTTTTTTCATTTGGAGTTGTGTGGAAGTATTAAATCCGAAGTATTAAGTCCGAAGTATTAAATCCGAAGTATTAAGTCCGAAGTATTGAAAAATACTAAGAGTCTTAATACCTAATACTCAATACTCAATACCTAATACTCAATACCTAATACCTAATATTTAGTACTTCCACAAACCTCCACTAAACAAAATAATATCATGAAATCGGTATTCGATAAACAAGTTAGAGAGGAGTTAATCCAACGGATTGAGAAGCTATCAGATAGCAGTTCTTCAAATTGGGGTAAAATGAATGTTTACCAAATGATAGTACACTGTATCAAAACAGAAGATATGTACTTACGCAACAAGAGTTACGATAGATTATTTATTGGCAGAATATTCGGGCAAATGTCGCTCAAAGGTCTTGTGAAGGACGACAAACCGTTTAAACAAAACGAACCAACGCATCCTGAGTTTAAGATTAAGGAAAATGGTTATATCTCGAACAACAGAGCAAGATGGATTAGTTTAATCAACGATTTTGAGAAAAAAAATGAGTCTGATTATGAAGGTTTTTCACATCCATTTTTTGGTAAAATGACCAAAACGCAAGTCGGAGAGTATAATTACAAACACATTGATCATCATTTAAGACAATTTAACGCATAAGTAGTGATTAGTAAATAGTGATTGATGATTAGTACTTCAAAATACTGATTATCAACTACTTACACAAAATAAAAACATCGTTTAAATTGTATTGATTATTTAACAACAATATCATGAAAAAAGCACTTAAGTTTTTCGGAATTTTTTTGGGAGTCGTCGCCATTGCAGTAGCCATTCTGAACGTGATGTCTTCGGGCGAGAATGAAATAATTATTGTTTCTGAACAAAAAATTGATGCTCCCGCCAATGTCGTTTACAACAAGGTTAGAAACTTCAAAAACTACCCAAGTTGGTCGCCATTTAGGCTTACAGACCCACAACAAAAGTTTGACATCACCGCTGTTGATGGACAAGTTGGATCCAGATTTCACTGGGTTGGCGTAAAAGAAACCAGCGAGGGTTATCAGGAAATAGTGGGTTTGGAGGAGAACAAAGCTGTAAAAATTAGATGTAACATCACAGTTCCATACGATGCAAAGCCAGAGTTTGATTATTATTTTGTTGAAAAGGATAATAATACCTACGTCAGACAAGAGTTCAAGGTGAAGATGGCTTTTCCAGCCAATATCATCGCCCATTTGACTGATTTGAGAAAAGATATGAGACTCACCAACGAAAAAGGACTCTCATTATTGAAGAAAGTCTGCGAAGAAGACCTCGCAAAATTGTAGTAAGTAGGTGAACTGGTTAGTTAAGTTGTTCCCAAAGGTTTTTTTACATATTAACCCTCCCAAGGGTTCAGAACCCTTGGGAAGGATTTTGACGAGTACAACCCGACTAACCAGTTCAAGTAGGATTTAGGTGTTAGTGAAATAATCAATTGATTATCAGTTATTTTACTAACACCAAATACCTAAGCCCTATCTACTTCTTTAATTTTCGGAACTATGCACAATTTGGCGGATTTAAGGTTGGGCTTCTCCGAAGCCTGTAAACTGATTTATTTTTACGCTACAAAGGTTGAATTTCTCCGAAATTATGTCGAATTATACCTCGGAGAGGTTTAACCTTTGTAGAAAACAATAAGAATTCTGTCGTAAACTTCGGAGAAGTTCAATCTTAAAATCTTCCGCCAAATTGTGCATAGTTCCGTTAATTTATCCCTATCTTCAAATTTATCACATTATCACACCACCTTAAATTTATAAACGAGTATCCTCTAAACTTAAACCGTATCCAAATTTCAATTCTATTTTTGGCTTTGTCAAGAATATGAATGAATCATTATCTTTTGATTTTAAAATTAGTTACAGAAAGATTTTCTGAAAAGAACAGATTTTAAAACTTAATTGATATAAATGCTTTATCGGATAAAGTATGGTGTAATAACTCCAAAATCCATTTAACAATGAAAAATAATACTTCAGATAAGCAAGAAATACAAAAACTGGATCGCTACTTTAATCAAGAGAGAGAAAAATGTTTTGGGCTTCAAATCAATCAATCTACCAGCGACTGTTCGATGTTTGCCAGTTTATTGAAGCATACGCTCAACAACTTAGGAGACCCTTTTGATGGCTTTGGCGGACAAGTTCACACCTTGGGTTATGAGCTTGAACTCATCTACTTGATGGCAGACTACCTCCGATTATCTCATGACGAAACATGGGGATATACCACCAGCGGTTCAACAATTTCAAATATTCAAGCTGTCCACTTAGCCAACCTAAAACTCAAAGAGAAGGGTATTTTAGTTACCTCAAATCAAGCTCATGCAAGCATAGAAAAATGTGCTACGCTACTCAGAGTTAAAGAAATGGTTGAAATTGAAGCGGATTTATACGGAAGAATAGACTTGGATAAATTCAGTGATTATTTATCTAAAAATCGTAAAAAGTCGTTCATTTTTTGTTTTACCTCTGGTACTGTTTCTAAGGGTGCTTATGATGATGTAAAAGAATTAGTAAAAATAATTCACGAACACAAAATCCCGAGAGAACGCTATCATATTCATCTTGATGCCGCTCTTGGAGGATTAATAACTCCTTTCATTGATTCAGAAGAAATAAGGTGTGATTTTAGTATTCCAGAAGTAGATAGTATGGCAGTGAGTTTTCATAAACGTTTGGGCGTTCCTTTTCCGAGTTCGGTTTTCATGGTCAGAAAAAATAACTTGAAGACCATAAAATACTCCTTTGTGAATGATTATAATTCGCTTGATACAACCATTGCTGGTTCGAGAGACGGCTTATCACCTTTTATCGTATTAACAAAATTGAAGAGCATTGGCTTTGACAATATGGTATTACGGACAAAGAAAATTATTGAAAAAGCAACCTTGTTGAATAACCAACTTGAAGCCAAGGGAATACCCACAATTTTTAATAAACATTCTCCTTGTGTGTATTTCAAAGCTCCCCATCCGAATATTATAAAGGAATATCACCTGCCTAAATATCATCATTCTAACGGAGACGTATATACTCATGCGTTCACAATGGAACATATTTCAAAAAGTAATATTTTGAACTTTGTTGAGAGGTGTTCGGAAAATATGTAGATATAAAATAGTGTGGTTCAACTACGATTTGTACGGATTTACGGAAGCCTTCGGTTTCACCGAAGGCTTCCGTAAATTACCAAATTGGAATCCCGATTATGCATCCCAGTATCAATCATAGTAGAACTAAAAATAATATTAAAAATCTAAACTTAAAAAAACAATGAAACATTTACCCAAATTAATTGCGGTAGCCATATTAGCCGTGCTTTATGGTTTTACCGTACCAAGTTCAATTTCACTTCAAGAACGAGAAGAATTAGCCAAAGATTTTAAGTTTGAAAAGAGCATTCTCTACAAACCAGAGGGTATTGTACCTATGGACGTACACGAGGTTCACCCTCAGTACAAGAAAATAGATGCTTGGGTGTCAGTTGTGGGAGCTGCCGTAAATGTTACGGATTTTGATGGAGATAATCTGCCAAATGACATCATTCACGTTGATCCACGGTACAATACTGTTTCAGTATTTCCAGCAAAAGGTACGGGAGAAAGATACAAACCGTTCCAATTAAGCCCTAAAACATTATCGTATAATCCCAAGTCAATGCACCCATCGGGGACTTTGGCTAATGATTTTAATGAAGACGGCAAAATAGATATTTTGGTAAATTATTTGGGTCGGTCTCCCATTATTTTTTATCAAACCGAGACAGGATTGGTGGAGGATGAATTGAACCCATATCTTGAAAAATGGTTTACGACCACCAGTACAGTTGCCGATTTTGATGGAGATGGACACGATGATATTTTTATCGGAAATTATTTCCCAGACGACTCAAAATTATACGAAAAAGATGCTACCGATAACAATCAAGTGATGCAACATTCGATGTCCAGAGGAGATAATGGGGCAACTAATCGCATATTTTTGTGGGCAGGAGTCAAGAATGGGAAAGCTGTTTTTCAAGAATCAACGGACTGGCTTAATGGTTTAGGATTTCCTAACGATTGGACTTTGGCGGTAGCCTCTGCCGACTTGAACGGAGATATGCTTCCAGAAATATACATTGCTAACGACTTTGCCCCTGACAAACTTTTACTCAATAAATCAACCAAAGGCAAGTTATCTTTTCAGGAACTGAAAGGACCAAAAGGCTTTTTTTCCATTCGTTCAAGTGTTTTGGGTAGAGATTCTTTCAAAGGAATGGGCGTTGATATTGGCGATATTAATGGAGACGGACTCTTAGATATATACGTAAGTAATATTGCGGATGATTACGCTCTTCACGAAAGCCATTATGCCTTCATCAACACGGGAGATAAAGAGGCTTTCTCAAGAGGAGAAGCTCCCTTCGTTAATAAAAGTGAGCCACTCGGACTATCAAGAAGCTCTTGGGGATGGGAAGCTCGCTTAGGAGATTTTAATAACGATGGCGTTCCAGAAGCCCTACAAGGCACAGGATTTAGAAAAGGGAAAATAAACCGATGGCCCGAATTACAAGAATTAGCCACAGGACACGATGAATTCTTATCTCATCCTGAAAGTTGGCCCAAACTCAATCGTGGAGATGATATTTCGGGACACGCCCATATTCCCTTTTTCGTAAAACATAAATCAGGAAAATATTTTGATATTTCTTCAAATTTGGATGTTGATGATGTCCAAATAACCAGAGGAATTGCCACCGCAGATTTTGAACACGATGGTAAATTGGACTTCGTGGCAGCTTCGCAATGGGAAGACTCAAGGATGTATCAGAATAAAAGCGAAAACAAAAATAGTTTCTTAGGATTAAAACTGGTTTTATCGCTTGATTCTACCAATCATAAAGTCATCATGGACCCCAAACAAACGCTCAAAGCTAAATATGCCGTTGGGGCAAAGGTTACGGTTTATATGGTTGGAGGAAAGAAAATAGTCAGTTTTGTGGATGGTGGAAATGGACACACAGGCAAGCGAAGTAGTGAGATTCATTTTGGTTTAGGAGATGCTACTACCAATAAAATCGACAATGTTGAAATATCATGGCGACAGTCTGACGGAACGGTAGCTTTAACCAAAATCAAACCCAACCCAGGTTGGCATACCGTTGCTTTACCGTATTAAAAATCAATAATTCTAAACTTTTATAATCATGACAAAGATAGACAACCGAGTCCCCGCACTCATCAGATTTGCTTCGGCAATCACGGCGTTAAATTTATTTGGGCATTTTTATCTTGGCTTCGAGCAATCAGTAGCTCACTGGGTATTTGCGTTATTGACCGCCTATTCGCTTGAAATCACTTTTGAATTTATTGAGGCAAAAATCAATAAAAGACCCGCAGCATTTATGAAGGGCGGTTTTAAAGATTTTGTAGTTTTTCTATTACCCGCTCATATTTCTGCCTCAGCGGTTTCGATGCTGTTGTTTACTAATGAGAGAGTAGCACCAATCATCTTTGCAACTGCCATTGCGATGTTATCGAAGGTTTTATTTAAAGTAAATATGAACGGAAAGCCTCGACATTTTTTGAATCCATCAAACACAGGTATTGGAACAATGTTATTGATTTTCCCGTGGGTAGGTGTGGCACCGCCATATCAATTCACGGAAGTTACTTCTGGATGGGCGGATTGGATGTTGGTTTGTATTTTTATCACACTTGGTAGTTTATTGAATGCCGTTTTTACGAAGAAAATCCCATTGATTTTAGGATGGGTTGGAGGATTCTTTTTACAAGCCGTTATCAGAACAAACATCATGGGTACTTCAACAATGGGGGCATTAATGCCTATGACTGGAGTTGCTTTTTTACTGTTCACGTTCTATATGATTTCAGACCCTTCAACCACCCCAGTTAGCAAGAAAGGGCAAATTATGTTTGGAGCAGGCATAGCGGCAGTTTACGGAGTAATGATGAGTTTTCACGTTGTTTTTGCCATGTTTATAGCCTTAATGACCGTTTGCACTGTCAGAGGTATGTATTACTGGTTTGTGGATGTTTTTGCCATCAAAGAGGCAACAAGTGAATCAATCGTTAGAACTGGAAAAATAAGTTATAAGGATACGTTAATTCAAATAAAAGAACCAAATTATGCTTCGATGGTGAATGGAAGTGTTCCTAATTTATAAATAGGAGTTGGGATTTAGGAGTTAGGTATTAGCCACGAATACACGAATAAATTTATTATACATGAGTGTATTGATAGTCTAACATTAAAACCAAAAATGGACTCATTAGAATAGAGAAAGATTTAATCTAATGCTAAATTTAACATTCGTGTATTCGTGGCTAAATAGTTACAAATTAAAAATTTATAAATATTCATCATGGAAAAATTAAAAATTATTCGGAAACTTATTTTAGGTTTACCTCTTTCAGAAGCAGAGTTTAAAATCCGTGATTTTGAAACAGGTCTTCCAGCACAATATAGATTGGAGTTAGTTGCTAAGACTGTAGTAAATGCCTATAACATTGCTTTGGAAACGGGTTTGTCAAGAAACCTCTCAGTCAATATTGCACAGGTCTCAAACGAGCTTGTAGGATTCTTTCACGAAGGGGCAGCCATGGGATTATTTACCTTAGATTTATTCTCTGTTGTAAATAAAGATCGGTTATATCAATTCATTGAAGGCGAAGGGCGAAACCATGCCTATATGTCATACATCGGTGCGGGCATTGCTTCTGCCATATTCAGAAATAATAACTTTGAGTATTTTACGACAAAAGCAAATTCAGAAGGAGAATCGCTTTTCTTGAATGGTATCGGTTTTTATAACGCTTATTTCAAGCCTAAAAAAACCTTGAAAGAAATGTTTATTCCAAAATCATTTGCGGGTAAAGAAGCCTACTTCTTAGAAGGATATGACAACGGAATCGGGCGGGCTGTTTGGTTTTATAACTCGGGCGAACCCACAAAAATTGCTGAAACCTTAAGCGTTTTTCCAGAAGAAAGACAAGGAGCAATTTGGGCAGGAATTGGTTTAGCAGCTACTTATGCAGGTGGTGTTTCAGAAAAAAAAATCCATTTATTGAAACAGTTATCTGGAAAATATGCCCACCGTTTGGGTGAGGGGTCTTTTTTGGCAACCCACACAAGACAATTAGCAGGCAACCCTCATCAAACAGATACTACAGAAAAAATATTGACGGGACGAAGTTCAGTGGAATGTCATGAATTTGCCTTAGAAGTTATCGAAAAAACATTGAGAGGAGAAAAATATATCAATGGTGAACCGTCTTTTCAACTGTTTCTAAGTATGATTCGAGACTGGGTAATTAACAATCAGGCAAGCAATATTTATGCTGAGGTCGTTGAAAATGAAAGTGTCGTGTAGGTAGAAGGAACAGGATTTATCTACTATCTGGCGGATTTAAGGTTGGGCTTCTCCGAAGCCTGGAATCCGAGATTATTATTGCACTACAAAGGTTAAATTTCTCCGAAATTATGTATAAATATACCTCGGAGAGGTTCAACCTTTGTAGAAAAGTAAGAACCCTTTTGTAAACTTCGGAGAAGTTCAACCTTAAAAGAATCCGATAAGTAGTAGATAATTCCGTAAAAAATAGCGTATAAGTACCCAATAAACCTAACTGTTTCTTGAAGTATCAAAGAACCAGTCAATTAAAAACTATGAATATGAAAACTAATGAAGGAATAGCGATAATAGGAATGGATTGTAGATATCCAGGAGCTAATAACATTGAGCAATATTGGGATAATATTTTGTCTTTACGTCAGCAATTTAGACATATTCCAGACAAACGTCTAAACATGAATGACTACTATTCCAAGGATAAATCGAAGGTAGATAAAACATATTCTAAAACGGCTTCTGTCATCACGGGTTATAATTTTGATAGATTGAAGTACAAAGTTTCTAAAAGCACTTTTGAGCGTACAGATTTTACGCATTGGTTGGCGTTGGACGTAGCCGCAGGAGCTTTGAAAGATGCAGGTTTTGAGAACGGCAAGGGCTTAGATAAAAATCGAGTGGGTGTGGTGTTGGGTAATTCTCTAACAGGCGAATTTAGCCGTTCTGGAATTATGAGATTACGTTGGCCCTATGTGCGTAAGGTACTTGAAAAAACCCTTAACGATTTGAAATATACGCAGGAAAATATCAATACGATTCTCAATAATGCTGAAAAAACGTATAAAGAACCCTTCCCCGAACCTGATGCAGATAGTTTGTCGGGAGGATTGAGTAATACAATCAGTGGAAGAATCTGTAATTTTTTTGATTTTCATGGGGGCGGATTCACCATTGATGGGGCTTGTGCATCGTCATTATTAGCCTTTGAAAATGGTTGTAATTCTATTCTTAATGATTCTCTTGATGCGGTCCTCGTGGGCGGTGTTGATTTGAGTATTGACCCTTTTGAAATCATTGGCTTTGCTCGTAATGGGGCATTGGCAATGAATGAAATGGAAGTATATAGTGCCAAATCAGAAGGATTTTGGCCCGGTGAAGGCTGCGGTATTGTTGTTTTGATGAAAGAATCAGAAGCTATTGCTCGCAATCTTAACATTTATGCTGTCATCAAAGGTTGTGGTATTTCCTCTGACGGAGGCGGTGGTCTCACCAGACCAAAATCCGAAACTCAGCAATTAGCATTTGCTCGTGCCTACCAAAAAGCAGGATACGACATCAGCCAAGTGGCTATGTTTGAGGGGCATGGAACAGGTACGCCCACGGGTGACCAAGTAGAAATCACCGCCATTGTCAATTCTCTGAGAGAATCTGGCAAAAAAGATGCACACGCTATTTTGGGTTCGGTTAAGCATTTGATTGGACATACCAAAGCAGCGGCAGGCGTTGCAGGAGTCATTAAAGCATCGTTGGCTATCAAGAATGGTATTATTCCCGCTTCTCGAAAAAATACGCCTCACGCTCTTTTGACTGAGAATGAAAACCTTTTACAACTGGCATCTAAGCCCATACTTTATGAAAATAATAATCCGATGAGAGCATCGGTGTCTTCTATGGGATTTGGGGGTATCAACGTACACCTAACGATGGAGGAGGCTTCTAATAATAAAAGACCTAAAAAACTTTCTGGCAAAGTTATTAAACTGTCTGATTCTCAGAGAGATAGCGAGATATTTCCGTTTTCAGCAAACTCAAAGCAAGGATTTTTAGATACCATTGCTCGTTTCAAATCCCTCGCAAGAGATATTTCTCGGGCTGAATTTGTTGATTTATCAGCAACCATCACCGCATCTTTTGAAGATAAAGGTATTTGGAAGGGTTCAATAGTGGCAAAAATTCCCAATGAATTGTTTGAAAATTTAGAAATATTAGAAAACGAAATAACCCAAGATAAAACCAGATTTGTTGATACCAATAAGGGTATTTTCTTTGATTGCAATAGAGAATCTCAACCAATTGGATTTCTTTTCCCAGGACAAGGAGCGCCCATTTATCAAAATTTTGGAGCATTTTCTTCATGGACAAATCAATCAAAAACTGAGTTTGCTCCTTCCAATGGCGTAATTGCAGATACATCAGTGGCACAACCTGCCATTTTACAAAGTTCACTAACATCAATAGAAGTGTTAGAAAAATTTGGGATTGAAGCAAACTTTGGTATCGGTCATAGTCTTGGCGAAATTTCAGCTCTGACATGGGCTGGTGTTATTGGAAATGATGATGCAAAAACGCTTGCCATTGCCCGTGGAAAAGCCATGTCTCAATTAGGTGAAAAAGACGGTACAATGTTGGCAATCAAGTGTGATGACAGGACTTTAGATGAGATTACAACCAATTTCAACGTATTCATTACTGGTTATAATGGAACTGGAAACTACGTAGTTGGAGGACATATTGACGACATACAGAAAGTTGAAACCCATGTGTTAAACCAAGGAATTCATCACGTCAAATTGAAAGTTTCTCATGCGTTTCATACACCCATGATGAAAAAAGCTGCCCTGCAATTTAAGACTGATTTAGCGGAAATACGCTTTAATATTCCAACCCAAAAAGTCATTTCAACGGTTACAGCAAAAAGTGTTGATGCAGAAACTGATATTCAACAAATGCTGTATGAACAAATTGAATCACCTGTATATTTTACCCAAGCCATTGAGAAAATTAAGAATGAAAAACCTATTTTAATTGAAGTAGGACCAGGTAATGCCCTTTCTCGGTCTTTGCAAGGATATGAAGATTTTGATGTCGTATCACTTGATTTTGGCAGTAATTC
>JAYUOX010000350.1:0-9323 GCA_043760595.1 Cytophagales bacterium
GAAAAGCCCTTTAAGGCACAAATTATTTCGATACCTGCTTGTTGTTGAACGTATTTGAGAAGTTCAAGATTTTTGCGTAACAGTCTGTCTTCCAAGACATAACAGGGTGATGGGATTTTTTTGAAATCTATCATTGAATATTTTTAATTAAAATTGCCCGCACTTTTGATACGGGCAATTTTCGAGAGTATTTTTTATTGAGATTACAGTAACCTTTTGATTTTTTCTACTCTTTCAACAGAAACATCTAAACTATCGGCAATTTGTTGATTAGTTAAAAGTTTCATTAATAGCTGTTTTTTGATTGAAGCATTTATGGTTTGTTCTACACCACGTGCTTCACCACGTGCTTCACCACGTGCTTCACCCTTGTTCATACCTTGTACATAACGGATGTCGGTTTCTAAATCATACAATATTGGCATAATTGACGTTTGTTTAATTGTTTCTTCTTGTAAATCTCTAAGTTTTGACAGAACTTCTAATTGTTTTAAGTATTTTCCAAAACGGTTTTTACCTTTTAATAGTTCCTGTAATTTGTCAAGGACTTTTGTGATTACCTTTTGGGGTGAGGTACTTTTAAAGTTACACAAAATTGACAATATGACCTCTTCTGGAACATTAGATTTCAAAAAATCTTCATAGTCGAAACTTTTAATATCTATTATTCTATACTCAAACGATAAACCTTCTTTTTTCAAACTTGGAGTCATTCTTTTTAACTTATCCTTACCGATATATAAAACTATTTGTTTGACTTCAATCTTAAATTTTCTAAGTAAAAGTGATTTATATTCCAACATTCGGTAAACCATATCTTTTTCATCAGTAGATTGAAATTCGATTTGAAGGATATAGCTTTTGCTATCCCCAAATTCTCTAACTTTCTTTAAGAAATCTGGCTTCCGCTCAATCGTTACGTGCAAATCGTCTTTGATAGATATGTATTTTGCTCCTTGCAATCCCAATAATTTCTGAGTAAAAGGGAGTAGGACAGGTTCTATGTTTTCTTTTAAAATCCTGTCATAATCGTTAATACTCATGTGGCAGTGTTCCGTTTATAACCTCATGCCAAGGCAAACCATGAATATTCAACATTGCCATAAATGGGTCTGGATTCATATCTTCACAATTATACACCCCTGCTTGCATCCATTCACCCGTAATCATCATCATCGCTCCAATCATTGCAGGCACGCCCGTAGTGTAGCTAACTCCCTGAGCCTGAACCTCTTTCCAGCAATCTTGATGCTTACAATTGTTCCAAACGTAATAAGTTTTATCAACGCCGTTTTTAATTCCCTTTATCTGACAACCTATTGAAGTTTCACCCGAGTAGTTTTCTCCCAACGAACTTGGTTCAGGTAGAACTGCCTTCAAAAATTCCAAAGGCACAATGTCCATGCCTTGAAATTTGATGGGTTTGATGGAAGTCATTCCCACGTTTTCCAAGACATTCAAGTGCGTAATATATTGTTGCCCAAAGGTCATCCAAAATCTGGCACGTTTTAAAGTTGGGAAGTTTTTGACCAAAGATTCCAATTCTTCGTGATACAAAACATAAGATTCTTTCGGACCGATGCCTGGATAATCAATGGGTTTATGAATTGACATCGCTTCAATCTCTACCCATTCGCCGTTTTCCCAGTATTTTCCTTTCTGAGTTATTTCACGAATATTAATTTCTGGATTGAAATTGGTGGCAAAAGCCTTTCCGTGGTCGCCTGCATTACAATCGATAATATCCAAATAATGCATCTCGTCGAAATGGTGTTTATTGGCATAAGCCGTATAAACTTGCGTAACACCAGGGTCAAAACCACAGCCCAACAACGCCATTAAGCCTTTTTTCTTAAAACGCTCTTGATACGCCCATTGCCACGAATATTCAAATTTGGCAACATCTTTTGGTTCATAATTGGCGGTGTCCATGTAGTGGATTCCTGTTTCCAAGCAAGCATCCATAATGGTTAAATCTTGATAAGGAAGTGCCACATTAATAATCATAAATGGCTTCACTTTGTTGATAAGTGCCACCAGTTCAGGCACATTGTCAGCATCTACTTGGGCTGTTTCTACCTTTGTAGGCAAACCAATTTTTGCACATTCCTCGGCGATTGCTTCACACTTGCGTAGGGTGCGACTCGCCAATACCACTTCCGAAAACACATCGGGATTCATGGCACATTTCTTTACAACTACGTTTCCTACACCTCCTGCACCGATTATTAATACTTTTTGGGACATTTTTTTAGTTTGTTTCTGTTTATGGTGCAAAAATAGTAAAATCTATGGAATGATGAGATAAAATTATTTGCCTTCAATGATTTCATAGTCTAAATGAGTGTCTAAGAAATTTAAAATCGCTGCTTGATTTTTAGTAACTGATGATATGAGTTCTGATTCGTTTTCCAAATTACACTTTATGATTTTGGCGTATTGCCTTTCACCCTCCGCAAATTTTTTTATGATACTTGGGAAAGTTTTGAAAACCTTTTCAGAGGTTAAAATCAATATTTTTTTTCTTAAACCTATTGCAAATCCCAATTCCATAAAGGCGGTTGAAATATTGTTAATATTGCCATTTGAGCTTTCCTTTGAACTTTTTGTCTCCATTTCCATCAAGGCGGTTGAAATGTTATCAATATTACCATTTGAGCCTTTCTTTGAACTTTTTATCTCCGTTTCATAAGGAAACAGGATTTCAGGAAATATAAAAATGACCAAATTACTTTGAATAATTTTGTCAAAATTTGACTCATATTCTTCTCTCGAACCTGGACTTTCTAACTGAATATGATTTGCTTTTTTATTTTTTTTATGAGAGGTTTTCAAAGAACTTTCGTGCTCTTCGTGTTTTATAGTTCCATAGGTTATTTCACTCAAATTGTAAGGCTGTTCTTTTAGTATTTGAACCGCTTTTTTCAAAATGCCATTGTATTTATTTGAAGCCTCACTCCCATTACAATTTAAAGGTATCGAAACAAAGGCATCTTTCCGATGAATAATTACCTCTCTACTTTCATAATCTTTTCTTTCGTTGCGTTTTTGCTCTAATAAATATAATTCCAAATTTCTAAGGGTATATTTGTCCAAAACTTTGGGGAGTTTTATGTATGCACGAGACCTTTTTTCTAATAACATCCTGATAGGTCTGCTATCAATAGTATTTGCATCGTTTTTGAAAGTTGGATAAAATTTGCATTTATTTTTTTCAAAATATCCTTTCTCTTTTCTCACTAAAAGAGCAGATCCCGCCAAGAGCGTTCCTGAATCTTTTATCAATGAGAATGTTCCAAGGGCAATTTCATCTATTTCTTCACCAAAAGTTAAGATTAGTCTATAATGGCGATTATTTTCTCCCTTCAATGATTCCGTTTCTATATAAATCATTGTCTCACCACTTTCATTTTTTCGATTAAAAACCTGATATTCTCCATGATACGTTTTTTCACTTTTCTCCACAACTAAGCCTTTGCGATTTCTGTCATTATCATCACGAAAAATAATTTTTGCTCTATCAGAATTTTTAAGCATGATTTTTTTGTCTTGGAATTGAACAGGTCGCTCTTTAACGTAAAAAACTCTGGTGGGGGTGTTACCATCAGGAAGATTGATGCGTTTTTCGCCGTATGTGTAAAGTATCCAATCGTACTGTTCTAATGCTTTATCAGTTGGTTTTCTATCAATTACTTGCTCTGCATTTTCATTTTTACGAAGAGACGAATCAATTTTCGAATTGCCATTATTCAAATCATTGAATTTTTCTTTTATTGCCTCTTCAACCTTTCCGATATCAACCAAATGAGCATTTTTTTCTGAATTTTCGAAATCATATTCTTTGAAGAAGTCTTCGAGAAAGTTTTTGATTTTTTCATAGGGATAGCTGTACACCGACTTTGTGATTGTTAAATCATAGAACAATTCCATCCGTGTAAAATAATAATATGGTTCTGAAGCCTTTAAAAGATTTATACTTTTGGTGTAACATTCATATCGATCTTTTTTACTTCTAATTTCTTTGCCTTTGTCATCCAAAAAATTAATTTCGGGCAAAACGTTATTTGCTCTTTTTTTTTCGATTTCAGCAAGAAAATTAGTAGCCTGTTCCTTAGTAAATGTAAAATACTTAATTGGATTAATTTGAGTGGGCATATTGTATTCGGTTAGTGATTTTTTTGAATTTATCTTTATTTACGGATGAATTTACGCTTATTTTCCTTATTTTCTCCTTAGTTTATCTTAGAACAAATAAAAGTATGAAAGTATTTACGCATTAAAAATAATAAAAAGTAACGCTAAAATCGCTGAAATTTTGATGAGAGATTTGTCAAGTCAATATGACACGTCACTCAAATCTGTAAACAGATGAAAGCACTTTTCAGTAATTGGCAATGTTCATCAGCAACTGGTTGTGTTGAACAAGCCACGTTTTTTATTAATGAATACGGGAAGTTAAACAACGTTCCCTTAAATGATGAGTATGTTTGGAGGTGTAATTCTGTTACGGTTTACAAAGATGGCAAATATTCAGGGGGTACGCTTTTAAACATAAATGCCTCGTATCGTTATTTTGAAGTCTTTGAAGATGAAATCCAAAAATTAGCAATTCTCAAAAACGAAGAAATTGAAGAAAATCAAATTATGGAAATCACGGCAATTCATCATGTAAAAGGTATCAAACCGCTTGATCGTTTGATTTTCTTTGGCATTCTGTATTATCAAGCATGGCGTTATGCCAAGAAAAATGGTAAAACAATAATTATGGGCGGCAGTATTATCAAAGCGGTTCAACGTTATCAACTTCGGGCTTTGACACGTATTTTGGTTTGTATGCCTTTAAATAAATCTTTCAGCACTCACGGTATCACAGCGGGAGTAGCCAAAATTTACTATATTGAAAGAAGCCGTTTCCTGAAAAATGTAACATTATTGTTGTTGTCAGATTTATTTGCCGTAATTAAAATGATAACCAAAAAATTATTCACTTTTCACACTCCCTCAAAATTGGGTGGAAAAATGGTTATACAACGCTGAGTATTTATGTAGGTTTGAAGTCGTAGGCTGGTTTAATTTCCAGCCTACGATTTTCACAAAATTAAGATTTTAGTATAGCTAACTTTTATAAAAAATCAACCAATTATTCCACAATTTCTGATAAAATATGCCACTTGTTTGGCAGAATCAAACTTATAAATATCACCCAAATATTCACGAGTGTTAGACAATATCTGTTTGTTATAAAACTGTAATGTACTGGGTGTTACGCCCACCAAGTCGGCTAATTCCTTAGTAGATTTTGTTCCATCATCTTCCGAATAAATTTTTAAGATTTGTTGTTCCTTTGGGCTATAAGTTGTGATGTCGAAAGAAAATGAATCCTTGATAAATTTCAATAATTTATCATTCAAATTCGGTGGAATATCAACGAACCGTGGACAGGGCGGTTCATTATCAAAACCATATTTCACGATGGTAAACTCACTGAGATATTGCGTAAGTTTTCTTGACTCAGAAGTGAATTGGAAAGGAGAGATTGTCCGCTTCACCAACATAATTTCAGACTTGGCATTTTTCATCGGTATTTGCACGATATACTTGGGTGCTAAGAAGTTAAGTAGCTCTTTTTCTATTTCACAAAACTCAAAAATTTTAAACCAAAATACCGAAAGTAACTGCAAAATACCTTTACTGGGCAGCAGTTTGGCGTATTGAGCCATTTCAAAGGTTTCAGAATTAAATCCAATCTGTTCCATGCCAGCGGCGTGAATAATTCGCATCTCTTTTACATCAACGACGAAATAAAATTGTTCGAATCTTAATCCTGCAGATAGTTTTTCTAATTCCTGTTTTTGCAAATATTCTGGAACGACCAATTTATCAGAAATCAATTCAGAGAATTTATTTTTAGTCCCCTCTTTTACGCTTCTATATTCTTCAATATTCGTTAAATGTTTTTTCATAAAATCAGTGTGTTAAATATTGGTTTTACCTCTATGATAGAGGTAGTCGAGATTAAATAAAATTACGAATTTGCGTTTGCAACCAAATATTATTTAACTAAAACTTATTTTTCGGTAAATGTCATTGTTTGATACTTCATTTATCATTGATTTAGTGTAGAATATTTAAAGTAAAATTCTTATTTTTTAAAAATTAATTATGAAAAAATTATTCCAACTCCCCCATGAAACCATCAATTTACCAACTTGAATCGGTCAAAAACAACTATTTATATCTTTTCAGAAATCGAATGCGAGTGCATCTATCGGAAATCATTTTTCTGGAGGGAGAAGAGAATTATACCCACTTACATCTGCAAAGTGGCAGGAAAATTACCATTGCAAGAACCCTGAAAATCTTTGAAAGGGTTTTAGATTCTTATCGCTTCCACAGAATTCACCGCTCTATTTTGATAAATGGAGTCCACCTGAAAAGTTACAATTTAGTTCTTGGAGAAGCCTTGATGACGAATAATTATAGAGTGATTGCTTCCAGACGCAGGAAAGCAGCTTTTGAGGGGAAGATAAATTTGACAAATTGATAAAACATACAGACTCATGAAAAAATATCTTTTACTATTTACATTTTTTGCTCTATCGTTAGGATGTGCAAAAAAGGAAGGAGTGGAACCCTCAGACCCCAAAGAAGCTGCCGCAAAACTAAGAACGATTAATGGCGAATGGTTTGCCGACAAAGGCGGTGCTGGTGGTACAAGGTTTTATGATTCCTTCAAAAATATTCAATATAATTTTGTGGTAGGTTTTGATAATCAAGAAGTTAATATTGAACTCTCTTCCAAAGTTATAGATGTTCAATTCGTGATTTTTAATCCAAATGGAACAAAAATTTATAATTCGTTCACTGACCGATTAGTAACTCGAAAACTGACTTTAAATTCAGGGACTTATCGAATGGTAGTTTGTGCGGAGAGGGCAAATGTCGGAAAATTTCAATTCTTAATCACAGGTATTATTAGTAATCCCGTGATTATCCCGAGCGATATTCTTCAATCTGGCACTCAAAACTTTGGAGCTTTAGGTGGTGCAGGAAGCACTTATTCTTTCAAAAATCATTTCTACACTTTTGAAGTAACTGAGGATAATTTTGGAGTAGATATCGAACTCGAATCGTCAGATACAGATATTGAATTACTGATTTATAACCCTCTCGGTATACAACTCAATAATAGTTTTTTTAATGAAAGGTATAGATTTGATGTTCAAGTCCTAAAAAAAGGAATTTATACCATTATGGTTGGTACTGATAAAAGAGGGGGCGTTGGGAATTATAAATTGGGAATTTTTGGCAAAACCAAAGATTTGAAACGAGTTGTCTCGCAAGTGAGTACGGTCAAAGGAAATTGGGCAAATAATAGTTCATTCGACACCTATTCATTACAATTAACGGCAAATTCTTCTCCGTTAGACATTGAATTACTTTCAGCAGATGCCAGATGTTTAATTGATTTACAGACTTCAACAGGAAATAGAATTATTTTTTCCGTTGTATCATCCAATTATGAATTTTTTGTTAGGCAAGATATGCCAAAAGGTGAATATCGAATTGTTGTTTACCCAGCTCGAAATGCAGGTTCGGGTAATTATACACTCAACGTACACGGTCAATTCACAGACTTTAAAAAACTTTAAATCACACTTTAACGTAAAACACTAATGAAAAAATCACTGATTTTACTGATGCTTATTATGATTGTGGGTGTCAGCGGATATACCCAAAAGAAAGCTCCTCCTTTTAAACCAAAAGAAAAAAATGAACAAAAAAAAGCCCCCTCAACGGCTCCTGCTCAAAGAGCAATTGTAGCTCCTGCTTCCAATAATGTTGCCCAAAATCAACAACCCGTCAAAAAAGGAAAGCGAAAAAGAACATATATTTCAACTTCGCAGAGTAGTTCTGGATTTCATCAAGGCGATAAACTCATTAATATTGGCGTTGGTTTATCTTCATATTACTACGGTACGCCCGTTGGAGCAAGTTTTGAGTCGGGTATAAGTGATGACATTAGCGTTGGAGCTCAATTTGACTATAATTCCAGTAATTATGATTATGACAATAGAAGTCGCTGGGGATATTCAGCCTATTACCTTGGTATTCGTGGGTCGTATCACCTCAATAATATTTTACAACTTAACGAAGATAAAGTTGATTTATACGCAGGTGTAGGTTTGGGTTATCAAAGATTTCGTTGGGACGATGAACGCTACGGATATGGTTATGGATATTCTTACAACTATCGAAGTGGTCTTTTCTTCAATTACTATGTGGGGGGTAAATATTATTTTACCCCAAAGGTAGGAGCATTTGTCGAATTAGGTTACACAGGGTTATCTTCTTCGAGAGTTGGTATTTCGTTTAAATTTTAAATTATAGATGAAGTGATTTAAGTTTAACAATTTACTCCGAAGAACGTCGGCGAGGTTCAAAACCTCGCCGACGTTAAATTAGAGACGATATAAATCTTAAATCCCTTTATTTATAAATCACTAATAATCAGATAATTACAATGGAAAAATACAAAAAACATATCGCTGTTTTCCTCGGAATCAGCATTTTGTGGCACGGCTATTTCTTGCTCAATGAGAAAATAAAATTAGCGGGTTTATTCATGTCAAAGCCAGAAAGTGGCTACTCTTGGGAAGGTACAACCAGCACAGGGTCAAAACTCTTCTGGATGAATACGGACGTAAAATGGAAAGAAGGCATCACGCATGACGACTATAAAGCTATAACCTCAAAAGATGAAGGAATTTGGAATCCAGAAGCGGGTTACCAATTTATTGACAAATCAAAAGGATTAGAAACCAAATGGCAAGAAGGACTTTTACACCCAAATTTTAAAGCCTATTCCGACCACGGCGAGGGAATTTGGAAACCCGCAACGGGCTATAAATTTGTTTATGAAGGAGATACTTTCACCGATACCGTTTGGGAGCCTGGCAAAAGAGACGAAGACCAAAAAGTTATTGCCCTTCAACAACAAGACACTTTTAAACCTTTTCCTGGGTATCAATTTATTGACGCTACAAATTCAATAAAAGTTGTGTGGATGCCTGGAACGCCAAATTATGAAAATGTAAATTTATACGCAGGCGTGAGAGAAGGAACTTGGGAAGCTCAACAAAATGTAGTTTATAGAAATTCTCGACGTTCAATAACTGCGGGTGAGTTGATTAAAGCCCATGTTGCCACAAGGATTATTGATAGAGCTTTGTTTTGAATAGTAACACAGACTTTAGTCTGTGTTACTCCCTTTCTGTTGAAAAAAACTTAAAAATACTGTAGCTCGAAGTGGCACTTCGAGA
>JAYUOX010000351.1:0-3254 GCA_043760595.1 Cytophagales bacterium
ATCACCACTAAGAAAGGGAAACCTGGCGAAGTAAAGATTTCATTTTCAACGTATCAAGGCTCACAAACAACGGCAGAAAATGTTCAAGCATTGAATGCGAAAGAGTTAGGTTCTTATTTGTATTTAGCTGATAAATATGCACTTCAATTTGCAAAAAATACAACTGATAAACCTAAACATGGTCAATACACTTACGGACCAAATGGTGAAATTGGTCTTCCTGATTATGTATTTCCAAGTAATGGTAAGGAAGGTACTGCGGCGGTTGATCCAAAATTATATTCTTTAACACCAAGCAACATTTATGCAATTACAAAAGCGGCAGACACTAACTGGTGGAACGAATTGACTCGCACAGCTCCAATTAAAAATTATCAACTCTCGGCAACTGGTGGTACTGAAAACGGGCGTTTTGCTCTTTCTTTGGGCTATTTCAATCAAGAATCAGTCGTGAAATACATTGGATATGAAAGATATACACTTAGAGTAAATACTGAGTTTTCAGCCTTGAAAAAACGCTTAACCGTTGGAGAAAACTTCTCAGTTTCCTTGGATAACCGTAAAGGAGGTTTCACCAATAGTGAAGAGCAAAATGCTGTTTCAGGCTCGTATAAGCATCATCCTTTGCTTCCTGTGTATGACATTGCGGGTAATTTTGCGGGTAGTCGTGGCGAGAATTTAGGTAATAATTCAAATCCCGTTGCAACGCTTGCCCGCCAAGCGGATAATACAAATTATCGTATTCGTGCATTCGGAAATGTATATGCTGAATATTCGTTAATTCCTGACTTAAAATTAAAAACCAGTTTTGGAGTTGACGTAACATCTGCCCGTGGAAAATACCTCAACCGTGCAAATCCCGAATACGTTGAAGGAAGTTTTAACAACAGCTCATTTTCAAATAATTCATATTTCTACTCGTGGACGTGGTCTAACACCTTATCTTATTCAAAAACTTTCAACAAAGACCATAAATTTGATGCCTACGTTGGTATAGAAAGTATTAAAGAATTTGGTGAATATTTTGCTGCCAGTCGTGCTGGTTATGCTTTTGAAACTGTGCCGATTCTTGGGTATCTTAATTTGGGCGATGCCACGAGGGCAAGCAATGAAGGCGGACCTTTCAGAGATTATACTTTATATTCTCAATTCGGGAAATTGAATTATGCTTACAAAGACAAATATTTGTTCCAAGCAATTCTGCGTAATGATCAATCTTCTCGTTTCTTGCAAGCCTCTCGTGGAGCCATTTTTCCAGCATTTAGTGTGGGTTGGAGAATGTCCGAGGAAGGTTTCATCAAAAATGAACTTCCAGCCATTGATGATTTAAAATTACGTTTTGGATTTGGACAAACGGGAAATCAAAAAATTGGTGATTATAATGCCTTCACGACTTACCGTGCTAATATTTTTAATGCAGGCTACCCAATTGATGGTTCATCGGGTAGTCCAAGAATTGGGTATGATACGCAGGCTTATGGTAATCCAAAAGCAAAATGGGAAACTACCACATCTACGAATTTTGGGATAGATGCATCTCTTTTCAAGAGTAAACTTGCCATAGAAATTGACGTTTGGAATCGTAAGACTACTGATATGTTATTCACAATTCCAAACACATTTACTGCCGGTGATGCTAATGCTGCGTCATTTAACGTAGGTGCCATGACAAATTCAGGAATTGATTTGGGATTAAATTACCGCAATTCAACGGCAAATGGAATTCGTTACAGTGTTGGGGGTAATTTTTCAACTTACAAAAATAACGTTGATAAATTAGATGAAAGCCCAACAACTAAATTTTTGGGAGAAGGCTCTCGTGTGGGACCAATAACGATTACACAAGCTGGATTACCAATTTCTTCTTTCTTTGGATACAAAGTAGTAGGAATTTTCCAAAATGCCGAGGAAGTAAAGGCTTGGCCAGCTTATGGAACATATAATGAAATAGGAAAATTTAAAATGGCGGATATTAATAATGATGGAAAAATAGATTTTGACGACCGTACAGTCATTGGTTCACCTCATCCAGATTATAACTATGGTTTAACTGTGAGTATTGGGTATAAATCATTCGACTTAAATATCTTCGGAAATGGAGTTCAAGGCAATGATGTGTTTAATTATGTTCGTGTATTCTCTGATTTTAATACGTTCCAAGGCAACCGTGCCAAACGTGCCTTGTATGATGCTTGGCAACCAACAAACACAAGTGGAACAGTGCCAATCATGGATGCCAATGACCAAGTTAGTAGCCGTCCTTCAAGCTATTTTATTGAGAAAGGTTCTTATTTCAGAATTAAGAATGTTCAATTAACCTATTCAATGCCATCGAAATTAGCATCAACTATTGGTATTTCCAATTGCCAGATTTACATTCAAGGACAGAATTTGGCGACTTTCACAAAATATACAGGCTTAAATCCTGAAATTCAGGTAGGTAGCGGTAATGATAATAGAAATGCAACATTAGGTGTTGATGGTGGGTATATGCCAGTTTCAAAAACGATCCTTTTAGGTCTTAATATTGGCTTTTAATCACTACTAAAAACACTTTTGTAGTAGAACAAATAAATTTTAGAACAAATGAAAAATAAAATCATAAAATATAGTTTAGTAGCAGGGTTATCTCTGGGTTTAGCAACGGCTTGTACCGATACTTTCCTTACCCGAGATCCACAAGGACAATATAGTCCAACTGCCTTACAAACCCCTGGTGGAGTTGAAGGCATACTTTTGGGTGCGTACGGAATGTTGGACGGACAAGGCTTAGAAGGTCAAGCTCCTTGGGAAAACGAAATCCAGAATTGGGTTTTTGGAGGAATACCTTCGGATGATGCCTATAAAGGAACCGATGCGGGTGATCAACCAGAACAATCATTTATCGAAAAGTATGACTTTCAAGCAAGTAATGGACATATCAGAAGTAAGTGGAGAGGTTTATTCAAGGGCGTTGCCCGAACAAATGATGCTTTAAATACCTTAAAAGCTACGAAAGGAATAACTCCCGAACGAACCAAACAAATTGAAGCAGAAGCCAGATTCTTGCGTGGTGTTTTCCATTTTGAGGCAAGAAAAATGTGGAAAAATATTCCATTTATTGATGATAAAATCTTTGATTTGAACAATACGGAAAGTACAAAAATACCGAACGACAAAGAAACTTGGCCCCTCATTGAAGCTGATTTCCAAGCGGCAATGGCTGTTTTACCAGATAAACAAGCAGAAGTTGGTCGTCCAACTAAATGGGCAGC
>JAYUOX010000352.1:0-9267 GCA_043760595.1 Cytophagales bacterium
CCACCACCGAAACCCCTTTGAAATCCTTCGATAACCTAATATTCAGCACTTCCTCGGCAATGAATTCTTTGGCGGCTTTTAGATTTAGGGTCTTTTCTAATTTAATCATTATTTCAAACAAAAACTGATTTCTGATGCGTTCTACCAAGGGTTTTTCTGGACCTAAAACTCTCTGTTTACTCAGTTTTTCGGATAATTTATTGGTTAATGCTATGGCAGCTTTTTCAGCCATTGGTTCATCTATGTGTTTGATAATGAGCTTAATAAGTCTGGTGAAAGGCGGATATTGGAAATCTTCTCGCTCTTTTATTTCGTCTTTATATAAGCCCACATAATCATTCTCAATAATTTGGGTCAGTATTTTTTGGGCAGGATTATTGGTTTGAATCAACACTTTTCCTTGCGTACTCCGCCGCCCCGCCCGACCCGAAACTTGGGTTAATAATTGAAATGCTCTTTCTGCCGAACGAAAATCTGGAAAGTGAATCATACGGTCGGCATCGAAGACACAAACTAAGCTAACTTTCTCAAAATCAAGCCCTTTCGCTACCATTTGCGTACCCACGAGCATATCCACGCCCCCACTTTCGACTTCATTTATCAGCGTTTGGAAAGCAGATTTTGTACGGGTTGTATCCAAATCCATGCGGGCAATTTTGGCGGCTGGATAAATAATCTGCAATTCTTCCTCAATTTTTTCAGTACCATAACCTCTCGTCCGCAATTTGGCAGAACCACACGCCTGACACGTCCGAGGCATGGGTTCGTGGTGTCCGCAATAATGACAACGCAACTCCTGCCCGTTGTAATGATAGGTCAAACTGACATCACAATTATTGCAAGACGTAATCGTATCGCAATCTTCACACTGAATATAAGGCGAATATCCACGGCGATTTTGGAAGAAAATAGTCTGTTGTTTTTGCTCCAAATTCAAGGCAACACGGTCTAACATCGAGTTAGAAAAATCGCCTTTGACCATCTTTTGTTTTCGGGCAACTTTAATGTCAATTAACTCAATATCAGGTAGTTGTGTATTACCAAAACGTTCTTTCATTTCCACAAAACCGTAACGATTGGTTTTGGCATTGTAAAAACTTTCGATGGAAGGCGTGGCTGAACCCAACAAAACTTTGGCTTTTTGTCGGTGGGCAATCACCACTGCCACATCACGGGCGTGGTAGCGGGGGGCGGGGTCAAATTGTTTATAGGAAGTCTCATGTTCTTCGTCCACGATGATTAAACCGAGATTATCAAATGGTAAAAAAGTCGCTGAACGAACCCCAACCACAAACTGGAATTTACCCGAAACAACGCCTTTCCAAACTTCAACACGTTCATTATCAGAGAATCGGGAGTGATAAATGCCCATTTTATCCCCAAAAACTTTCCGTAATCTCACCACGATTTGGGTCGTCAAAGCGATTTCGGGCAAGAGGTACAAAACCTGCGAACCACTTGCTAAAACCTGTTCAATCAATTTGATATAGACTTCGGTTTTTCCGCTACCCGTAATTCCGTGCAAAAGCGTGGTATCTTTTTCCTGAAAACTATTCATAATTTCAGAAAAAGCCCTTTCCTGTGAATCTGAGAGCGTAGGCGTTGGGGCTTCCACAAAATCAAGGTCTTCTTCAAAGCGACTCACCACGATTTCAAATTGTTCCAAAATCCCATTTTTCAATAAAGTTGCAATGGCACTATCTGAAACGCCCTCGGCTTTGGTTAAAGCACTCTTTTCCAAGCCTTTACGGTTCAATTCGGGCGAGCGAAGTACGGGTATGTAACGCAAATAATTCAGAAGAACATCTAACTGCTTAGGCTTTTTTTCTAATTCACCCAAAAGCGGTTTCAAATAATTTTCATCTTCATAAAAAGCATTGAGTCGTACTTTTTTCAGAATTTTGGGTGAATATTTTTCACGAACTTCCTCAAAAACAATAATCGCTTTTTTCTGAATTAAAGACTTGATAATATGGTAAACATTCTTGACTTCGGCAAAACGGGCGAGTTCATCATAATTCAAAGATTGATGTTTTTTTAATTCTTCAATTATCAAAACTTCACGTTCAGTCAAGAGTTCGGGATAAGAAAATTCTGGATTGTATTGAACCTTGGAAAGGCTCGAAATTTTGAGTCCAGACGGTAAAGCCACGTTCAGCACTTCGCCGACTGTACACATATAATAGTCTGAAATCCAATGGAATAGCTCAATTTGCTGAGGCGTAACCAAGGGTGAATCGTCCAATAATTCAAGGACATATTTTGCTTGATATTTGGCAGGGGGCGTATTGTGAAGTTTAGCCACAACCGCCGTTACAACTTTCGTTTTTCCAAACTGCACGATAACTCTCGCCCCCACGCAAATGCTCGCAGCATACTCACGAGGCACACGATACGTATATAAATTCGGAATGGCGACGGGGATAATTACGTCCGCAAAAACGGTGATTTCGCCTTGGTATTCTTCGGGATTATTTAGGGTATTGTTTTCCAATTTGTTTGATTTTTCTTCGACCAACAAATATACTTTGGTACGAAGAGAATCGGGAATAAAATGTTGGGAAATATATCTAATCGTCTATCTCAACTTAGTTACAAGTTAATTTGTAAAATTCTTATGACCCATTTACAACCATAAAATCAATAATATGACCGATAACTAAATAATCACGCTATTCTATTCGATTTTGTGTAATATTTGATTTCAAAATTTCTGTTACATTAAAATTATTCAAGAAATGAAAAAACAAATATCATTCATCGCATTATTCGTTTTTACGGCTACAATTTTATTCTCTTTTGTAGAGAGAAAACCACAAACCACTCCCAGCTATTCAAAGCAACAAGTAGAAAAAGGAAAATACTTAGTTGAAATAATGGGCTGTGCCGATTGCCATGCTCCCAAGAAAATGACCGCACAAGGACCCATCCCAGACCCAGAATTAGGCTTATCGGGTCATCCTGCCCAAGTTTTAATGAGCAAAGTTAATAAAGAAACCATGAAAGATTGGGTGTTATTTCATCCAATGAATACGATTGCTGTGGGACCTTGGGGTGCATCCTTTGCCGCTAATCTCACACCTGATGACACAGGTATTGGCTCATGGTCGGAGGAACAATTTATTATCGCCATGTCCGAAGGAAAATCGAAAGGAATCCGTACCGCCCGTATGCTTTTGCCGCCCATGCCTTGGCAAAACTATACTCGCATGAAAAAAGAAGATTTAATAGATATGTTTGCTTATTTGAAAAGCTGCAATCCTGTCCAAAATATTGTATCTCAGCCAATTAGCCCTGATAAACTTTAATAAAACAACCATGAAAAACACACAATTAGGTGTTGCATTTACTCCAGCTGGTACAAATGCACACAATGCCACTACTTTAAATGTATTGGGTATGCCTACAGCCGTAAAAATGGCTTATGACCAAACGGGCGAGCAATTTTCGAGCGTAGAAGTAGATTTAGCCCCTTTTCAAATGGGACCGCCACCACACATTCATTTTGAATTGGACGAAATTATGCGGGTTTTAGAAGGCACAGTAACAGTCTTGGAAGGCGAAAATACCAGGGAAGTTACTGCTGGTGGTTGGCATTTTAGACCAAGAGGAATTGTCCATACTTTTTGGAATGCTCATAATGCTCCTGCCAAATTTATAGATATGTACCCTGGGAGTCAAAATTTTGCTCATTACCTCGAAGAGTTGGCTCAACTCGGTGAAGATTTACACAAAGAGGGTGCAAATCCATTTGCACCCGAAAACTTGGCAAGGTTCAAGGCTTTGGATGCACGTTATAATCACGAAGTTTATTACGAACAAATACCTGCATTTCTGGAAAAATACGGTCCAAAACAATAGCTTTAACGTACCTGTAAAACTAATATTTACTTCAACAGTAGGTCAAATTATGGTCAAAAGTAAGTTGTCGTTTTAAAATCAATTACATATTCAAGATTTGACAACTTGCGAATCGTCGCACCGTTTAAAAGTTGTCAAATCTACTATTCCACCAAATTCTCATCTCGCAAATACCTAATCGTTTTCACAAAAACAGGATGTAAAAAATCAGGGGCAATTTCTGCTAAGGGAGCTAAAACAAAATCACGCTCATGTAGGAGTGGATGGGGGATTTTTAGGGTAGGTTCGTCCATAATTTCATTACCATAAAATAGAATGTCAATATCAATCAACCTCGCTCCCCATTTCTCTTTTCTGATTCTACCTAACTGATTTTCAATCTGTTGTGTTTTTCCCAAAACCTCTAAAGGTCGTAATTTTGTATGTATTTCAAGGGCCAAATTCAAAAAATCGGGTTGGTCGGTTACGCCCCAAGGAACAGTCTCATAATCCTTCGATTGCTTTACGATTACGCCCACTTTTTCAGCCAATAATACGATAGCATTTTCCAAGATTTCCTTTTTATTTCCTAAATTTGAACCTAAAAGTAGATAGACTGTTTCTAATTTTGGGATGGGATAGTGTTTGTCCTCATAAGCCTCAACAAGTGTAACTAAATTATTGTATTTGTCTTCCTCCGTTTTATCTAAAAATACAGGAGAATTTATAAACTGATAGATTCTCTCTAATGCTTTTTTATACTGTTCTTCTGTGTCGATAGATTCCAATTGTTTCATTTTGATAACTTATATTTGGTTAAGTATTCGTTGAGAAATAGTTTGTATTATTTGAATCTTAAAATAATTGTAACTATTTGATAATAAGTAGTTTATGTACATTTTTCAACTTAACAACTTATAGACTTAAAACTTAACGACTACTTACTTATAAGATGTTTTTTTTGCAAATTTATAAAAAATAAAATACCTTTAAGAAAAATAGGAAAACATCATTATCCGAAACACTTTTACTTATGCGTAACGTACAACAAGGCTCTGTACTGATTTCTGAACCGTTTTTGGGAGACCCCAACTTCGAGCGGAGTGTAGTACTAATTTGTGAACACGAAACCACCCAAGGAACTTTTGGGCTGGTTCTTAATCAAACCTCCAATTTACTCTTAGCGGATGTTTTGGAAGAAAATATTTATCCCGATGTCCCGCTCTTTGTGGGTGGTCCTGTGCAGCATAATACGCTCCATTATTTACACCGCCGTCCTGATTTAATTGATGGCGGTATTGAGATTTTGGATGGTGTTACTTGGGGCGGTAACTTCAAACAGGTCAAGGAGTTACTGAACAATGGCGTGTTATCTGCCAAAGATATTCGGTGTTTTATTGGTTACTCAGGTTGGGAGATTGACCAACTTTCGCAAGAACTCAAAAAGGATTCTTGGATTGTGTCAAAAACAACTGCTGATGTTATTTTTGACACGCCCGCCAAGAGTTTTTGGAGAAGTATTTTAAAGGATATGGGCGGAGATTTTAAGGTAATGGCAAATTACCCGATTGACCCGAGGTTGAATTAGGAAATTAAATTTATCAGAAAGCCAAAGTCTGTAAAAAATCATTCAATTCTTTCTGGGTAGTTGGCCTTAATTCAATATTAACTACCTGATTTTCAGCAATAACTATGTCTTTGATAAAAGAAAATATTTGTTCGTCTTTTGTAACTGCAACACTTATTACTTTCACCAATTGCCCCACAGGAATTTCTCCAGAAGTGTCTCCATACACTCCCATGACAGATTTTATATCTTTGAAAAACAAAAATGTTTGAATATTTTTCAATTCTGGATAGGCAGAGGTGAGTTTCATTTTCGTTTTCGTACCTGTGAAATTGTAAAATTTATCACAATTTATCCAACCTATTTCCATAGGAAAAATGACATAACTTCTATTCCTTAAACTGTCTTCTCTGGTAATAACTCCCGATTGTCCTCCTGGATTTTGGGGTCTTTCTTTTTGTATATACCAATCAATAAACCCATCACTGGTAGTTGTTCCATAAAATATAGACATTTCTTGTTCTGTACTTTTTGCAGGTATTTCGATAGAGGTATTATTAAAAAAATCAAGAGATAACTCTTTCCCATTCTTCGTAGCTTTGATAAAAAGCTCACCACCTGTTGTTAATAATCTTCCCTGAGCAACCGTTGGTTTTTGACTCAAAATCATATCTTTTGGAGTCAATAATTCCAAGACTTCTAAATCAAAGGGATAAGAGGCTTTTGTACCATCTGAGAACCTAAGATCATTTGGATAAATCCAGATTTTAGTGCCATTTTTAGCAATAAAAGGTAAATCTGACTGACTCTTGATGGTTTTAGTTTCTGATTTATTGGCTATTTTATCCAAAAAAGCCTGTGCATCTTTTCCGTCAAAAGTATAGTCTTTAATCGTTTTTTCAACGGGTTTTACTTCCTCTGCGGGAGGTTGAGTATCTTTTGGCAAAAGAATAGACCTATCTTTTGAACAAGCTAACACAATTAAAATAAGGATTGTAATGGACAGAGAACTGATGATAATTTTCTTCATTTTTTGTGAAATTTAATAGATTTTGGGACAATTATTTTTACGATTTCTTTTGTCATTAAATGGGTAAATCATTACGCCAAACTCGCCGTAACTTTCTTCCCAGAGAATATTATACTTGATTTCAGCAAAGGCTCTGACGAGATGCCCTCCTATGGAAATTCCCAAGCCTGTTTCTGGTAAAAAATTGTTCTGATTAGCTTTTAGATTCTTTGTTTTTTCATAATTGATCCAACGATTATATTCCACCCCAGCCGCTAAATACAAGACAGGGCGAGTCGGCTCAATTCGATTTCGATAACCGTGTGAAACCGTATTATTCAATAAAAAATAATGGACATTGACACCACCATAAAATTCATGGATAGTATTGAATGCAGGAGCGTATTTAATTTGTGGAACAACCGAAAAGCGCTCATTTAGAGGAATTTGAGAGCGTAAACCAATACCAATGGTTGCTAAGGGAAGGTTATACATTCCAGAAATGCCAAAGGAAGTTTTATCCTGGGCGTGTAGCTGTAAACCAAGTAGCAAACAGACAATGAGTTTCGTGTAGTTTTTAATCACGTAGTATGAATGGTTAAATTTAATATTAGTAAAAGTTCTTGAAAAAATTATATTTACCAAAATCTTATGAAAGATAAAATTTTGATATTGCTGTTCAGGACAGCAATATCAAAATTATCTTTTCAAAAATGATTATTTCCGATAATCCAAAGCGGGTTTTCTATCGCCCAAAAGAGCCTCGTACTTGAAATTTGCCCCTCTTTTCTGTAACCATTCTGCCTTTGCTTTTTCGATAAGTGCAGCATCTTTAAATAAATCCAAAGCCGTGCAAGCCAAGGTTTTAGCGGCAACAATCAATCCTTTTTGTCCAATAGACATTCCGCTCGCCGCCGTCGATTGCCAACTGTGAGCGGCTGAACCTGGTACCCAAGTAGCAGCCCGAAAACCAACCGTCGGAACTGCCCAACTAACATCGCCCACATCCGTAGAACCTCCACTGAGGGTACTTTCCGAAATATCTCTGAAATCCTTTACCGTACTCACCGATTCGATTGGTTTTTTCTGTTCGCCCAAAGTTTCTCCAATTTTTTCTGCAAACTTTTCCTCTTCTTCCGTATAATTTACACCCCCAACTATTGATAAATTACTGTGTAACGTTTCAGCCAAGGTAACGTTTGGTAAAAGGTTGAAAACCCCGCCCAGAACTTCCCATTCCACCTTTGTCCCCGTTCCGAGGGCAGCACCCTGAGCCGCATTTTCGATGCGTTTCCAGATACTTTGTAAGATTTCACGGTCTTTGTGGCGAGCGTAATAATACACCTCGGCAAAAGCTGGGACTACATTTGGGGCATCGCCGCCCTTTGTGATTACGTAATGAATCCGAGTATCTTGCGGGATGTGTTCACGCATCATGTTCACCATCATGTTCATGGCTTCGACACCGTCCAAAGCTGACCGCCCACGCTCAGGTGCGACAGAGGCATGAGCGGCAATACCTTTAAATCGAAACTTGCCATTTTTATTTGCCAAAGACGTACCCGCATCGGCAGAATTTTGAGAATCAGGATGCCAATGCAAAACCACGTCCACATCGTTGAAAAGCCCTTCACGCACCATATACACCTTACCTGAACCCCCTTCTTCGGCAGGACAACCATAGAGCTTGACTGTACCTTTTTGACCTGATTTTTGTAACCAATTTTTCACCTCAATGGCTGCCGCCACTGATGCCGTTCCGAAAAGATTGTGCCCGCAACCGTGCCCTCCCCGTTGATTTGGAATGGGTTTTATTTCAGGTACAGATTCTTGTGCCAAGCCTGGGAGGGCATCATATTCTGCCAAAATTCCGATGGTGGGTTTACCTTCGCCAAAAGTTGCCAAAAATGCCGTGGGGATTCCCGCTACGCCCGATTGTACGTTGAAACCTTCTTTTTTTAATAATTCTTGTAACAAAACCGAAGATTTTTCTTCCATATATCCCAACTCGGCGTAGTTCCAAATTTGCTTTGAGATGCCTGCATATTCATCAAATCGCTTGTCAATATTGGAGATAATGGTCTGTTTATCAGTGTTTTGTGGGACTGACACGACATTCTTCTTTTTTTGGGAGAAGGTTGTTAGGGTGGTTAATGTTAGGAGAATGGCTAAGGATTTTTTCATACTTTTTATTTGGGATTGTTATACGGGAATTGTGGGAGTTGAAATTCAAGATTTTGCATCTACAAACACAAAATTCGGGATAGTTACTCACGATAACAAATGTAATAAATAAACCAGTAAATGGAGATAATTTAGGAAGTAGAATTAGAAGAAAGAAATAAAAAATCGAGTAGGTTTTTACTTCCCCACATAAAGAATGACAAAATATATTGGAACTCCCAGATGTATAAAAGTCCCCAGATTTACCAACTTTCAGAAAAATTGGCAAATCTAATTCCAACAAGTTGTGTCGTACTCTATAACTTAGACCAATCCAACAAAACAACCCCTTTTCCTCAAAAAATATAATAAAAATCCAAAAACAGCATTGTTAATCTGAGATTTACCAAGTAATTTTGCACCTTTAAAAGTAAGGTAGATTGTATTAAGTACCAAATATTAGGCATTAAGTAGAATTAAGTACGATGTTATTCTATTTTCGTACAGTTTACTTATCAAATTCAGCGTTTTATCTTGGAATATTTACTTAGTACCTAATACTCAAAATCAGAAAAATAAAATCATAATATAAAATGGCAAATGCAGTCAATAAAGGAAAAGTTACGCAAGTAATCGGACCGGTTGTGGACGTAAGTTTTGAGGGCAAAGACTCTCACCTTCCCGCAAT
>JAYUOX010000353.1:0-3250 GCA_043760595.1 Cytophagales bacterium
GGGTTAGGATTTAGTTGTTAGGATTTTTAGATATAACCAATTGATAATCAGATGATTATAATTTATCCAAACATAAACTAATTAATAACGGGTACTTACTTTTAACTCTACCCTTGAAAATGATTCTTTGTTTAATCTTATAAGCGATTCTTATAAATTGATAACAGGCTATAATACAAATCCAAAATTGTATAAAAGTATTAGAAATGCCTCACTTGAAGATTTTAAAATGAATCATGACTATTCAGAAAGTGATAATCCAATTAAAGCATTGAGCGATAAATTAGCGAAGAGTGCTTTTAAAAAGACTTTTAAAGAATTTGTAGATGAAAATATGAAACTATATTTCAATGAAAAACCCCCATCAAGATTTGACATTTTTACAAATAATTATCTTATGTTAGATTTTTTAGGTTATTACAAAGATAGTCAATTCAAAAATTTGCTTCAAGATTCTTTTCATGCTTACTATGGTGCACACTGCGACTTCTTCGTAACCGATGATGATAATACTTTTCACAAAGCAAAGGCAATTTATAAATATCTTGACATTCAGACCATCGTATGTAAAAGTAGTGATTTTAATACACGCTTTTTTGAAAAAAAATCTATTGAAAAAATGTCATTATTTGAAACGATTAATGATATTATGAGGATGTCTCCCTCAATAACAACCCAACCTGATGATGAGAATAATCCTGTTTATATCTACATAATGGAACACTATTTACTAAACTATTTTAATCGACTTCAAATCAGAACCAATCTTGATAAATCTGTTACCATAGATATTTATAAGAACAGTAAAAATTACTCAATGTTCTTTTTTTATATAGAAATTAAAAAGGTAACTGACAAGATTTACAATGAGTTAGGATTAGATTTCAATAATAAAAAAGAGTTTGATGTAATAAATGAAAATGAAGAATTACATGAAGAAAAATGGGGTGGAAGAGAATGGTTGATAGATAATAACTTAATTGAATTAAAAATGAGACAAGCACCATTTGGGCTAACCTTAACCATTACGCATTTTCCTTCTGAGTATTTCGACCAGAAAAGTGGATAAATTGAATATGATAAATTCGGCTTTTATCTGTGTTTATATCAAATTATTCAACTCACGAATTCCCACACAAAGGAGCATTAGAAGAAATGCTTTGCGAAAACGTGGTGTAGCTAATCAATAAACAGAAGGCAATAATTGCGTAGAGTAATTTCATTTTAATTGTGGAGTTTGATTGAATTACAAAGAAAGGGGATTTACGATTTCTTTCAAATTATTCCTTCAAAAAACCTATTGCAGGTCTATTCTCTTCGATTACTTTTTCATTATTAAGGTAATCTAACGCCTCATATACGTTGGCAAATTGTTTGTTGTAATTCTGTTCTAAGGCTGATATTTTCGTGGCTAAATCTTGATAATTCAATGCATATTGCCTCATCATCACGAAGGCTCTCATAATATTGATATTGACATTAATAGCAACATCTGAATTAAGAATCCCGCTCAACATCGCCAAACCTTGTTCTGTGAAAGCGTAGGGTATGGCAGTCTTAGGTCGCTTTTCAGGGTATGTCATCACAATTTGTGATGACATATTTTGCCATTCTTCCTTTGTTAATTGGAACATGAAGTCAATAGGAAAACGCTTTGTATTACGTTTTACTGATTGGTTCAAAGTCCTTGTTTCTACTTCGTAAAGATTTGCAAGGTCAAAATCTAACATTACTTTCTGTTCTCTTATTTCGTGGATTCTGGTTTGAATGAGGGTAAGTTCCATTATTTATTTTTGTTATTAGTGGTAAAGGGTATGCGGTCACAAATTGTGACCGCATACCCAATTTATTGCTCATACGCTTCGTATGACTACTTTATGTGGTCACAATTTGTGACCGCATACCTAAAATATTGTCAATTAAGTATTTAAGATTGGGTTTGAGGTGCCAAATTGGCACCTCAAACCCAATTTATTGCTGATACGCTCTGTATGGATACTTTATGCGGTTGCAATTTGCAACCGCATATCTAAGATATTGTCAATTAAGTCTTTAATATTAGCTATGCGGTGCCAATTTGGCACCGCATAACCCCTCTAATAAATCTTCGGAAAAGTCACTGGATTAAACTCACTCATCATCGCATAAACCGCATCAAAAACGTTCTCTGCGTTAGGTTTTGAAAAATAATCACCGTCTGAACTATACGCAGGACGATGAGGAACTGCCGCCAAACAAACAGGTTTTGAATCTAAATAACGGTAGGCATTTTGCTCGTCCAAGACGTGCTGCATCATATACGCCGAACCTCCGCCTGGCATATCTTCATCGGCAAAAATCACTCGATTGGTCTTTTTGATAGATTCCACGATACGGTGCGTAATGTCAAAAGGTAGAAGCGTCTGAACGTCAATTACTTCTACTGAAATATTGATTTCTTCCAACTGACGAGCGGCTTCCATCACAATTCTGCACATCGAACCATACGTTACAACTGTGACATCTCGTCCATCCCGAATCACCTCTGGAATGCCCAAAGGCACTCGCATTTCGGAAAGGTTATTTGGCATTTTTTCCTTTAAACGATAACCATTCAAACACTCAACCACAATAGCGGGGTCATCTGAGCTTAGGAGCGTGTTGTACATCCCTGCCGCTTGGGTCATATTGCGAGGCACGCACAGGTGAATGCCTCTAAGTCCCGCTAATAAAACTGCCATTGGAGAGCCTGAGTGCCATATTCCTTCCAAACGATGCCCACGAGTACGGATAATCAAAGGAGCTTTTTGTCCGCCCACAGTGCGATAATGCAGACAAGCCAAATCGTCCGAAAGGGTCGCAAATGGATAGAGAATGTAGTCTAAATATTGAATTTCGATGATAGGACGAAGCCCCCGCATTGCCGCCCCAATGCCTTGCCCTACGATGGTCATTTCACGGATTCCAGTATCAGTAATTCGTAAATCTCCGTGCTTTTCTTGGAGTCCTGCGAGGGTTTGATTTACGTCGCCAATCTTTCCAACATCTTCCCCCAAAATAAAAATTCGTGGGTCAGTCGAGAACAAACGGTCGAAGTTTTTATTCAAAATCTCCCTTGCATCCACAGTTGGTGAAGTGGAATCGTATTGAGGCAATACGGCTTGAACTTTCAAAGGTGATTCATCCGAAATACTGTACTGAAATGAATCAAAACGCTTAAAATTACCTTCGGCAGCCTTCGCCAACCACTCTTTCAAGCCTTGTTTTGTGG
>JAYUOX010000354.1:0-3238 GCA_043760595.1 Cytophagales bacterium
GGGTGAGAAGGGTACATTCCGCAGATTAAGAAAGCTAATTCTGCGGAATGTACCCTTCTCACCCCACATTCCGCAGATTAGGCATAAAACAATCCAAACTAACCTCTTGTTTTTATACCCGAAAAGGTATAATTTTAGTTATTAAAACTAAATTATACCTTTTCGGGTATAAATATTTATGAAAATAGCTTCGTTCATTAAGGAAAAGAGAAAGAGTTTAGGATTAACGCAAACTGATCTTGCTGAAAAAGCTGGTGTCGGACTTCGGTTTGTGCGTGATATGGAACAAGGAAAACCTACGTTAAGGCTTGATAAAGTAAATCAGGTTTTGGATTTGTTTGGGAGTGAAATGGGCGTAATCAGAAAGGAGGTGGCTGATGAATAGGTCAGGACAAGTTTTTTATCAAGATATTTTTGCTGGAATTATTACTGAAAATGAAGACGGTTACTTTTTTCAGTATGATGAAAATTACCTACAAAAATCCGAAACTCAGGCTATATCTTTAACAATGCCACTACAAGTAAAGGCTTTTTCAAGTAGCGTTTTATTCCCTTTTTTTGATGGATTGATTCCCGAAGGTTGGCTTTTGGATATTGCCCTCGAAAACTGGAAAATAAATGTCCGTGACCGCATGGGCTTACTTTTGATGGTCTGCGGGGATTGTATTGGGGCAGTAAGTATCAAACCACTAAACCTTAAAAACGATGAATAAATGTCTGTACTGTTATCAACCTCTAACGGAGGGTGAAAACGATTTTCATACCAAATGTTCAAAGCAATTTTTCGGAGTAAATCAAGCCCCAATTTTATCTTTCGGAGCAAAAGACCTACAGGGTTTAGCCCAGCAAATTGTATCGAAAAGTATTGCCGTTACTGGCGTACAACCTAAATTATCTTTGACCTTAGAAAAAGTAAATTCAAGACAAAACAGGCTTACGATTGTTGGATTGTGGGGAAATTTTATTTTGAAACTACCCATCGAAATATTCCCTCAATTGCCTGAGAACGAAGATTTAACGATGAAATTAGCTAAATTTTGTGGTATAAAAACGGCAGAACATTCGCTTATCCGTTTAGCTTCGGGTGAATTGGCTTACTTAACAAAACGATTTGACAGAACGCCAAAAGGAAAGAAAATTCATGTGGAAGACCTTTGTCAATTAACAGAAACACTGACCGAACACAAATATCGTGGTTCGATGGAAAAAGTGGGAAAAGCCGTACGAAGTTTTAGCACCAATACGGGTTTTGACGCTCTATCATTTTTTGAACTAACCATTTTCTGTTTTTTGACTGGCAATGCTGATATGCACCTCAAAAATTTCTCTTTGATAAAAACAGAACTTAACGAAATTCAACTTAGTCTGGCTTACGATTTAGTCTCCACCAAATTAGCCATGCCCCAAGATTTGGAGGAAATGGCTTTGACCATTAACGGAAAGAAAAATCGTTTAAAAAGACTTGACTTCCATAAATTAGGAGAATCTTTGGGAATTAATGAAAAGGCAATAGAAAGTGTGTTTCAGAAATTTGTAATTAAAATGGATGGTATTTATCGTTTAATAAATGAGAGTTTTTTGGATGAAGATTTTAAAGCTCAATACCATGATTTAATAATGATGAGAAGTAAAATATTGGAAACAAAAAAAGCCGTCTCAGTCTTCTGAAACGGCTTTTTATAAAATTAAATCCTCCCCTCTACCAACATTCTACATTTTTCAGAATCGCAAATATTTTGTACAGATCATCCGAGGATGCAACATAGGCATCGCTCAAAATGTAATGGTCTTCTTCCAACATCACAAAAAACCATCGGACCGCCGAGCGGTTTCTGCCTGAGACGTAACTCCCGTAAATGGGTTGTTTATCTCCGTTTTTATTTTGGGCGGCTACCATCCCAATCAATAATTGACCAAGTGGGTCATTGTCCCTGCGATTTTCCTGTTTGTATTCATGTAAACAGAAATAAGGAATTTTAGGGGTTTGTTTTCCCTTTGCCAACATAAAATCTACCTTTCCAGAGGCTGAAACATCTCCGTGCGTAATACTCAAAGTACGTTGCGTAAAAGGTTTAAAATTTGCCGTATAAAAATGTATCAAATTCAATACAGGAGCAATGAAAAAGAACATTAATTCATCACTATTCCAATTATTCACTTCACAAAATAGTAATTCTTTTAGTTCGTCTAATTTACTAATTTCCAGATTGTTAGATTCTAAATCTTTTGCTTTCAGCCACTCTTCATAGTTTGGGCTGGTGCGAAGTGGAGAAATACCAAATGTATCTTCCACCTGTTCGTAAGTCCATGTATCGAATGACCTCATAATCGTTTTTTTTATTATAAAGATAACAAATATTTCCTAAGCAATCACAATCGCTGTCCCTTTCTCCACATCCTGTTCAACGGTTTTGTACTTGACATTTTCTTTGATTGAACCGTCTCTGTACTGAACCGTAACTCGCTGATTTCTGTCGGCAATTTTTACCGCATGGCGTGGCGTGATTCTCTCAACCGTTCTGCCTCCGCTTGGGTCGTGGTAGTCTTGTTCGTCGCCTCTGCCACCTGCTAAACCACCCAATAAAGTTGATAACGCATCATCTTTTTGGGTTTGTAATTTGGGTTGTGGGGCTTGTCTTGCTTGTTGTTTTGGAGCTTGAGCTTCTTGAATTTCTGGCATATCGGCTTTCATCAAGAAACTCACGGTGTCGATGTTGATTCTACTTAAAAAGCGTTCAAACAACTTCACGGCTTCAAATTTGTAAATCAGCAAAGGGTCTTTTTGTTCGTATGAAGCATTTTGAACCGATTGTTTCAAATCGTCCATGTCTCTCAAATGCTCTTTCCACTCTTGGTCAATCAAACTCAACGCAATAGATTTCTCCATTTCTTGAATCAATTTACGCCCATTCGTTTCAATCGTTTCTTGGGCATCGGCAAACATATTCGAGACCATATTGCCACTCACAATCGGCACTTGCATCCCCGTATATTTGTGAGAAAGTGCCTCCTTTGCAAAACTGACTACTTTATTCATCAATCCTTTATTTTTGGCTTGATAATGATTTTCAGCGGCATCGTATAAACGAGTGGTTCTTTGTTGGGTATTTAATTTAGTTATTTCATCCCTTGAAAACGGTGGAATAATTCCCAAAATCTCAATGCAACGTAATTCTAATTCGTCATAAGTCGCATTATTTTGTACCACTTCCGAACAAACATCGTAGGTATTATTGGC
>JAYUOX010000355.1:0-3223 GCA_043760595.1 Cytophagales bacterium
TTATGAATCAAGTAGGTTCAAAATTCAAAATTGACTTTGGTGAAATCAAACATTTTACAGAATTTAAAACGTCGTTTAAATTTGAATGACTACTTATTAGCATCTTACACTTTTTCAGGATTTACTCAATCATTTGTCAGCCAAGACTCCCTACTTAATCCCACCAAAATCAGAAAACACGTAGAATTTGCCCTCTTTGGCACATTTCCAAGTATAGGAATAGGAATTACGACCTACAAAAATAAACATTCATGGGCGTTCACAGGAAGTGTAGGGGCAAGAAATGTTCGGAGTTCTTCTTTTTCAGTTAATGACATGATATTGGGGACTTTTCAAACAGAATATCGTCATAGAATCAAAACGAAAAGAGCCCCCGTTTTTTGGCACTTAGATGCAGGGTTAAATTATATTCAGTATAAGCAAGAATCAAATTTATTCAAACCTCCTGTGAATTTATCAGGTAGTAAATTTTTTCCAAATATTGGTTTTGGAACGGGGTACTTTTTTGCATTATCCGATAAACGTAATATTGAAATTCAAGGAACAGCCAATTTTCAATTTGTTGATACCAAAATTACGGAACAAGTCAATGGCGTTTTTACGGCTAATAGTACCCTATTTGTAAATGATGGCTTTGTGGCTATTTTAAAATTGAGATATGGTTTTTAAATATTTCCTTAATATCATGAAGTGAGAACCACTTGTCTCTTATAATGGATAAAGAGCAATCTTAAACAGTAAAACTTTCTAAGAACAGTTATAGATTTTTATGGAGATGTTATCGAACTAAAATACAAGTAAAACCCGCCCTCCAAATCCATCAGAGGGCGGTTTTTTACCTCCTCATCTCCCGCTCAATACTCTCCTTATACGGATGAAAGTCCACCTGCAAAGTATGCCGTGGGGATTCTTTATACCGCTTTGCCATTGCCTCTTTATCTTCTTGGATAGATTTCAACATTTCGTCTTTGTTGGGTAGTTTGGTTGCTCCTTTCAAAATCTTGGCAATCCATTTGCTTTGTACTTCTGCCAAGGGCATAATTGCTCCCAAAGGTTGGATCAATGCCAAGAAAAAGAGTCCCGCAAAATCGGGATGTACTACTTTTTTATACAACCTAAAATCATTCGTTTCTGAAACATTAAATGATTGGTCTTTCAAAAACGGGAACGTTACTTTATAGCCCGTGGCATAAACAATCATATCAAAATCTTGCTCCGTTCCGTCTTCAAAAACTACGGTCTTGCCTTTAAATTCCTTTATATTGGGCTTAAATTTTACTAAACCTCTACCCGATAAATTCAATAAATCTTGTGAAAGCGTGGGGTGTTCGCTCAACAAGGGGCGTTTTGGTTTTGGTACACCAAAATCCTCCTGTTTTCCTCTTGCTAATCGAAGAGCTGAACCCAAAAATAATCGCTGAAAGGCAATGGGTAATTTGGAGGTCAGTGGACTCGCTAAACTGTCAAAAGGAATACTCCAAATCCAATTGGGAACAATATTTGCCCCGCTACGAGTTGAAATTACCACGTTTCCTGAGTACGTGCGAGCCGCCTCACAGGCAATATCCACGGCAGAATTACCGATACCAATTACCAATACATTCTTCCCTCTCACTTGCTCCACTTCCTTGTAATAATGCGAATGCAGGATTTCACCCGTGAAATTCCCTTGGAAAGCTGGCTCAGGAAAGCGTGGATTCCAATGGTGTCCATTGGCAATGATTACGTTGTCGTATAGTGAAGAACCGTTATCGGTTATGACCATGTAAGTGCCATCGTTATTACGAGTTACGTCTTTGACTTCAGTATTAAATTGAATATCCTCACGAATGCCAAAATGATTAACGTAATCATCAAAATAATCAATAATATGACTGTGGTGTGGAAACATCGGATAATCTGCGGGCATCGGATAATCCGAATACGCCATAATCATTCGGTTGGTGTTGATATGCAAAGACCGATACGCCGACGACATCCCGTTATCATTATTAAATCGCCAATTTCCGCCAATCTGAGAGCCTTTTTCGAAGCAATCAAAGCTGATATCGTTCTCTTTCAAGGTCTTGGCAGCCGTAATTCCAGATGACCCAGCTCCGATTATGCAAACGGTTTTTTTTACGCTCATAAGGTTATAATGTTGCTTGTGAAATACTTTGTAAAAATCAATTATTATCTATTGTTAATCCATGGAGATACGTATATCTTTGGAATAATAAATAGCTAATCACAGTTTAAAGTCTGGTTTTTCGTGGCGGCTTAAAGTCAGACATCAAAATTTAAACTGAAAAGAAGTTTATAAACTCCTAACACGCTTAATCGTTTTAAAACTTTCATATCATCGTGGCGGCTTTGATATTCAAGCATAGATTTGGTGTTAGGAGTTTATTTTTTACTCCTTAGTACCAAGCAGTTCTTGCCCTTGCACCGCCACTTTTATCCCCGTTACTTTTCCGTCTGTTCTTGTGAACGTAATTATCGCTCCGAAGTTACTTTCTTCAAATTCATCCTCTTTTTTACGTGTCAATTTTGTTGCTGGATAGCCAGAGGCTTCTCCCAATAACTCTCCACCCTTAAAATACACTTTCATTTTCTCGACCATCGGATTATCTGCCATTTTGTAGCTTCCGTAATAATCATTAAACTCGGTTGAATCTGCTACGATTACTTGACTGATGATAACGTTTGATGGTACACTAATTGTTTTTGCAAAAGAAGAAATGGCAAAAAACGCAATAATGGCTGTAATTAAAATTGACTTTTTCATTTTGATTTTGTTAGATTATATTGATAAAAATTTGAAACTTGCAAAGAATAAACGAAGGTAAACGATAATTGTTTTAGCTTAAAATTTTCCCATGAAAAAAACAGTTTTTATTACTGGAAGTGCCAATGGCATAGGAAAACACCTTTCAGACGTTTTTTATCAGCAAGGTAACAACGTAGTGGCAACTGACTTTTTGATTGATAAACTCAGCGACCAAACCAAAAGCTGGAATCCAGAAACTTGTTTAGTTGAAAAACTGAATGTAACTAACGTAGAAGACTGGAAAAACGTTGTTCAGAAAACTATTCAAAAATTCGGAAAAATAGATATTCTTTTAAACGTTGCGGGTGTAATCACGCCTGGATTTGTAGAGGATTTCGCTTTGAAAGACATTGATTATCACATAGATATCAACGTGAAAGGTGTGATGTACGGAACAAAAATCGTAGCTGATGA
>JAYUOX010000356.1:0-9127 GCA_043760595.1 Cytophagales bacterium
TCCAATACGTCAATCTATTTTTTTATCCGTAATTTTGCACCTCAATTTTATGTAGCCATGACTATTCAAGAAGAAATCCATAAACGCCGAACCTTCGGAATTATCTCTCACCCCGATGCGGGCAAAACTACGCTCACGGAAAAACTCCTGCTTTTTGGGGGTGCAATCCAGACGGCGGGGGCGGTGAAATCCAATAAAATTAAGAAAGGGGCAACTTCCGATTTCATGGAAATTGAACGTCAAAGAGGTATCTCGGTGGCAACTTCGGTAATGACTTTTGAATATAATGACCTCAAAATCAATATCTTAGATACGCCTGGTCACAAGGATTTTGCTGAAGATACTTACCGTACTTTAACCGCCGTGGATTCCGTAATCTTGGTAATTGACTGCGTGAAAGGCGTGGAGGAACAAACGGAAAAGTTGATGGAAGTGTGCAGAATGAGAAACACGCCCGTGATTATTTTCATCAATAAAATGGATAGAGAAGGGCGTTATGCCTTTGATTTATTGGATGAATTGGAGCAAAAACTCAACATAAAAGTTCGTCCGCTGACGTGGCCCATCAATATTGGAATGAATTTTAAGGGCGTTTATAATCTCTACGAAAAGTCATTGAATTTATTTAGTGCCAATAAAACCCGCATCGAGAAAGAGGTTTTATCAGTTGATATTTGGTCGGAGGAATTGGATAAAAAAGTGGGTAAAAAAGATGCCGACCAATTGCGGGAAGACGTTGAATTGATTGAAGGCGTTTATGGTGATTTTGACCGTGAAACCTATCTTTCGGGTGAAATTGCTCCTGTTTTCTTTGGTTCGGCAGTGAATAATTTTGGGGTGCAGGAGTTGTTGGATACTTTCACGGAGATTGCCCCAAGTACGCAACCACGCCAAACGGATGTACGGGTAGTTGAACCCATGGAAAAGAAATTTACTGGATTTGTCTTCAAAATCCACGCTAATCTCGACCCAAAACACCGTGATAGAATTGCGTTTATGCGGGTTTGTTCAGGGACTTTTGAGCGTAATAAATTCTACAAACACGTTCGCCTTGATAAAAATCTTCGCTTCAACAATCCCTACACTTTTATGGCTCAGGATAAGGAGGTTATCGAAGAAGGTTTCCCTGGTGATGTGGTGGGTTTGTACGATACAGGGAACTTCAAAATTGGTGATACCATGACCGAAGGCGAGTCTCTACAATACCAAGGAATCCCAAGTTTTTCACCTGAGATTTTTAAGGAATTAATGAACCTTGACCCCATGAAATCTAAGCAATTAGAGAAGGGAATTATGCAATTGACTGACGAAGGCGTGGCTCAATTATTCCTACAACCACAATTAGGAAACCGTAAAATTGTGGGAACGGTTGGGGAACTTCAATACGAAGTAATTCAGTACCGTTTGGAACACGAATACGGAGCAAAATGCCGTTTCGACCACCGAGACATATCAAAAGCCTGTTGGATAACGTCGGAAGACCCCAAGAAATTAGCGGAATTTATTAGATTAAAAGGACAAAATATTGCCCAAGATAAAGATGAGAATTATGTATTTTTGGCAGAATCTGATTGGATTTTGAGGATGAATATTCAGAACAATCCAGATATTCAATTTCACTTTACTTCGGAGTTTAAACTTGCAGCTGTTTAGACATAAAAAGGGGTCAGACGATTTGGATTGTCTGACCCCTTTTTTTATTGTTTTGTATAGCTTTCTTTATATTCTAACACAGCGTTAGACTTAATGCTTTGAATTGCTTTTGCATCCGTACTGGCAGCATCATAGAAATCATCAATATATTTGTAAAATTGTTCTTTTGTAAAAGTTAATACCAATTCCTTAGTATCAACACTAACTAAGGTATAGTTAAGTACTTTTCCATTGGTAAAAGTCATTGTCAGAATGGAATTTGACAGTACATATTTTAACGAACCTGAACCTGCGGAACTTGTTATAGCTATGCTCCCATCAGCTTTAAACTCAAGAACTGTATCATCCGCACTCTCAGTTAAATCATACCCAATAGCTTTACCAGAGGCAGTTCCTGTTATTTTTCCAACAATTCCATTATTTTTCCATTTGCTAATAATAGCAGTATTTGGCGTTATTTCATCCGCTTTTTTACTACAACTAAATGCAAAAAATAGACCTGAGATAAAAAGTAAATTTCTAAAAATCATTAAATTCTTCATGAGATAAGATGTTTAAATTTGATTAATTATCAAATATAAACTCTTGATTTTCAAGAAGAAAGAATAATAATAAAATCTTAGTAAACGGTCATTTCCCTACTTTGTATAACTCACCGTGTAGTCAGGTAAAGTGGCAGTTGCTTTATTTTTGAGAATGTCTCTGATGGTAAGATCATTTGTGTTTGAGAATCTTTCTGTGTATTTAATAAATTGGTCTTTGGTGAATGAAAGTGTCATTTCGGTTTTCGTTAATTTTGAAACAGTAAAATCAATCGTAGGTTGCCCTGTCCCGTAACTAAGTACCAAAGAAGTCCCTGTAAGCGTATATTTTGCTTGGATATATTCAAAAGATACCGTTCCGTCGGCTTTGAACTCGAGTATTGAACCATCTGCTCCATCGGTTAAATCCAATATTTTTGTTTGTCCGCCTGAGGTATAAGTCAATTTTCCCGTGGTGGCTTTATGGTTCCATTTACCCGTGAGTGTGGACGCAGAAGGCGTTACGACTTCATCGGTTTTACTACAACTGATGATAAAAAGAAGGGATAAAATAATAAGAAGTCTTTGAGAAATCAATAGCGTTTTCATGATGTTTGGGTTGATTTTGAATGATATTTTTATGGATTTAGAACAAAAATCATGCCTTTTGATTGATAACAAAAAAGGCGAGAATAAATCTCGCCTTTTAGTTGATAGCTGTTTTGATTAGTTATTGAATCTGAATGAAACGCCTATTCCAAACATATTGGGTAAGGCATTATTATTTAAGTCGATGTTATATTCTGCATAAGCTCCTACTTTCTCATTGAACATAAAGCGTAATCCAAGTGGTAGGTTGAGTCCAATTCCACCACCTTCACTTAATACTTTACCAACTTGAAAAGATGCATAAGGATCAAGCGTTCTATCATCTCTTACACCAAAGGCTTCTCCTAAGTGATACGACACACGTCCACCTATATAAGACCCCGACGAACCACTGGAAAGGACTGTTATAAAATTTCCACCAATACTTACGTTTGGAGCAACCCCAAAATCAACAGCTCCTCGAAGAAAAGTTGAACCTGGAAAATAAAGACCTCCACTTCCCAATACATCACCTTTATCCATAAATTGGGCTTGTGTAGAGAATGAAACGGCAAAAAATAAGCAAATAATAGTAGCAAGTTTAATCATTGTTTTTTTCATTTTGACTTAGGATTTATTTAGTTAGTAATTAAAAAATATGTAAACTGTGTACGAATTTATCATTATTTTGGTTTCTGTACCATATTTTCACGTAGTAGATTCCTTTTTAACTCGTTTATTTATCATTTGTTCAATCATGCTTGGAATACAAATATAAAAAAAAGAGCTAATCTTTTCAGATTAACTCTTTTTTAAATGAGTAAACGGCAGGGAGGAAAATTAGTTCAATTTGTAAACTACGCCCAGTCCAAATTGAGAACCTGAACCATTCACAATACCGAATTGTATTTCAGCGTTTGCTCCTAATTTATCGGTGAACATATAACCTCCACCTAATTGACCAAGAACTCCAAATTGAGAACCTGTTTGGAAATAAGTACCTAATGTACCACCTGCATACAAGAAAACTTTATCTCCCAAAGAACCAATAGCTGGTGCAAAGTCATAATTAACTTTTCCAAAAAGACCTACCGCAGAAGTTCCACCAAAGCCTTGAAAACTAGCAACACTAAGATATTGAGCTTGTACTCCTACTCCCAAATTGTCAGCTACACCATAAGAGCCTCCTGCTTTAATGATGGTTGCTCCACCTGGAAAATAAAGACCTGCATCGCCTACGATTTTACCTTTCTCATATAATTGAGCTTTTGAATCCTGAGAAGAAATGGCAATTACAGCTAAGATAGCAATGAATGAAGTTAGTAATTTTTTCATTTTACAAAAAATTAAGGGTTGAAAAATTGATTTAGTGATAATCACAAAACTGGTATTATTTGATAGTACCATAAATAATTATGGTTGCAAAGTAAGTACTTTTTATGAATACAACAAATCTAAACTTAGTAAGCGGTCATTTGATTTCGTTTGTGGTCAATTTTACCCATAAAAAAGCGGTCATCTGAATTAATCAAATGACCGCTTTTTATCATAAAATCAAATATTTCTACGGAAGTATGTACTTATTAATGCAAAGTCAAAATTAATTGGATTCTCAACCCTACCAAGCGTTTTGAACGCTTGGTAGGGCTAATTTTATCTTAAAAATAAATCTGCATCAATAAGTACACAGTTCCATATCTCTATTCTGGTTTGTTCAAATTACTTCTACTTCTACTATAAACAAAATATACAATTATTCCGATGGCACTCCATATCAAGAAGGCTCTCCAAGTAACTGATTGTGCTTTTGTCATCAAGAAAAGGTTGAAGAAAACACCCATTGGTGCAACAAACCAGATGGCGGGTGCTTTGTAGGGTCTTTCGATATTTGGTTGTTGATAACGCAATAACAACACCGCTCCCGAAATCATGGCAAAGGCTAAAAGCGTTCCCATTGAACACATTTCTGAGACTTTATCGATGGGTGTCAATGCTGAAACAATCGACACCACTAAACCAATCAGTATCGTACTTTTCCAAGGCGTTTTGAATTGTGGGTGAATGGTTTTGAAAAAACTTGGTAGTAAACCATCCTTTGCCATTCCCAAGAAAATACGACTTTGCCCTAACATCATTACGAGCATTACGGATGTCAAACCTGCAACGGCTGCAATCGTAATGATGAATACTGCCCAAGGTAAACCAATATCTGCAAAGGCAGCCGCAACGGGTGCTTTCATATCCAAAGTATCGTATCTGACCATTCCCGTTAAAACTAATGATACTAAAATATACAAGACTGTACAAATAATCAATGAAGTAATGATGGCAAAAGGAACGTCTTTACGAGGATTAATTGCTTCGCCAGCTTGTGTGGAAACCGCATCAAAACCAATGTAGGCAAAGAAAACGACTGTGGCAGCCGTCATTACGCCTTCCCAACCGAAGTGTTCAACTCCGTCTGCTCCTGTTACTACTGGTGGGATAAAGGGTGTCCAGTTTTCTACTTTGATGTAGAACGCTCCCACCACAATTACAAAAATAACCACTGCCAATTTAAGCACCACGATAAAATTATTAGCCTTTGCTGACTCCTGAATACCTTTTACCAGTACGGAGGTAACTACCCAAGTGATGATAAATGCCGCCAAGTTGAAAGACGGAACCCATCCTTCTACACCCAATTTTTCAGCCGCAGTAAAAGGGTCATTCATTAATCTAACGGGTAAATCTACGCCAAAGAGATGAATGAGTTTTTCAAAATATCCCGACCAAGCCACTGCTACGGTAGTTGCTCCCATCATATATTCCAGAATCAAGTTCCAACCAATGAGCCAAGCAAAAATTTCCCCCATTGTTCCATACGAATACGCATACGCTGAACCTTCTACGGGAAGAATTGAAGAAAATTCTGCGTAACATAATGAAGCAAACGTACAACCAATCGCCGCAATGATGAAGGCAAGTGCCAAAGCGGGACCAGCGTGGTTGTGGGCGGCTATACCTGTGAGGGTAAAAATACCTCCTCCGATGATGGCACCAATTCCCAGTGAGGTTAGTCCCCATTTGGTCAGGACTCGTTTTAATTCTGATTTTTTCATGTCAGCTTCGTAGGCTGCCATTGGTTTTTTACGCCAAATACTGTTATTCATGGATTTCGTTAGTTTGTGTGAATTTTTAGATTATCACAATAAAAAATTGTATAATGATTAGTTGATAAAATAATATTTCTTGAAATTATCCTTCAAGATACTTAATATTTTGTCTTAAATCAAATTTTAGGGATTAGGTTTTGGGAGTTATGAATTTGAGGTTCAGCGAAAAACTTGCCCTTAAATCCCTAATCCCCAACACCTAACCCCTAAAACCTATTTCTTAACCACAACTGGCTCAACCGCCTTTTTCTTACCCGTTCCAAAGTCAATTACTAAGGGAGCGGCTACGAAAATTGATGAGTATGTTCCAATCAAACAACCTACGAACATGGCGAATGAGAAACCTCTCAATACGTCTCCACCGAAGAATAATAACACCGTTACTACCAAGAATACCGTTGTAGCAGTCATTACGGTACGGCTCATGGTGTGGTTAATTGATTCGTTGATAGTTTTTATCATCAATGCTTTGTTTGACAAGTCTGGGTCTGGTCCGATTTCTTCACGAATACGGTCAAATACTACCACAGTATCGTTAATTGAGTAACCAATTACCGTCAAAACAGCCGCAATAAATACTTGATCAACTTCCAATTCAAAACCAAACAAACGAGAGATTCCAACCATACCCAACACGATAAGAGCATCGTGCAACAAGGCTACGATTCCTCCCAACGAGTATTGCCATTTACGGAAACGCAATAAAATATAAATAAAGATGGCAACGAGTGCATACAAAATTGAAACGAATGATTGTTTCAAAATATCGTCGGCAATGGTTGCTCCAACCTTAGATTCTGATACAATTCTTGGTTTTGAATCGGCAAATTTTTGTAAGCCTTTTTCAACTGCCTCACGTACTTTGGCGTTAGCGGCGGCACTTTCATCTTCTACTAAATATGATGTTGTAACTTTCAATTTATCAGGACCGTTGAAAGTTTTTACTTCCACGCCTTTTCCTTCAAAACTGTTCGCTAACGCATCTTTTACGATTCCTGCATCAATGGTTTTGTTCATTTCAACAACGTAAGAACGACCACCTTTGAAGTCCACGCCTAAGTTGAAACCTCCTTGCATTATTAAAACGATTGCTCCTACGGCGATTAATCCCCATGAAGAGAAGTACGCAATTTTACGTTTTCCGATAAAGTCAAAATTAAAGTTTTTGAACAAATCTCTTGAAATAAACGTCTCGAAAGTCATTTCTCTTTCTTTACCCGCAGCGATTGCACGTTTTGCCATCCATTCAACCATGATATGAGAGATGTAAACCGAAGTAAACACCGACGTTACCAAACCGATACAAAGCGTTACACCGAAACCTTTTACAGAACCCGAACCGAAGATAATCAAGATAATACCAATCAAAATTGTGGTAACGTTACCGTCAATAATAGCTGAAAGGGCTTTTTCGTAACCTATTCTGATTGAGTCTAATAAGCCTTTTCCAGAATGTAATTCTTCACGAATACGCTCATTAATCAGTACGTTTGCATCAACCGCCATACCGAGTGTAAGCACGATACCTGCGATACCTGGCAATGTCAAAACCGACTGGATTTGTACCAACACACCCGCAATAAAGAATACGTTGAACAAAAGGGCAGCGTTAGCCATCCAACCTGGTGAACCGTAGTAACCAATCATAAACACAACCACCAAAATCAAACCTAATAACATCGACAAATATCCTTGATTGATAGCCTCAGCACCCAAAGAAGGACCTACGAAAGCATCTTCCACAATACGAGTTGGAGCGGATAATTTACCTGATTTAATTACGTTTGCTAAGTCTTTTGCTTGCTCAACCGTGAATGAACCCGAGATTGAAGAACGTCCGCCTGCGATTTCTCCGTTGATATTTGGAGCAGAATAAACGTAGTCATCTAACACAATGGCAATACGTTTTCCAACGTTGGCAGCAGTCATATTTTTCCAAATCCTTGCACCTACGCCATTCATTGCCATTGTTACTTCTGGACGACCATTTTGGTCAAAATCTTGTCCAGCATCCGTGATTGTCTCTCCGTCTAAGGTAGCTTTCTGACCTGGCAATTTCTTCAATGCTTCAAATTGGATGATTTCATCACCATTTTTAGCAGGGATTCCGATGGCTTCCCAATAGAAAGAAATATTTGAAGGAAACATTAACCTCACTTCTGGACGACGTAATAATTCGTTCACACGGGCAGTATCTTTACGATAAACACCCCAAGATTTTCCTTGATTATCCAAAGGCAAAAACAATTTTGTGAGAGCTGAACCAGCCGTTGTATCTTTCTTGGCTGAATCTTTCTTGGTTGTTTTGTTCAAACCTGATAATTGACCCGCTAAATCACCTTTCTTAGTAGTGTCAGTAGCAATAGTAGTCTTAGAACCCGCTTTTTTCGCTTTTTCTTCGGCAGCTAAATATTCTCCCAAGGAGTTTAAGCCCTGTCCCCACTCGCCAATTTCAGCTACTTCGATGAACTCTAATTTTGAAGCTGCTGATAATAATTTTCTCGCACGGTCTGGATTGTCAACCCCTGGAAGCTCAACCTGAATACGGTTTGTTCCTGGCAAACGCTGAATGTTTGGATTGGCAACGCCCAACTTGTCAATACGAGTTTGGATAGTTTTGTAAACTCTATCAACCGCTCCGTCGATTTCATCATTAATTACTTTCTTCACCTGTGAATCAGTTGAAGAGAAGTTCAATTTTCCAACGTTGGTTGAATTAGCAAAAACAGAAGCTAATTTTTGCGTAGGAGCAATTTTAGCAAATGACTCAAAGAATAATTCGTTGAAAGGTTTTGTTGAATTAACCTGATTTTTGGTTGCTTCGGCAAGAGCTTTCTCGAAGTTCAAGTCATTACTTTTTCCTGACAAAGCACGCAAGATTTCTACGGGAGAAACCTCTAAAACGGCATGAAGACCGCCTTCAAGGTCAAGACCTTTGTGAAGAGCGTAAGTAGTAACTTCTTGTAAAGTAAAATAATTTAAGTAAACTGGTTGTTTCCACAATGAATCAACGTAGTGGATTTTACGACCTGCATCGTATTTTCCCGCAACGGTTGCATATTTAACAGCATCCTCACGGACAGCATTGGCTTTCCAAGTAAAAGAAAGAAAGAATAAACATAGGGCTGAGATGATTCCAGTCAGCCAGATAATGGCACCTTTGTAACGCATGATTTTTGGTTTTGTAATTGGTCATTAGTGATTAGTTAC
>JAYUOX010000357.1:0-9122 GCA_043760595.1 Cytophagales bacterium
ATGTTGAATCAGCGGTAAAAGTAGAATAGGTTTTACATTGCAACAATCTTTTCGCTTCATAAGAATGGTTATAGACAGGAATAATCACCGAGGATTTTCTGGATATTCATTTTATAAATAGCGTATCTTTCAATTTTGAAAGACTTTATTTGAAAGAATAGGTTGCTTCGTTTGGTTGCAGAGGAAAAAATCCCTAATTTTGCACCTCATTTTAAAAACTCTGTTCGCAATGGCTGTTACAAGACTCAAAAGAAAAGACAGAAGAAACAAGGCTATAGCCACTAACAAAGTCAATGCAATTAAGCATCGTACTCAGACTCCCGAAATCAAATTGGTAGACATTGAGGCGATTAAGGCTGAATTTGCTGCGAAGGCTGCGAAGTAATTTTGTACAATTTCTTCTAAGAAACACAAAACCCGTCTGTAAAGATGGGTTTTTTTGTTAGGGAGGTATTAGGTAGTAATTATGAGGTATAAGGTCGTGGGTCTTGGGTATGAGGTCGTTAATACCTACTACCTCATACCTACGACTTTATACTTAACAATCACTTTCCTTTCTTATCTTCTTTATTTCTCAATACTTCGCCCAAATGATTGAGTTTTTTAATGTGCTTGCTCATTTCTTTTTCTTGCTTATTGAATTTTTTATTTATGTCCATCAAAACTCTAAAACGGATAGCTTGTCCAAAACTTACCAAGCCCAAATTGCTAAGTATCAGTCCGTACAGCCCCATGATGAACCATCTTGAAAAATTCACGGAAGGGTCAGCTTTCAAAGTGGCTGCCGAACTAACGACAGAAACACCAAAGCCAAAAAGTAAAAGCCCTACTCCTGCACAGAGTAACCATTTGGTTCTGAGAGGCATTTGTTTGACTAAGCGTTGCCCTGGGGCTTTTTTAGGAATATCAGGTTTCATATTGGTTGTTTATTCATTTCCAAAGACTACCCAAAAGGCGTTCGATAGCTCTGAATTCATCGGTTAAATTACTGGGAATTGTTTTATTTGAATACGTAAAACCATGTTCTTGCCACAAAAACACAGTATAATAATCAGTTTGATAAATCGCTTTGCAAGTTGTTCTGATTAATTCTACCTTATCATTGGGAAGTTTTTTCTCAATGGTCATCAAAAAATATGCCTTTGTTTTCATCATCAACACTTTTTTGCCACGAATATTTTTAAAAACGATATTTGTGTTGTTCTCCATACTTTTAAGAGCGGATTGTGGCAAAAATACCTCTCCTTCTTTTTCGATGTAGAAATTACTCCCATTTGCTCGCATCGACCACCCCTTAATCAGCCGATTTTTAGCCAGTTGTATTTTATTGTCCTTCAAAATCGTATTCATATCCATATACTTAAATGTACTGGTTTGAGCAGGAGAACTATTTATTTTAAAGATAAACAAGCACAATAAAATTAATTTTGCAGTGTTTATTTGAGAAATTATTAACTTAAACATAATTTTATATTTCAATGATACTATAAACTAACAAAAACATTCCATGAAAATCAATAAAAAAATCATTTTTACTGCATTTGTTTCTCTTTCAACTATTTATGCAAATGGTCAAGATTTTAGATTTACGCAAAAAAATCCCGAAAAACCAGATGCCACCGAATACATGGATCCAGAAATTAAAGTTGTAACGGCTGGGGCTGTTCCTTCGGATGCCATAGTATTATTTGATGGCAAAAACTTCGACCAATGGGAATCTTCAAAGGACGGGAGTGCCGTGAAATGGAAGATTGAAGACGGAGCAATGACGGTTGTGGGTGGCACAGGTGGCGTTTCTACCAAAAAACATTTCAACGATTGTCAGTTGCACATCGAGTGGCGTTCACCCATCGAAGGAGATGATAAAAAAGGGCAAGGTAAAGGAAACAGTGGCGTTTTCTTTCAAGGAATCTATGAAGTTCAAGTATTGAACTCTTATCAAAATCGTACCTATCGCAACGGTCAGGCGGGTTCAGTTTACAAGCAAAGTCCTCCGTTGGTAAATGCTACCTCAAAAATGGGAGACTGGAACGTCTATGATATTATTTATACAGCTCCCAAATTTACGATAAACGGTGGCATTGATACTCCAGCTTATGTTACGGTTTTTCATAATGGAGTTTTGGTTCAAAACCATACCAAAATTCAGGGTGTAACCAATTATATCGGGCAACCTACCAACCCCGTTCACGGAAAAGCCCCCATTCATTTACAAGACCACGGTAATGCCGTGAGTTTTAGAAACGTTTGGATTCGTGAATTGTAGTTTTTGAGCCACAAAGTCGCAAAGGCACAAAGTGTTAAATTAATAAAGGACTAAGAATTTTACTTCCTTTTTGATACTAAACTTTGTCCCTCTGTGCCTTTGCGACTTTGTGGCTTCCTCCTTACCTTTGTATTTAGTCAAAAATATTCGATTTTATAAAACATGATAAAGCACATTATTAGCTGGACGCTCCGAAACATTCCACGAAAATATATTCAATTAGTAGGTCATTTTGCCACAAAAACGTATGGCTTAACCCTTCGAGGTAACAAGGTAGAATGCCCAGTTTGTAATTCTACTTTTAGTAAATTTTTACCGTATGGACGTTTAGAACCACGAGAAAATGCTCTTTGCCCAAATTGTCTTGCTTTAGAACGTCACCGTTTGATGTATTTGTATTTACAACAAAAAACTAATTTCTTTACTGATAATCTCAAAGTCCTTCACGTTGCCCCCGAATACTGTTTTATTGACCGTTTTGAGAAATTAAAAAACTTAGATTACATCACGGCGGATATTGAGTCTCCTTTGGCAAAGGTCAAAATGGATTTGCATCATATTCCGTTTGAAGACAATACTTTTGATGTCGTTTTCTGTAACCATGTACTCGAACACGTAGAGGATGATATTCGTTGTATGAACGAAATGAAGCGGGTATTAAAGCCAACAGGGTGGGCAATTATGCAGTCTCCACAAGATTATTCCTTGGCGACTACCTTTGAAGACAAAACCATCACCGACCCCAAAGAAAGAGAACGTTTATTTAAGCAAGATGACCATTTTCGAATATTTGGTCGGGACTATAATAAACGTTTGGAACAAGGTTCATGGCACGTAATAGAAGATAGATTTGTTATGCAAATGCCTAAAAATCAGGTAGATAGATTTGCATTACCGAAAGAAGAGATTATTTATTTGTGTGAGAAGAAATAAGAAAATATTTGTAGATTTTGTAATCAAAATAAAAATATGGCAAACGCAAAATTACCTTTTGATATGGATATTATAATTGCTGGTTTCAATTTAGAAACTGGTAAAACATCCGATTTAATGACTAAATGGTTTACCTGCAACTTAGATTTATCAGAAGAAAACATTTTACGAATTAAAAAAATTAGTGACCAATATTCTGATGAAGGTGATTATTGGAATGAAGAAGAATTAAAGGTTCGTTTTTTAGCGAAAATAATGGAAATTTCAGAGATGGAAGAGCAAGGCAGAGTGAAGGCTTTTTTGGAAAGAAACATAAGTGCAAGTTCCGAAAATTACGAAATCAGCGTAAAAGTTGATTTGATGTTAGCGACTCCTCTCGGCAAAAACTCCCCTCAAAGACCCTACTTTTTTCTTCAAGAGCGGAACGCCGCCCGATTAAAGAAAGGTAAAAAATCAAGTAATGACCCAGAAGCTCAAATGTTAGCTGCCATGTTAGGTTCACAAATACTTAACAACAATGGAAAGCCCGTTTTTGGATGTTATGAAGTTGGTAGGAATTGGTATTTTGCAACATTAGAAGGGAAAAAATACATATTAAGCCGTCAATTTGATGCAGCAAGTTATAGTGATTTAATTTTAATTGTAAATATACTTCATAATATAAAAAGCCTCGTTTAACATGAAATACTTACCAATAAGCCCTTCACTTTTCGTAGAAAATCGTGAAAGATTAGCTAAACTTTTAAAGCCAAAATCTTTGGCTATTTTCAATTCAAATGACCCTATGCCTACCAATGCGGACGGCACGATGGGCTTTCAGCAAAATTCAGATTTATTGTACCTTTCGGGCATCGACCAAGAAGAATCCATCCTCTTGATTTTTCCAGATTGTCCCGATCCAAAGTATCGTGAAATATTGTTTTTGAAAGAGACTTCTGAACTCATTGCGATTTGGGAGGGCTACAAATATACCAAAGAACACGCCACCGAAGTGTCTGGTATTCAGACTATTATGTGGACAAAACAGTTTGAGGGATTTTTGACTTCCATCATTTTTGAAGCTGAAAATATTTATCTCAATACCAACGAACACATCCGAAATCACTCCTACGTACAGACACGAGACCGGAAGTTTATTACTTGGGCAATGGAACATTATCCACTGCATAAATACGAGCGACTTGCCCCGTTGATGGCTCAATTGAGGATGATTAAAAGTACGGTTGAAATTGATACAATTCGTGAGGCTTGCAGGATTACAGAATTAGGTTTCAGACGTTTATTGTCATTTGTGAAACCCAATGTTACCGAATACGAAATCGAAGCTGAATTAATCCACGAATTTGTCAGGAATCGTTCAAAAGGCTTTGCCTACACGCCCATCATTGCTTCGGGAGCGAGTGCTTGCGTTTTGCACTATATAGAGAATAACAGAGTTTGCAAAGATGGCGATTTGATACTGTTGGACGTAGCGGCTGAATATGCCAACTATAATTCTGATTTGACTCGTACAATTCCCGTAAATGGGCGATTTACACAACGCCAAAGAGCAGTCTATAATGCGGTTCACCGAGTTTTTGATTATGCAAAATCCATCTTGAAAGTAGGCGTTTTGTGGGAAGATTATCAGAAAGAAGTAGAGAGTTTCATGGAAGGTCAATTGATTGATTTAGGGCTTTTGAACCGTGCTGAGGTAGAAAAACAAAACCCTGATTCACCATTATTTAGAAAATATTTCATGCACGGAGTATCTCATCACCTCGGGCTTGATGTGCATGATGTTTGGAATAAATACCGCAAAGTAGAGTCTGGGATGGTTTTCACGATTGAGCCTGGGATTTATATTCGTGAAGAAGGCTTGGGAATTCGTTTAGAAAACAATGTGCTCATTACTGAAACAGGTAGCATCGATTTGATGGCAAATATTCCGATAGCAGCGGAGGAGATTGAAGATTTAATGAACGCTTAACAATTTGATGTTACTGTAGCTCGAAGTGGCACTTCGAGAATTGGAGTCCAATTCTCGAAGTGCCACCGTGCGACGGTCGCTTCGAGCTACAGTAATATGAAAATTCTTTACGACCATCAAGCATTTACAGGGCAACGTTACGGCGGGGTGGCTCGCTATTTTCATGATTTGATGGAATCCTTGTCAGGAATGGGCGTTGATATTGAGCTGGCTTTACAATTTTCAAATAATGAATATTTGAAACATAGTTCTGTCAAAAAACCACGTCAATTTAAAAATATTTTTGGCTTTATGCCTACCAATATGCTGGTGTCTCGAACCAATCGTTTGAGTAGTATTTATCAAATTCAAAGAGGTAAATTCGACATTTTTCATCCTACATTTTTTCATACTTATTTTTTACAACATATTGGTAATAAGCCGTTTGTGATAACTTATCACGATTGTATCAAGGAGAAATTTAACCTCAATCATATTGACAACGCAAGCTCCGAACAAAAACAAGAACTATTGACAAGAGCCTCCAAAGTGATTGCTGTTTCTGAAAATACCAAGCAAGATTTACTGGAACTCTACGATATAAAATCTAATAAAATAGAGGTTGTCCATCATTCTACTTCTTTCATTAATCATCAACAGCCTCACAATTTTCATCTAAAAACGCCCTCCAACTATTTACTTTACGTTGGCTCACGCAATGACTACAAAAACTTTGATGGTTTATTGAAATCCGTAGTTATAGTTCTGAAAAATAATCCAAACTTATTTCTCTTGTGTGCAGGAGGAGGTAATTTTAGCGAAAACGAACAGAATCTTATCAACCAATTAGACATAAAAAACCAGGTAATTCATCAACATTTTTATAGCGATAATACGCTCTTTGGACTGTATCAAAATGCCCTTGCCTTTGTATATCCTTCAAAATACGAAGGCTTCGGCATTCCAATTTTAGAGGCATTTGCTTGTGGTTGCCCCGTGATTTTGAGTGATACGTCGTGTTTTCCAGAAGTTGCAGAAGATGCCGCACTTTATTTTAATCCTGACAACCAAGAGGATATGACAGATAAATTAGGACAGATTATAAAAGACATTTCACTCCGTAAGTCCTTGATAGAGAAGGGTTTTATTCGTCAAAAAAACTTTTCGGCTGAGAAGAAAGCAAAAGAGACTTTGGCGGTTTATCAAAGTATTGTATGACCGATTTATTTATGGAAGACCTTCATTTTCAAGGACTTAACTACTCAGAGAACGCATTGCCCAAAGGCGAATACGAAAATTGCAGGTTCAGTAATTGTATTTTCTCTAATTCGAGTCTATCGCACATCAACTTTTCGGACTGTACTTTTGAACACTGTGATTTTAGTTTGGCGAATGTCAAAAACACTGCCTTCAAAGATATAGTCTTCAAAAACTGTAAGTCTTTGGGTGTAAAATATGAAGACTGTAACACCTTCGGATTTGCGATTCATTTTGAAAGTTGTGTTCTAAATCTCTCTTCTTTCTATAAGCTATCCTTAAAAAACTGCAAATTCAAAGATTGCAGTCTCGAAGAAGTCGATTTTTCAGAAACCAATATGATAGGTCTTTATTTGGATAATTGTAATTTATCGGGGGCAAAATTTGAAGATACTTTATTAGAAAAAGCTGATTTCAGAACTGCTTATAATTACACACTTGACCCTGAAAAAAATCGCATCAAAAAAGCAAAATTTTCAATAGCTGGCATATCAGGTTTATTAGAAAAATACAATATTGATATTCAATAAATTACCCATGAAAAATATTATTATCTTTGAACCCGACGAAAGTGGTCATCATTCAGGCTATCTATTTCATTTGATTTCCAACTTTTTGATAAATGATTATTCTTTTAAATTAATCGTAGTTGTCAATCCTGATTTTTTTAAAAAACATCCCCAAGTCATCAAAAAGACACTTTCAGAGAGAGTTGAATGGGTAAAATTTACTGAATTAGAGTTCAAAGAATGGAAAAAATCGAAAGATGTTTTTAGAAGAGCCAACCAAGAATGGGCGATGTTTTGCGATTATGTCCGTGAGTACAAGGCAGTCTATGGTTTTTTTATGTATATTGATTATTTACAATTAGCTATTCTTACACAATCACCTCCCCCATGCCCTGTTTCTGGGATTTTATTCCGACCAACTTTGGTACATTATGACTCTGTTTTATGGAAAGAAAAAGTTAATTTTTGGCGAAAAAACTTATTGTTACGTTTTTTTGTAAAAACTAAAAAATTAGAGTCGCTTTTCAGTCTCGACCCTTTTGCCACAAAATATATTTTCGATAATTGGAATACTGATAAGGTTCAATTTTTGCCCGACCCTGTCAAAATTTACCCGACTATTACTTCAGTTGTAGAATTAAAGAAAAGCCTCAGCATTGAAAATAATCGTAAGGTTTTTCTCCTCTTTGGTTTTTTGGATTCACGAAAAGGTATTTCGGATATTATGGAAGCAATTGCCAATCTCCCAAGAGAATTATCCAAGAAAGGTTGTCTTTTAATCGTTGGGAATTGGGAAGAAAATGAAAAAAAAATATTTGAGAAGAAAATGAAAAATATTTCACAAATTTCTGATTTTCAAGTAGTTAATATTAATAATTTTATTTTTGAAGAAGAAATACAACAATATTTTGAAGTGTCGGATTATATTCTGGGCTTGTATCAAAAGCATATCGGTATGAGCGGAATCATGGTGCGTTCAGCGGCGGCTCAAAAGCCATTATTGTCCAATAATTTTGGATTGATGGGTAAAATAGTATCTGAAAATGAATTGGGGATTGTGGTAAAAGGAGATATTCAAGAGCAATTTGAAATGTTACTTTCTGAGGATATTCAAATTGGAAATCCAACAAAAATGAAGGCTTTTGCGGACTTGAATCGTGCGGAGAATTTTGCAAAAGTGATTTTAGATAAATTTGAAAAAATGATAAAGTAGAATAAGTTTTCAACCTGTTTAGGTCGATACTAATAGGTTAGAAACCTGTTCTACTTTTTATAAGCACAATTCGTTCAAATCACTTTGTTTACCCAAGAAAACGTTATAATCGACAGTTCCTTTCACACCTTCACACCAACCCGTTTGGGTATGTTGCCAAAACCATAAATTGGCATTATATCCTTTCAAGGTTTCTTTGGAATAATCAGCAATCCAAAGGGGATAATCATCAAAATTACCTTTAATAAACTTTCTATAAAAAGTAGGATTAGTATAAATTATTGGCTTTACTCCATAATGATTTTGGATAATATCTAACCATTTTTCAATATCGTTAACTATCTGACTGTCAGCTCGTAATGAGTTTTTTTCGACATCTAAAACGGGTGCAAAATCTCCTTTTTCTAATTTAACGGAATTAATAAAATTCTTGGCTTGTCCTACTGGTTCACGCCACGGAATATAGAAATGATATGCCCCTCTTTTGATACCCATTTGAGCTAATTTTTCCCAATTTCTATCAAACTGTTTGTCTGAATGATTCATGCCTTCGGTTGCCTTCAAAAAACAAAATTTGATACGTAAATCCTCCTCCGAAAAACGCATTTTTCTAACTTTCTGCCAATCTATCGTACCATTATGATGCGATACGTCAATACCATGAATCTTGTATTTGAGTGGCAACGTAATTCCTAACTTTGAGATTTTTTGCCAACCGTTGGGGTTTGGTCGAAAAGTGAAATAAAGAAAAATAAGCATCAAGATAGCCCCAGAAGCCATTATTGAGTATTTTATTTTAGCAGGAAGTAATAAGAATTGAGCTAATAGTGATTTTAGAAAATCCATGAAACAAAAAAGGATTAGGAAATAATTTGCACAAAAATACAAACAATTTCTTAATCCTTCTCAGTTTCAAGATTACTGTAGCTCGAAGCGACCGTCGCACGGTGGCACTTTGAGGATGTTTAGTTCGATTCTCAAAGTGCCACCGTGCGA
>JAYUOX010000358.1:0-9107 GCA_043760595.1 Cytophagales bacterium
TGCACTTACGGCTATTCAAATTCAACCTCTTCGAGGTTATTTATCTCTTAGTCATTTCAAAAAGATTGGTCGCTTGTTCACCCAAGAATCCGTCAAACCAAACCTGTTTGCCATCTTGTTCAAGGTAACCACGTTCAGCTAATTCATAATAGGCATACGACCATTTTAAAGTCGTTGTTGAACCGTCTGCTTCTACCACCAGACAATCCTCATCAATGGCTTGTGTTGAACTCTGACGAAGTTTTGAGCCCTTTGCTCCTTCAATTTCGGGTTTTATCGGGATTCCTGCCTCCTTCAAAACCGCCATCGTTTGCTCAATATCGCCCCAAGCAGGTACATTTTGATGATTGATGTAGGCAGTAAAATGATTGACTGAATTACCATGAAGCAAAGTCCAAGCAGCAAATTGAGATGCTGCATTCAAAGTCAAAATCGTCTCTTTTTTAGCAGGTTGCCACGGACGAGCAAAGAATTTTACGAGCGTTTCCACTAATCTATCCGCTTCTTCGCTGATTAATTCTTTATTCTGTTTTAATGTTGCCAATAATTGTCGTGATTCGCCAGCTAATACATCAGGGGCATTTTCAACGGCTTCATTTATCAAACTCTGGGCTTCTTCTGACAGTTTTGTAACTTCCAATTGGGTTACAAAAAACTTAGGAAAGTTGATATTTGTAGGATGCTGATAATGAAATGAGTTTAAGTGTTTTGTAGGAAAACTATACGGTGAAATTTTTTCGTAACCCAAAGCCTCCAAGACCTCCTCAATGGCACGAATCCCCGCAGGTTGCTTGCCTGTGTGAGTGTTGAAAGTACGGAAAGCACAATGGTCATTGACCACATTTCCACCTTCGGCTTTGACCATGTCGGCGTATTGTTGGGCGTAAGTAACTCTTTGGCAGTAACCCTCCCAGAGCTTCTCCATGAGGGATTGTGTGATGGTTTCTTGGGTTTTCATTTGTTGAGGATTATTTGGTAATAGTTCGCATAAATTAATACTTATAGCAAACACAGGGTTTTAGATTTTTCTAAGAAAAATAATACTATCTGGTAATTGCTAAGAATTACTAATTTTTCCGAAAGCTATGGTTGTTTTTTCATATTTGCAATATTTTCACGTTCTGAGCTACTTACCTCAACAACATCAAAATATCACTATTCTAAGGTGAAAAATTTTTAGGCTATGCTAAAATTAGACGGCATTGTATTTTTAATGGAAAAAATATTTTGTAATAAATTTATCAATCTGCCAATTTGTCCTACAAAACTCCTTTGGAAGTCTTTTTGCAATCCTCTCTCAAAGCAACATTAGCGTATTATTCATCCTAAAAATGACAAAATGACTATGCAAGAAAAAGGTAATATTTCGATTCATACCGAGAACATTTTTCCAATTATTAAGAAATTTCTTTATTCAGACCACGAGATTTTCCTTCGTGAGTTGGTTTCCAATGCCGTGGATGCTTCGCAAAAAATCAAGCGTTTGGCTGCCATCGGTGAATATGCAGGGGAATTGGGCGAATTGAAAGTGAAAGTATCGTTCGATAAAGAAGCCAAAACCATTACGATTTCGGATAATGGTTTGGGTATGACCGCCGAGGAAATTAAAAAATATATCAACCAAATTGCGTTTTCGGGAGCCACGGAATTCGTGGAAAAGTACAAAGATAAGGGCGATGAAAAAGCCATTATTGGGCACTTCGGTTTGGGGTTTTATTCTGCCTTTATGGTGGCTGAAAGAGTGGATATTATTTCACAATCATACCAAGAAAACACGGATGCCGTGATGTGGACTTGCGATGGTTCAACCGAATTTGAAATCACAGAAGCAACCCGTGAAGGTCGTGGTTCAGATATGATTCTGCACATTGCCGAAGACTCTTTGGAATTCTTGGAAGAGTTCAGAATCAAGCAAGTTTTGGATAAATACTGTAAATTCCTTCCAATTGAGATTGAATTTGGCGTAGGTGAAGAAGCTAAAATTATCAATAATCCCGCTCCAATCTGGACAAAATCGCCTAATGATTTAACGGATGAAGATTATTTGAAATTCTACGAAGAATTATATCCATATTCCGAAAAACCATTATTTTGGATTCACCTAAACGTTGATTATCCATTTAACATGACGGGGATTTTATACTTCCCGAAAGTGAAAAATGAATTGCAGCTTCAACGTGAAAAAATACAATTATATAGTCGCCAAGTTTTCATTACTGACGAAGTAAAAGACGTTGTTCCTGAGTTTTTAATGTTGTTGCACGGCGTGATTGATTCGCCCGATATTCCCTTGAATGTTTCAAGAAGTTTCTTGCAAGCCGATGGCAATGTGAAGAAGATTAATTCGTACATCACGAAAAAAGTAGCGGATAAATTGGGCGATTTATTCAAGTCTGACCGTGAAGGATTTGAAGCTAAATTTGAGAATATCGGAATTTTTGTAAAATACGGAATGATTTCGGATGATAAATTTTATGAGCGTGCCAAAGATTATTGTTTATTGCAAAACGTTGATGGTAAGTACTTTACGTTGAACGAATACGCAGAATCAGTGCAAGCGAATCAAACCGATAAGGACGAAAACGTAACGTATTTATATACAAATGACGTTAAAGGACAAGACGGTTTTATCCAATCTGCCAAGAAACGGGGTTATGATGTCTTGAAATTAGATACCGTTTTAGACAGTCATTTTATCAACATGATGGAGCAAAAATTGGTGAAAACTAATTTGAAGCGTGTGGATGCTGATACCGTTGAGAAGTTAATTGATAAAGGAATTACCTTAGAATCGGTGCTTTCTGATACGGACAAAGAAACGGTGAAGAAGATTTTTGATACGGTAATAAACGACACCACGAAGGTCGTGAATTTGGAGGCAATGCCAGTGGATGAATTGCCAGCCGTAATTACCCAAAACGAGTTTATGCGTAGAATGGCGGATATGTCTCGCAACGGTGGCGGAGGCGGCATGAGTATGTTTGGAAATATGCCAAATAACTACATTGTATCGGTAAATGCGAACCACGCTACGATTGATAAAATCTTGAAAACAACGGATGCCGAAGAGCAAAAGAAATTAGCGAAGCAAGTCTATGATTTGGCGTTATTGTCTCAAAATATGCTCACAGGAGCTGATTTGACGGCATTTATTCAACGGACTGCGGTGAGTTTGTAACCCGATGCTTCCGCATCGGACGTAAAAAAGCCTTTCAGAATTTTTATCTGAAAGGCTTTTTGCGTTAAGGCTATTTTTACAGACTGTATTTATTTTTACGATTTAATCCGTATTTTTGTGTAAGAAATTTAATAATATAAAAGCCATGAAAACAGCAACAAAACCAAAAGAAATGCCTGTTAAACAGACCATGAGACCCCCAGAAGGCAGACCCAAAGTGAAATTTGGTACAATGAGACATATTGCATACATATCTGATACACTTTTTGACGATGATCTGAAATAATGAAGAGCTACCTTTTGGATACACACATTTTTATAAATGCCTGTATCAACCCACACAAAAACAAGAAGAAAATAACCAAAATACTTGATAGTGATAGCCCTAAATTTCTTAGTGCTATTTCGTTGGTAGAAATTGCTCAATTATTAGAATCAAAGCCCAAAGAAATTAAGATAGATACACCTCTTTCTATGTTTTTTTATCAAGCATTGAGTGATTTGCAGGTTGAAATCTTGCCAATAACACCCGAACACGCCCAACGATTCTATGAAATTCAGATGATAAAAGACCACAAAGACCAATATGACCGCACCATTATTGCACAAGCGGCAAGTACAGGTTTTACGGTTTTATCAGACGATACAAAATTTCCTTTTTATCCGATTGAACTTATTTCAAATAACGTGTAAACTCAGTCCAATGTATGAATTTAAGTTTAAAATGAAGCCACGATTACAATTCAAATGGCTTGAAAACGTAAAATATATCCGTAATTATTTCACCACTACCTGTGATTATTTGATTGGGTGAAACAAAAAGAGACAAGGGGTTTTCCTTGTCTCTTTTTCGTTTACTTATAAGCAATTGCCCTGACCAATCGAATCCCATTCAAATCCTCCACTTCTTTCACATTTTCAGGAGAAATAACGCCTCTTTTTATCCAATTTGTTACTACGTGTGTGTCCAGATTAAACATATCTGCATAACGCTTAATTGTTTACCCATTCGCCCAACATATAATCCTTTCCGTCTAAGTAGGGGTTAGGATTTAGTTGTTAGGGGTTTTAGATATAACCAATTGACGGTCAAATGATTATAATTTATCTAAACATAAACTAATTAATAACGGGTACTTAAATGCAAGAATTTTTCTGCCTGAGCAATCACAGCATCACTTCTTTGAAGGATTGCTTGAACATCTATTTTTTCTTCTACTAATAATTCCATGTCTATATTGGTTATTGATTATTTTTGCTTTTCAAGCTCTTCGATTAGCTTAGACAAAAGTGAAATTTTATCTAAAAATAAACGGAACTATAAACTATTTGGTACAAAGGTTAATTCTAAGAATAAATTGCTCTTTCAATATCCATAGCGAGGGGTTTAAACCCCTCGCTATGGATATTGAAAGAGCAATTTGCCAAATTCTTTATAATTCCGAAAATAAATTGATTTCATCTTCACTTGGTAAATGCTGTAAATTGGTAAGATGCGTTTTTAAAATGCTCTTTCAATGATAGCATTCATTAAAATTTGTTTTCTCATTATTGTGGTTTGGTCAGTAAAATTATTCATAAATATTAAAAATGTTTCGCTACGGAACAAATTTTTGACTTATTTTTCTTTTACAATAATGCCTAATCACAGCTTTGTATTTTAAATTTGTAAAAACAAGAATCTCACCCCAATCTCCCATGCAACCATTAGCCGAAAGAATGCGTCCAGACACGCTTGATGAATATGTCGGGCAACAACATTTGGTTGGACAAAAAGCGGTGCTTCGTCGGGCGGTAGAGGCTGGGCGAGTGCCTTCTTTTATTCTTTGGGGACCGCCAGGCGTAGGAAAAACTACGTTGGCAAGTATCATTGCCAAAGCCCTCAAACGTCCTTTTTATTCGCTTTCTGCTATCAATTCGGGCGTAAAAGATATTCGTGAAACCATAGATTTAGCCAAAAAGCAACAATTTTTTGATAGCCCTTCTCCCATACTTTTTATTGATGAAATCCACCGTTTTTCAAAATCTCAACAAGATTCTCTCTTGGGGGCAGTCGAAAAAGGCATCGTTACTTTGATAGGAGCAACTACTGAAAACCCTTCATTTGAGGTCATTTCGGCACTCTTATCTCGTTGTCAGGTGTATGTTTTGAAGCCATTGAGCAAAGATGAACTGATATTTTTAGTCAATCAAGCCTTAGAGAAAGATGTTTTTTTGAAGAATAAAAATATCGTTATCAAAGAGTACGAAGCGATGTTACAATTTTCAGGCGGAGATGGTCGGAAGTTGTACAATATTTTGGAATTAGTAACGACTTTCAACGAAGGGGAGGAGGTTTTGGAAATCACTAACGAAATGGTGGTCGATAAACTCCAACAGCATATCGCCCACTACGACAAGGACGGCGAACAACATTACGACATTATCTCGGCATTCATCAAATCCATCCGTGGCTCTGACCCAGACGCTGCCATTTATTGGCTCGCCCGCATGATTGAGGGTGGTGAAGACATCGAATTCATCGGTAGAAGAATGATGATTTTAGCATCCGAAGACATTGGACTTGCTAATCCCAATGCTCTTTTGATGGCAAATACTTGTTTTCAAGCTATCAGAGCCGTGGGTTTGCCCGAAGCACGAATTATTCTCTCGCAAACCGTTATTTATTTGGCAACTTCCGCCAAAAGTAATTCCGCTTACTTGGCAATTGACGATGCACTGGCATTGGTTCGACAGACGGGTAATTTGCCTGTACCTTTGCACCTACGCAATGCTCCTACAAAATTGATGAAGGAATTAGATTACGGCAAAGGCTATAAATACGCTCACAATTACGCAGGAAATTACGTGGAGCAACAATTTTTGCCCGATGAAATCAAGGATAAAGTTTTTTATGAACCACAGCAAAATATGGCAGAAAGGAAGATTAAGGAGGGAATAAATTTGAAATGATATTCGATGTTTGATATTCGGAAATTGATGTTCGGAAGTAATCAAATATCGAATCCCGAACATCAAACATCGAATTACCGACATCGAACATCGAAATTAGGGCAACAATAGGGAAGAATCGCCATAACTCAAAAACCGATAATCTTTCGTCATGGCTTCGTGGTAAACCTTCCGCCAATCTTCGCCAATTAATGCTGCAATCAGTAGAATGAGTGTACTTTCGGGTTGGTGATAATTGGTAACAATGCCTTTACAAACCTTAAATTGATAACTTGGAAAGATAAAAATCTCCGTTTCTGCCGTGATTTCTTCTGTATTTTTTTCGTCCATTTCTTTCAAAATAGCTGTCAAAGATTCTTCAACGGAAGGCAATTTTTTATGTTGATAAGGATATAATTTTTCAATTAATAAGGGTGAGTTATCGCCTTTCAAAAACTTTACGCCAAACCAATAAATACTCTCCAGAGTACGCATCGAAGTCGTGCCTACGGGGATAATATTGCCAAGATTTACCAAGATATTTTCAATATTTTTCTTCGTAAAAACCACTTGCTCATTGTGCATTTTATGTTCAATGATGTTCTCAACTTTGATGGGTTGAAATGTTCCTGCTCCTACGTGTAGCGTAAGAAAATCTTGTTTAATTCCCTGATTTTCAAGGTTTTGTAATACTTCTTGGGTAAAATGCAACCCCGCTGTTGGAGCGGCAACTGCCCCTTTTTTTTCTGAATAAACGGTCTGATAAGTTTCAGAATCGGATGCTTCGGTTTCACGGTTTAAATAGGGTGGAAGCGGAATAGTGCCGAGGGCTTGAATGAGTTTGGAAAAAGGCAATGTGTAGGTATGAGGTATGAGGTCGTAGGTATGAGGTCGTAGGTATGAGGTATGAGATGTTATAATTTCATTGTTGTTACCTTCTCCTTCCACCTCATACTTCATACCTACTACCTCATACCTAAATTGTACGTGGTTTTTTTCTTCGTCAAAAATCTCCGCTTTGACCTCAACTTCTTGCCCTTCGACTGTTATAATTTGACTTAAAATATCTCCCTTTTTCCAGCGTTTCCTGTTCCCAATCATGCACTCCCATACGCACGAATCCGTTACGTCCATCGCCAAGTTAATGACTGACGTTGGCAATATGGGATGCAACAGAAAAATCTGTATAATTGCCCCTGTGGGCTTTTGGAAGTGGATTCTGGCAGGAATTACTTTGGTATTATTGAAAACGAGAAGGCTATTTTTGGGTAAATAATCAGTAATATTTTTGAAAACTGAATGCGTTATTTGTCCTTGTTGATAAACTTGCAATTTGGATTCATCACGCTTGGGCAAAGGGAATTTGGCGATGCGTTCATCGGGTAAATCGTAGGTATAATCGGAGAGTTTAGCCCCCCGACCCCCGAAGAGGGAGTTTTGACCAAGTAATACTGTCATTATTTTACTCTTTTGGATGTAATAAATTTAGACTTTTAACGTCTAATGATTCCCCCTTCGGGGGGTAGGGCGACCGACGCTTCGGGGCTATTCCTCCACAACATTAGGTTTTGTATATAAAATTTTTATTGGTAAATAAAGAAGCCAAATCAAAATTAGAACGACTCCCAAAACCAATAAATACGTATAATCTGTATTGAAAGTACGCTCGTCATTTAGGGCTAATAATGCCCTCAGAATCAGCAACAAGAAGATATTGATGATGGTCGGAAAGAAATTTAACCAATTGGCAACCGCCGTGATTAATTGGCTTCGGTCTTTTAACCATTCCTTGTTCGGAATCCAACTAAAAGCCGTAATCGGTAATTTATTGACGGCATTTACCAACAGCACTACCAACATATTTAAGCCAAACATGATACTTCCAAAAAGATAAAAAACCTGATTTTTAGGCAAAAATCCATCACCACGACCATTCGCTCCAAAGTGAACGGCTGCAGGGTCAGGTAAGCCTCGATAGGTAAATAAAAGGACTAAAATAAAGGCAAAAATGGACAAATAACGTCCGACTCTGGACATAAAATATTCTATACTCATCATTTAGGGGTTAGGAGTTGGGTGTTGTGGGTTAGAAGAATTACCGCAAGACAAAACGACCTAATTTTAATTTATTTTCTTCGTAAAATTACTCCACAAGCTCCAAAATTTCTAATGAAAAGCCTTAAATAGAAATTATCAAATAAAAATTAGTTGTTATGACAATTAATTTATCAAAAAAATGTAGATTTGTGTTGTGGAGGTTTTAGAGGTTAGGTGTTAGGTTTTAGGGATTAAATTCGACAACCCTCTTTACTGGTACTTTAAACCAAACACTTAAAACCTAATAAAAAAATGAAGATTTATACAAAAACAGGCGATAGCGGTCAAACATCCTTAGTAGGAGGGACTCGGATTTCAAAAACTGAACTCAGAATTGAGGCTTACGGAACGGTTGATGAACTCAATTCTTACGTAGGATTATTGCGTGACCAAGAGGTAAACAACGGTAGAAAGGATATTTTGAAGGAAATTCAGGATCGACTTTTCACGATTGGCTCAATTTTGGCATCTGAACCAGAACAGACCAAAAAACGTATTCCAGATCTTCACGAGAACGATATTGAGCTTTTAGAAAAAGAAATGGACGAAATGGACAAAAACCTCGAACCGATGCGTTTTTTCATCCTTCCAGGTGGACATCAATCAGTCTCTTTTGGGCATTTGGCAAGAACAGTTTGCCGCAGAGCCGAAAGAGTTACGCTGAGATTAGCCCAAGAATCGGAGGTTAATGAGTTGGTAATCAAATACTTAAATAGACTTTCCGATTATCTTTTTGTGTTATGCAGAATGATGATTAAAGAATTAAATACAGAAGAAATCTCGTGGAAACCACGTGTTTAATAATCGGAACTATAGACTTTAAGTCGCAAGACCCCTTACAAGGGTTCAAAACCCTTGTAAGGGGGTAGTTTAGGACATAAAAATGGTTCTGCGACTTAAT
>JAYUOX010000359.1:0-9105 GCA_043760595.1 Cytophagales bacterium
GGACTTTAAGTCGCATTGCCCCTCCCAAGGGTTTTGAACCCTTGGGAGGGATAAGTCAAGGTATAAAAACGGTTCTGCGACCTAATCTTTATAATTCCGTTCTTTAATTCAAAAACTTAGCCCTGCATAATAAATAGGTAAAAAGTTGATTTTTTCTATAACTCCTTGTTTTGCAAGAGAATAGACGACTGCTTTTTCAATAGTTGGATATTTTTCCAATAAATAATGAAGACTTTTGAGCGAGCCACTACTGCCTGCTTTTACTTCAATCGGAATGATTCTACCCTCTTGTACAACTACAAAATCAATTTCTGAATTTGCCCCAGGCTCTGTTCTCGACCAATAAAATAGATGTTCGTCTGAATGAGCAAGGATTTGTTGTGCTACGAATTGTTCTGCTAAAATACCCTCAAAGGCGGAAGTTAACTGTCGTTTTGTATAAAGACTTGCGTAGTCTATTTGCCTTTTTCGGATTAATAATCCAATATCCAAAAAAAATGTTTTGAACTGTTTTCCACTCGGAGTCAGGGGCAATGCAGCAATAGAAACATTGGGAACAGAATCTATTAGGCGTGCTGTTCTTAGTAAATCTACCCCTTTTTTAATAGTTGGAATCGTGAATCTATCTGAAAGTTTAGTATAAATAATTTGGTTGCCAATCAATTTTGTAATGTTCTCAATAATATCTTGAAGGCAGTCAGTATTAATATTTGGCTTATACTTTTTGAAGTCTTGTTCATAGGTATAAAGTAAATTATTTTGAATTTCTTTTATTCCTGTAAAGTCTTGTGTATCAATGTAATACTTTACTGACTCGGGCATTCCACCTATGATAAAGTAGAGGTGTAATTGTTCGGAAAGTACATTTTCAACTGCGGCTGGGATTTCTTTGGGAGTTTGTTTCAAAAAAATTGACAAGGATTCTTTATCATTTGCCACCAAAAACTCTGTGAAAGTCATTGGATATAAATTCATGATTTCGACTCGACCAACGGGATAAGGCTGGTCTCTGAACTCAAAATCAAGCAATGAACCTGCCGCAATAACGTGTAATTCTGGTAAATCTTCATAGAAATACCGCAAAGAACCAAGGGCTTCGGAACAACTCTGGATTTCGTCAAAAAAGACTAAGGTTTTGCCCTTGACTATCGAAACGCCAAGCACTAATTGGAGTTCAGTAATGATACGGTTTACGTCAAAATTTTGTTTGAAAATGATGTGTAAATCTCTTTGTTTCTCAAAATTTATAACTACAAGATTATTTTCAAAATAATTTTCTCCAAAATTTTTCACCAACCAAGATTTCCCAACTTGCCGAGCACCATTGATTATCAGAGGCTTGCGGTTAATTTTATCTTTCCAAGTGATTAAAGCATTTATTCTGTCTCGAATCATATTTTTTATTCAAAAGTAATAAAATTTTAGAATAAATACCATAAAACTAAAATCATCTTTTAGAATAAATACCATAAAACTAAATCTATCTTTTAGAATAAATATCCAAAAGTCATTTTACTTCTTCCGTTTCAAAGCCAAATCATGGGCCGTGTCATAATAACTCCGAAGGTTTACCCAGTCGAAAGTTTCGGAAATGCTTTCTACTCGGTTGCGTTGAGTGATGCGTTCACGTTGCGATTGTTTGACGAATTTCAAGAGCATTTCCGATAATTGTTCTGCTGCCTTATGAAAATCTTGCGAAGTTCTGTTCACAACCATAACGCCCCATTGCTCGTAATCACGCATGATTTGCATCATATAATCGCCAAAACCAGAAAGGTCGGAGGTGATAGTTGGCACGCCACGGGCGATACATTCCAGGGGTGTATATCCCCAAGGTTCGTAATAACTTGGAAACACGCCCAAATTACATCCACGCACAAATTGACCATAATCTAAGCCAAAAAGTGGATTAGTCGAAACGATAAAATCGGGGTGATAGACTATCTTCACTTTATCGTCAGGATTGTTCATCAGATTGGCTTTGCGAGCATAGTCTGTGATGCCGTCTTCTGCTTTGAGTAAATGTGTAACTACTTTTGGGCGTTTGTTGGTTTTCCAAGTTTGGATGGTTCTTCGCAAACGCAAACGCCAATATTCATCGATAAATTCGTTTAAATCGGGCATTTTCAAGTCCGTTGCGGCGGCGGATGCTTGGAACAATTTATCCCCAATTTGCTTTTCGATGGCGTTACAAGTCTCACGGATTTCGTCCATTACCGCCCTCGACTGCAACACCTCGGGGTCGATAGAATGATAAGGTTGTTTGGTGATAAAAAACATCACGACGGTCTTATCAATTTTGGCTTGTTTCATCTTATAATTCAACCTTGCAAGAGCTTCCAGAGTGATGTCATAGCCTTTATTGGAGAACTCGTATCGTCCCGAGGTAAAGAAATAGAGCGTTTTTTCGAGGTTAAAAGGCTGACTCTGAAAGAAATGCCCCATCACAAATTCATTGATTTTATCTTTGAATTTTGTATGCAGATTTTGATGCTCATGCATTGCCGAAAAACGGGTGATGTTGAGTCCATTTGGCAGGATTAAATCGGGAATTTTTCCTAATAAAAATTCACACTCACGGGCGGTTACATCGCTGACAGTTGTCATTACGTTACAAAGATTGGCGGCTAATCTTTCGATGGTCGCTTGGGCTTCGATTCCGTAGTGGCGGGCTTCTTGTAACCAGTTGAAAGTGTGGAGTTTATCGTAAAAATTAGGTACGTTTCCTGCCAAATATCGTCCCAACATGGTGGCATGAGTCGTGAAAACGGTTGATATTTTTACCCCATCTTTTTTCAAATCAGGTACGCACGTAGCCGCCATCCACTCGTGAATGTGAGCCACGATTTCGGACTTATTACCCTGTTCCTGAGCGAGTTCCGACAGAAATATTCGTATCATTTCCCCAAACAAAATGGTCTGATCTACGATGTCTTCAACGTTGAGGGTTGATACTTGATGTCTTTCCCAGAGGCGGGCTTTGAGTTCGTTGAGTTTGGGGGTTATGGAAGCCAAATCGAACAGAATGATACGGGGTTTGCCAGTGATTAACCAATAGCCATAATGTACACCCAAACCCGCTGCACGCATTTTTTGGATAGTTTTTCCCAAAATAGAGTCGCTTAAATCTTCGATTGGCTCGAATTCGGCGGAGGCAGTTTGAGGAAAATATGGACCTAAAAGAAAGTAATTATTACCCCATTTTTCGACCATCGAAGGCACTTTAGTACGGATAACGGTGTATATTCCGCCCACTTGATTACAAGTCTCCCAAGCGATTTCGATTAATACTTTTTGCTTATTGGCTGATGCTTTGAGGGGGTTTTGGATTTCCATTGGTTTTACGGTTCACGGTGAATGGTTAAAGGTAAACGGATTTGCGGTAAAAATGGTAAAATTTTTAGTAAAAATTAAATAATTTATTGAATCGTAGGTCATTAGAAAAGCTAAATTTTGAAACAGTATTCGTGAACATCAAATCCGTTCACCCTGTACCGTTTACCAAAAGTTAGTCTTCCAAAATATTCCCCATAAACGTACTTTTCAAAGCAAATGAAATCAAGAAAAATACGATTGCCCAACGTAAATATGGATGGTAAAAATCTTGCACATTTCTGAATTGATTTTGTTTGATTTCTACCTTTTCTAAGCGGTCAATCGCTTTAAAAATATCTCCTAACGAGCGGGCATCAGTTGCCCGAAAGAATTTTCCTTCGCTGATTTTGGCAATTTCTCTGAGGGTATTTTCATCTACTTTATCAGTGGTGGTTTTGTCGCTACCCACCGCAATCGTATATACTCGCACGCCAAAGGCTTTTGCTAATTGTGCGGAGACAACGGGGTCAATATTTCCAGCGGTGTTGTCGCCATCAGAAATCAAAATAGCTACTTTACTTTTGGATTCAATTTCTCGCAAACGGTTGATACACATCCCCAGAGCGTTACCGACGGCTGTGCCAGAAGTGGAGATTATATTTGAAGAAATATTATTAATATATTCTTTAATCATCTCATAATCAGTCGTTAATGGACAAAAAGAGTAAGGCTCTCCCGAAAAAATAACCAGTCCGATACGGTCTTGGGTACGTCCTTTGATAAATTGATTGGCTACATTTTTGGCAACTGACAACCGACTCGGGGGAATATCTTTATTGTCCATTGATTTAGAAATATCCATCGCCAACATGATGTCAATTCCTTCGGCGTACTGGTCAGATTCAGACGTTGAACGCTGTGGACGAGCCAAAGAAATGATTATTAAAGCCAAAGAGAGCATCAAGAAAATCCCTGGGATAAATCGCAAAAAACTCACCCAATTCGACTGAATATCATTGGTAGGAAAAGCCACATTGAGTTTTTGGGTGGCATTACTCCGAAGCCAATCACGCAAGAGAAAAAGAATGGGTATGATAGGTAAACTGTACAGAAATAGAGGATGCCCCCAATCGAAACTCGAGAGGGTAGATGGAGAAAACCAATATTTTGAAAACCAGTCTGTCATTTTTTTTCGGTAAATGGGTAGCACGGTAAAAGGTGAACGGTACACGGTGAACGGTTCTACGAGAATTAGTCCCTTGTATCGTGAACCGTTTACCGTAAGTTCCCCATCTCAATTCTCCGCTCACGATAAAGCCCATTGGCTAATTCTTGAAGTACTTGCAAAGATGCAATAGTTTTGTTGGAATACACGCCACCATACACGGTGGCATCAATTTCTCGGAGGGCATCCGACAAGCGAGCGTCTTTGAGATTATCTAAAATTTCTTTGGTCGTAAAAGTTGTAAATGGCTTATTTTCAATACGTTCTATGTATTTTTTCCATAGTACAACTGCCTTTTCGATATTCTCTAAACGCTTTTTTGAGTCTTCCGTCCCACGGCTGAGGCGTTGAAAAAGTTTCTGAAATTCGTCATATCTTCGTTTGAAATTAAACAGGCGAATTTGTCGGCGTATGGGTTTTCCGAAGAACCAAAAGATAATTCCGACTAAGGCAAAGATACCGATGATGATCAGAAATATTAAAGGAAAATTTATCTGTTGGGCAATAGGAATCAGTCGAGTGTCTTTTTTGAGCGATAAAGTATCAGTCGAAATATTGTTAGGAATGATGCTTTCCAGAACCACATAATCCAAGGGGGCAAATACCCGAGTACAGTCCCGACTGGCACGTACATACACGGGCAAACTCAACTCCTGCACGGGCGTAACTTCAAAGGAGATGAGGGTATAAACAACGCTATCTAAACTACCATTCTGGTCGGTAACAGTATTGAAATATTCCCTTTTCACCATTTCAAAAGGAGCAAAATTATAGGCAGAATCAGGAAAAAATACATCCGCAGTTGCCTTGTGGCGATAACTGAGGGCGTACTGTACAGGTAAACCAACCTTTACACTATCACTCAAAAACTTGCCTTTTGGCGGTGTCCAACTTGGGATTTGGGCGGTAATAGAAAGAGAACAGAGAACAGAGAATAGAGAATAAAAAACAGCCTGTAATGAATAAGATACAAACGTTAATTTCCTTGTCTGTAAGAGAACAGACAAGGAAAAGCGTAATGTGTTGATTATTAGATATTTAATTATTCTTGTGGGCATTTATATTTCAAATAATTCGGCAGGATTAATAAAGCATTGCATATTCTTCTTTCGGTGTTAAAACGGTTTGTATATTTTTTAGAATTGATTTTAATACATTTATCGGAACGCTATTTCCAAATTGTTTATATGCTTGATTATCAGACGAATCCAAAATAAAACTGTCTGGATAACCTTGTAATCTTGCACATTCACGAGGTGCTAATTTTCTAATTTTTCCATTGATTAAATATACGCCTGTCTTTGCACCAATGCCTCCACCGTAGGCAGATAAGGTGATCGCATGACCTAATTCGTGATAAATCCTTTCACCTTGACCACCTTTATTTATTTCTCCAATTCTGATTGGGGCAAGCGGATAATTTCCAAAAATATCACCTGGAATTAATACGTCTGTACGTAAATTAATGTCATTCCTTTCAATTCGATATTTTTCAGTTTTTGTATCAGAGAGAAGAATATCTTTTAATTTTATTGGTATATTTTGTTCTTTCGGAAAATTAAATTTGTCTATTTCTAAATCATTTCTAAAACATACGATATAAACTCTCTCCCGATTTTGTGGTAATCCAAAGTAACTGGCATTCAACACTTTATGAAAAACTGTATATCCTAAATCTTTTAAAGTTGATTTGACGATTTTGAGCGTTTTACCTTCATCATGCGTTTCAAAATTTCTAACATTTTCTAAGAATAAAACTTTGGGTTGATGATATTCTACGATACGTGCAATATCAAAAAAAAGTGTCCCTCTTATATCTTCAAAGCCTTTTTGTTTTCCAGAAATACTGAAAGGCTGACACGGAAATCCACCACAAAGGATATCGTGATTTGGTATATTATTTTCAGAAATTTGGGTAATATCTCCTTCGGGTAACTCGCCAAAATTTGCTTCATAAACTTTTTGAGCGTACTTATCCCATTCAGAAGAAAATACACAATTTGCCCCAAAACTTTCAAGAGCAATTCTGAACCCTCCAATACCCGCAAAAAGGTCTATAAAACGATAATTTTCAAGCATAATTTCTATTTTACTTGTGCCACGTAAGCCTGTAAGGCTTAAATCGACCCGTCGAACCGCATGGATAATCGTAGGTGTAACCTACGGAGAATAAAAGCGAACGAAACAACTCCGAAGGAATTGAATAAATACGTTGACATAATTAGTCTATTCAACCCTTTCTGGGTTGTTGGAATCTGAGACATTTTCCCCGTAGGTTGCACCTACGGCTATTCGGATTTAACCCTTTCAGGGTTTTAAGTTCTTGTTAATCAAATAGTTGATAACTAAAAAACCCGTGTCTAATCCCTTAAATCCGTGTGCAATCAGTATCTACTTTCTTACCCGAAACAACTTAATCAACTTCGGTACATAATCCTCCGAAGCATCAATGGCTAAATAATTTGCTCGATTTTGTTTGCAAATTTGGTCTAATTGTTCCGAATTTTTCTCAAATAAATTCTTCATTCTGTTCCTAAACCAATTGGAGGACGCATTAACCCAAATCGTTTTTCGACTTTCTGTATCAAACACGGGAATAATGCCCAAACGGGGTAAATTTGTTTCTCGTTGGTCGTAAAGATGAATCACAATTAAATCGTGTCTTCGGGCTAGAGCTTTTAGATTTTCTTCGTAACCAGTATCAATAAAATCCGATACTAAAATTACTAAACTTCGTCGTTTCAAAACGTCCAAGGTAAACAAAATCATCTTTTTGAGATTTGTACCTGTTGATTCGGTTTTGAGTTTAAAAAGCTCTAAAATCGTTCTATAACCGTGTTTTAGGGTGTTGGCGGGCTTAATGTATTTCTCCTTTTGGTCTGAAAAACACAATAATCCTACGTGACTTGCTTCTTTGATTGCCGATAAAGTCAAGACCCCACAAATCTCTTTAATGGTATCTAATTTTGAACGGTCAGACCGCCCAACGTTTTGCGAAGCACTCACATCCACCACAAAAAACACCGTTTGTTCTTTCTCTTCTTTGAATATTTTGACATACGTTCCATGTCCTTTGGCGGAGGTATTCCAGTCAATTAATCGGACATCGTCTCCGTATTGATAGAGTCGTAAGTCGCTGAATTCCAAGCCAGAACCTTTAAAAATAGAATGGAAATTTCCCCGCATTTGCGAAGTTACCGCCTTGCGAATTTTAATTTCGTATTTATAAAGTTTGGATAAAAATTCGTTTGGATTCATTGTTGGGGGTTGGGGGTTGGGGGTTGGGGGTTTGGGAATTGGTATTTCAGAAATATTATAACCCCTTATCTCTACCCTTTGGTCATTTTCATTGTTCGGAATTGTTAATAACTCAATATTTGTGTACTTACGTTTTTAGCCCTATATTCGTAATCAAAAATGCCTTTATTATCTCGAAGCCTTACGTACTACGTGAGCGGTTTACGTAGAGATAGTAGGGATTTTTGTTACAGACATAATTTGTAAATTCAATTCCACAAAGAAAATCCTCTTCAAACTCTGTGGTTCTCTTTTCTTAAACTTCGTGAATCTCTGTATAACCTCAGTCTCTAAATCTGTATTAAGAACTCATGTTACGCAAATTTTAAGGTTGAGCATCTCCGATGCTATTTTGGACTACGTTTTCTCTTCTACAAAGGTTATACCTCTCCGAGGTAATATGTGATGAATTACATCGGAGAGGTATAACCTTTGTAGAAATAATAAAAACGATAATTTCAGCATCGGAGATGCTTAACCTTAAAAGTCTGCGTAACATCAGTTAAGAACTCAAAAATAAGCATTTAAGCCTGATAAGTCATTATCAAATCCAGTTATTTGTTAAGATTGACATGGATAGTCTCAAACGAAAATCAACCAAAACTCAATTTCATTTCCCAAAAAAACTTATCTTGCAAAAATTCACAACAATCTTTAATAAAACTTATGATTAACCAAAATCAAACCGCACACCAAAGCCTTTTGCAAGAAAGAAAGCTACGTTTGGAAACCATCAAATTAGGCGGGGGACTCAAAAACATTCAAAAACAACATGAGCGAGGCAAACTTGTTGCCCGTGAACGCATTGATTATCTGATTGATGAAAACACGGAATTTTTAGAAATTGGGGCATTCGTAGGCTACGAAATGTATGCCGAACACGGCGGTTGTCCTGCGGGCGGAACGGTTGGCGGCTTGGGCTATGTATCTGACAGACTGTGCGTTATCGTGGCAAATGACCAAACCGTGAAGGCTGGGGCATACTTTCCAATTACTGGCAAAAAGAATTTACGCCTTCAAGAAATTGCCATGCAAAACCATTTACCCATCATTTATTTGGTGGATAGTGCGGGCGTTTTTCTACCCATGCAAGACGAAATCTTCCCAGACCGTGAGCATTTTGGGCGAGTTTTTTATAATAATTCCTTGATGAGTGCGATGGGAATTACGCAAATTTCAGCCGTTTTAGGCAGTTGCGTAGCGGGTGGAGCGTATCTTCCAATTATGTCTGACGAAACTTTAATGGTAGAAGGGCAAAGTTCCATCTT
>JAYUOX010000360.1:0-27679 GCA_043760595.1 Cytophagales bacterium
ATCTTTTTTATCCGAAGAACACCCCATCATCGACCCCAAAGCCATCATGCCCATACCCGTAGCACACGACTGCAAAAAATGACGACGTTTTAGGAGTTGATGAGAAGTTTGGTTGGCTTGTTGGATTGGGGACATGGGGGTTGCGGATTTGGGATTTAAGACTTACGATTTCTTTGATGCGGATGTATCTACTAATCCAATATTAATCAAAAATTGTTTTGATTTTTCGGTTGAATCTGTAATTTTAAAATGTCTTTTTCTCAAAAGACGAACATATCTATCTGCCGTTGATTCTTCTGGTTTTTTCATGTGTTACTTTTTTCTTAAAATGTAATTTACGAAAATTGTATAGTTTTTATCATGAATTTGAGGCTCTTTTCTTTCATTTGGGTTATCCCTTAAAAATTAATCAGTGCAAACAAAAATATTTTCCTTGATTGGCTAATTCTTTCTCTAAAAAGGAAGACCAACAAGGGTGAAAACTGGTAATCAGTAAGATAGCGATTATTACCTTTCTTTTTTTGCGATGATTATTAATTTGTTTTTGATAGAAAAGCGTGAGTTTTTTTATGTAGAACAGGTTTCCAATCTGTTCATTTATTTGTTTATAAACAGGTTAGACATCTGTTCTACTTATAATCTTGAATATTCAAAATATTACGACAAAATTCATATTCAGTTGGCTGATTGGAACAAACGAAAAGCAATCGGTCTTTTGAATATTCTTGGACATTGCGAAGATACCAATTGGTGGCATCGACATCAAGATTTGAGGTAGGTTCGTCCAACATCATAATCTCACAGTCCGACCAAAACGCCAAGCCCAATTTTACCCGCTGTTTCATGCCTGAAGAAAAATATTTTAGTTCTTTGTTCTGGGCATTGGGCAATTCAATAAAATTGATAAAATCTTGGATGGAGTGTTGTTGAATGAAAGGCTTAAATTTGACATGAAATTCTATGATTTCTGTCAATGTAAAATCTTCGATGAGTTCTAAATAAGGTGCGGCGATGACAAGATGTTTATAGAAATCATCAATCGTAATATCTTTTTGAAGGTTTTTATAATCGATAACTCCCTCAGAATGAGGCATAAAACCTGAAAGTACCTGTAAAAGTGTAGATTTTCCACTTCCGTTTGCTCCGACAAAAGTATATGATTCTCCCGATAGAAATTCGTAGGATAAATTTCTAAAAATCCATTCTTTACTGAATTTTTTGCCGAGATTTTGAGTGATTATTTTCATTAATTAGGGGTTTGGGGATAGGATTTAGGATTTAGTTTTAACCCCCTAAATCCTATCCCCAAACCCCCAATTCTAAGATAAGCCTTTCATTATTCCTCTTTCCGAATTACGAATAAAATTCACGATTTCATCACGTTCTGCGGAGGCGGGAAGATTGATTTCTATTTGTGAAAGAGCATCATTATTATTAAAATTCTTTAAATAAACATAACGATAAGTCTCTTGAATTTGAGCTATTTGTTCATCCGAAAAACCACGTCTGCGAAGCCCAATCGAGTTTATTCCTGCATAAGAAAGTGGCTCACGACCTGATTTAGTAAATGGTGGAACATCTTTACGAATCAAAGAACCACCCGAAACCATTGTATGACGACCAATCTTTACAAACTGATGAACCGCACTTGAACCTCCCAGAATAGCAAAATCTCCCACCTCAACGTGTCCAGCCATTTGCACACTGTTTGCCAAAATACAATTATCACCAATGCTACAATCGTGGGCAACGTGTACATACGCCATGATGAGGCAGTTTTTACCAATTTGGGTTTTGTTTCTATCATTCGTACCACGATTGATAGTTACGCATTCACGAATGGTGGTATTATCGCCAATAATGGCAAGGGTATCTTCGCCCCCAAATTTCAAATCTTGGGGAATGGCGGCAATCACTGCCCCTGGAAAAATACGGCAATTTTTACCGATTCTTGCCCCTGGGAAAATGGTTACGTTTGAACCAATCCAAGATCCATCACCAATTTCTACGTTTTGGTGAATGACCGTAAATGGCTCAACCACAACGTTTTGAGCAAGTTTTGCTTCGGGATGTATGTATGCTAAGGGTTGTGTCATCTTAAAGTTGTTAAGTTGTTGAGTTGTTAAGTTGTTAATCATGTGGAAGTTATTATTTAACAACTTACCAACTTAAAACTTATCAACTTTTTCTAACAAGGCTTGCTGTCATATCTGCCTCACAAACTACTACGCCATTTACGTAGGCTCGTCCGTGCATTTTAGCGATTCCTCTACGGATGGGTGCTTGTAAATCACACTTGAATATTACGGTATCACCTGGCACTACACTTTTTCGGAATCTGCAATTTTCGATTCCTACTAAATAGGGCCAATAATTTTCGGGGTCAGGTACTGAACTCAAAACTAAAATTCCGCCCGTTTGTGCCATCGCTTCTACTTGCATAACGCCTGGCATAACTGGATTATTTGGAAAATGTCCTGTGAAATAATTTTCATTCATCGTACAATTTTTCATTCCGACCACACTTTCATCATCCAAATAAATGATTTTATCCACCATTTGGAAAGGATAACGATGAGGTAGTAATTGATAAATACGCTCAAAATTGAAGATTGGAGGCTGTTTTGGGTCATACTGAGGAACGTTATTCTTCTCAGTTTCCTTCATCAACTTCTTTATTTTTTTGGCTAATTCCACGTTGGCAGCATGACCTGGGCGAGCTGCCAAAATCTGAGCTTTTATCGGACGACCTACCAATGCCAAATCTCCAACCATATCCAATAACTTGTGGCGAGCCATTTCGTTTGGATAATATAACTCCAGATTATTCAGAATACCTTTTTCTTTTGAAACACTCACTTTTGGTTTACCCAACATCACCGCCAAACGGTCTAATTCGACATCCGTATAATCTCTGTCGGCAATCACAATGGCATTTGATAAATCTCCTCCTTTGATTAAATCGGCACTAAAAAGTGCTTCTAATTCATGCACAAAACAGAAGGTACGACATTTGGCAAAATTCTCGTTGAATTGCTCAATATTGGTCAAATTGGCGTGCTGACTTGATAAAAATTTAGAATTATAGTCTACCATTGCCGTCAAACGATAATCATTCAAAGGTAAGGCTGCCAATTCTACGCCTCTTTCATTGTCCTTGAAACGAACTTCGGAAGGCAATTCAAAAAATTTGCGATTGGCATTTTGTTCTTCCAAACCAGTTTCCAAAATTGCTTCCACAAACTTAATGGCACTTCCATCCATGATTGGTGGTTCAGGTCCATCCAATTGTATCAAAACATTGTCCACTTGACAACCCACCATCGCCGCCAAAACGTGTTCGACAGTATTTATTCTTGCTCCATTGTGTTCGATGGTCGTTCCACGAGACGTATCGACTACGTAATCTACATCGGCATCGGCGATGGGTTGGTCTGGAAGGTCGGTTCTTTGGAATTTATAACCATGATTTGGCGGGGCAGGTACAAATGTCATGTTGGCAACTACGCCCGTGTGCAAACCCACGCCCGATAAAGTAATGGCTTTTTGAATTGTATGCTGTTTGTTATTCATTTTTATTTTTAGAAACTATCTTCCATGATTATTAATTAGTGTAACTGGCTAATTTTCAGATAGTTATTAATATTTTTATTTATTTTTCAGTAAAAGTCCAAAGGACTTAAATGTGAATAGCCGTAGGTGTAACCTACGGAAGAAATTGAAGCATAGTTTGACCCTGAAAGGGTTAAATAGACTATTCAAATTTTATTACATCACTCAATTCAATTCTTTCAGAGTTGTTTCGAGTTTGTAGTTATTTTCCGTAGGTTGCACCTACGGTTATTCATATTCAAGCCTTTCAGGCTTAACTTATTTCTCTTTCAATTTCTCTTCCACATCCCGCAAACGTTGTTCCATTTTTGGTAAATTTTTGAACAAAACCTGAGATTTTAATAAGTCGTGGTTATCCATTGCTGGGATTCCTCCGATGGTTTTACCCGATTGTCTCACAGATTTTGTTACGCCCGAACGCCCTGTTACGATAGTGTTATCGGCAACTGAGATATGCCCAACAATGGCAACTTGTCCACCCACTAAGCAATTTGCTCCTACTTTTCCAGACCCCGCAACGCCTGATTGTGAGGCGATTACGGTGTTTCTCCCGATTTCTACGTTGTGAGCAATTTGTACTAAATTATCCAATTTTACACCTTCCCTCAAAATCGTAGAACCCATCGTTGCTCTATCCACGGTTGAATTTGAACCAATACTGACGTTATTTTCAATAATCACATTGCCCAATTGTGGAATAGTGGCAAAAGTTCCGTCTGCCTGTGGGGCAAACCCGAAACCGTCCGAGCCAATAACGGAGTTAGAATGAATGACACAATTATCGCCGATGATGGTATTATTATAGATACTCACACCCGCATAAATTGTGCAATTATCGCCAATAGTGCTTGATTCTGAGATAGTTACGTTTGGATATATTTTGGTATTGTTACCTATTTTGCAGTTATCGCCAATGTACGCAAATGCTCCTATGTACACATCCGAACCTAATTGTGCAGACGAACTTATGAATGAAGGTTGTTCGATGCCTTTTTTATTTTGAGTTAAAACTTTTTGGTATTCCTGTAATAAAACCGTGAAGGCGGCGTAGGCATTGTCTACCAAAATGAGGGTCGTTGAATATTCTTTTTTAGGTTCAAAAGTTCTATCAACGATTACTGCCGTGGAATTTGTGGCGTATAAATGCTGTTCGTATTTGAGGTTTGCCAAAAATGAAATACTACCCACCGAACCTTCTTCGATTTTAGCCAACTGTCTCACTTTCAGAGATTTATCACCTTTGATTTCGCCATTTAGCATCAACGCTATTTGTTCAACAGTAAATTCCATTTTTTAAAGGGGTTAGGTGTTAGGGGTTAGGTATTAGGGAGTGCATAGAAAATATTTATATTCCCTTAAAAGACTCTATCACCTAAAACCAAAAACCAAAAACCTTATATTAATTATTCTCGCAAATATACGTCCTTTGCCCAACATATATAGTATTTTTTCACGACATTGCTCAATGCTTTTATCGTTGGTAAGTCGGAAGCATCGGCAATATCAATGACTAATTTATTTTTTGTTAAAATATTAATTGCCTGTTTTTCAGATAGATAGGCTTCATTTGAGATTGTGCCTTGCACCATGAAATAAGGTAAATTGTTCTCATTTATGCCTTCTTGTGCTAAGAAATCATTTTTAATTTTTTCAAGAAATGACGCTTCAAAAGGTTCTTCCGAAATAATTATTTTATATAACTTTCTGTCCAATAATTTACCGCAAATGCTTGATAATAAACCGTCTGGGTGTTTTGTCCACATTTTTATGCACGCCCAAACGTCATGGTCGTCCATTTCAGTAAAGGCTTGTAAGTATTTTCTATCGGATTTAAACTCATCAAAGCTGACTTCGTTTCTAAGAAATAATCCAAAATTTTCAGTCGTAAACACTTCTTCTCCTCGTCTGATTAGTTCTCTGGCTCTTCGGATAATTTGCGACAGCATCGTCTCGGCACAAATAGAAGTTTTGTGTAAGTAAACTTGCCAATACATGAGCCTACGGGCGGTCAAAAAGTTTTCTACCGAATAAATCCCTTTTTGTTCTACAACTAATTGATTATCAACAATATCCAACATTTTTAGGATTCTCTCAGCCCCAATATTTCCTTCACGGACTCCCGTAAAAAAACTATCACGGTTCAAATAATCCATCCTATCGACATCTAACTGACTGGAAATCAGTTGGTTAAAAAAAGGTCTTGCATAATTATTGGTAAACATATTTATCGCTAAAGAGAGTTTTCCTTCAAACTGGCGATTGAGTTCTTTCATTAACAAAAATGAAATCTCTTCGTGGGGAACATGGTTAAGAATATGATGTTCCAAAACGTGCGAAAAAGGTCCATGACCAATATCATGCAGAAGAATAGCGATTTGAGCGGATTCTAATTCGTCTTCCGAAATATGGTGTCCTTTTTGGCTCAAAGTCTGTAAAGCTTCCTGCATAAGGTGCATTGCCCCGAGAGCGTGATGAAAACGGGTGTGCAAAGCCCCAGGATAGACGTATTCAGCCATACCTAATTGCTTTATTCGTCTAAGTCGCTGATAATAAGGATGTTCTATTAGGTCGTAAATCAGCTCAGAGGTAATATTAATGAATCCATAAACGGGATCATTGATTATTTTTCGTTTATTAATCATGTATTTTTGGTAAAAACTGAATAAAATTAAGGCTAAACACGCTAAAAACAAAAAGAGGATTTATCTTTACGTGAAGTCAATTAATATTTAAGAGTGAATAATTAATAGTTGAAAGCGAAGTTGATAATTTTCGCCCAAATCATATTCATTTTAAGTTCGTTGTCTTCAACTATTAATTATTAATTTTTAACTATTAATTGAAAGAATCATGACTTTTGAAGTATTAACAGACAAAATAAAAACATTAGCTGCCGCAAAAGGTGGCGTAGGCTCATCAATCAAATTTGCTACTGATGCAGGAAACGTTTTCTTAACGGCAGACGGGGCAGTTTCAAACGAAGATGCAGCGGCAGATTGTACCATCAAAGTATCTCAGGACGATTTAGAAGGCTTAATGTCAGGTGATTTAAACCCAATGACGGCATTTATGTTTGGGAAATTGAAAATTGATGGAGATATGGGCGTGGCGATGAAATTAAAGGACCTCTTTTAGTAGGTATGAAGTTGTAGGTTGTAAGTATGAGGTATGAGGTTATGGTTTTCTGTTTAATTTTATTTCAAATTAACCACTTTTAAAATTATGTCAGATAGTATTCTTAAAGATAAGAGTTTGAAATTTGCTGTTAGGATAGTCAAATTATCACAAATTCTGAAAGAAGACAAAAAGGAATACGTGCTTTCAAAACAAATGTTACGTTCTGGAACATCAATTGGTGCAAATGTCCGTGAATCTCGAAATGCTGAATCTGATTTAGATTTTATCCATAAATTAGCCATTGCCCAGAAAGAATGTGATGAAACTTGTTATTGGTTAGAATTACTTTTCTTAACGGGTTATTTCAAAGAAAAAGAATATATTTCTATGAATACTGATGCAGTTGAATTGCTCAAAATCATCAAAAGTATTATAATCACCGTCAAAAAAAGAATAAAGAAATAGAATTGAAGGAAATGAATGAAGATAATAATATAAACCGCCAAGACCTCATAGCGGAACGCCGCCCGCCTCATACCTCATACCTCATACCTATAAATGAGACCATAGTAGCCCTTGCGACCCCTGCGGGTGTAGGGGCTATTGCCGTTATAAGAGTCTCAGGTTCAGAGACTTTCCCGATTGTGAATAAATTTTTCAAGGGCAAGAATCTTGAAAAACAAGCCTCGCATACCATTCATTTTGGCACTATCCGAGATGAGGAAATGATTGTGGATGAGGTTTTGGTCTCACTTTTCAAAGCACCATCTTCATACACCCGTGAAGATACTATCGAAATCTCCTGTCATGGTTCGGATTATATCATCCAGAAGATTTTGAAACTTATCATTCGTGAAGGTGCAAGATTAGCAACCCCAGGAGAATTTACGCAAAGAGCCTTTTTGAACGGACAATTAGACCTTGCCCAAGCGGAAGCCGTGGCTGACCTAATCGCCTCAGATTCAGAAGCTTCCCATCAAACTGCCATCAATCAAATTAGAGGAGGATTTTCAAAACAAATTGCTCAATTACGAGAATCGTTGATACATTTTGCTTCAATGATTGAGTTAGAATTAGACTTTGGTGAAGAGGATGTAGAATTTGCTGATAGAGATGATTTGAGGCAATTAATCTTCCAAATTCAAGCCGTTCTTGTGCCATTGATTGAGAGTTTTGAAATGGGAAATGTTATTAAAAATGGCGTTCCTACGGTGATTATTGGCAAACCAAACGCAGGGAAATCAACGCTTTTGAACCGACTTTTAAACGAAGAAAAAGCCATTGTTTCGGATATTGCAGGAACAACCCGAGATGTCATTGAGGACGAATTAATCATTGGTGGAATTCGTTTCAGATTAATTGATACCGCAGGACTTCGTACGGCAACTGATACCATTGAAGCAATAGGAGTGGAGCGAACTAAGCAACAAATGGAAAAGGCGAGTTTGATTTTGTATCTGTTTGATGCAAGCGAAATTCAATTAACAATTATCAATGAACAGTTATCAGATTTTAATTCCCCTTATTTATTGGTAGGGAATAAAGTTGATAAATTATCTTCCGAAAAGAAAGCTGAATTTGAAGCCGTTTATCCCGAAATTATTTGGATTTCAGCTTCTAATGATTTGAATATCAATCAACTGAAAGATATTTTGGTTAATAAAGTTAAGACCAAAGAAATAAAAATGGGTGACACCATTGTAACAAATCTTCGACATTTTACTCATTTGAAACAAACTAATGAAGCATTAGAGAATGTTTTGGAAGGATTAAATCAAAGTATCACAGGCGATTTTTTGGCACAGGATATTCGTTTTGCTTTGCACCATTTAGGGGAAATTACTGGTACGATTACAACGGATGATTTGTTAAAGAATATCTTTGGTAAGTTCTGTATAGGAAAGTGAAAGATAGAACTATCTATTTTAAGTCGCAAAGTCCATAAAATCCTTCGATGATACAAAGCAGAGGAACGAGAATCGTATAATTGTTATTAGTTTGAGAGCCAAGTAGATAAGGAGTAATAAAAAAGGGAGAGGGGTTGACTTTGTCAAACCTTTCTCCCTTTTTTGTTACTCCGTTATTATTTACTCAAAATACCAGAAAGCCTCAATAAATCTGGATTGATATTCTTTTTCTTTGTAATCGTATCGTGAAACGGAGTATAGACCAATTGGTCATTTACAATTCCAGCCATTTCATTTTTGTGTCCTACCAAAAGCCCTTCTAATGCTCCCAAACCTAAGCGGCTCGCTAAAATCCTGTCGGCAGCACTGGGGCTACCCCCTCGCTGAATATGCCCCAAATTGGTAACACGAATATCCACGGGAACATCAATCGTGTTTTTTATTTTTTCAGCAATATTGGCGGCATGACCTTCCTCATCTCCCTCTGCAACAATTACAATTGAAGAAGATTTTTTCTTGGCAAAACCATTTTTCAAAACCGCCACAACTTCATCAATCGTTTGTCTTTCTTCTGGAATAAGGATGGATTCAGCCCCTCCTGAAATACCTGATTGAACGGCGATATAGCCCGAATCACGCCCCATTACTTCTATGAAAAATATTCTATCGTGCGAATCTGCCGTATCTCTGATTTTATCAATGGCATCCAGAGCAGTATTCACCGCAGTATCGTAGCCAATGGTATAATCCGTTCCGAAGAGGTCATTATCAATCGTCCCAGGAGCCCCAACCGTTGGAATTTGATATTCATTATAAAAAATCTCAGCTCCTGTAAAAGTTCCATTACCTCCAATGGCAACCAATCCTTCAATTCCGTGAGATTTTAATTGTTCATAGGCTTTTTTGCGACCTTCGGATGTCATAAATTCTTTACTCCGTGCCGATTTCAAAATTGTGCCTCCACGTTGAATTATATTACTGACTGACTGTGAGTTAAGTGGAATAATATCTCCCTTAATCATTCCATTATACCCTCTGAGAATTCCAAAAATCTCGACTCCGTGGTGAAGTCCTCCTCTCACTACTGCTCTGATGGCGGCGTTCATTCCTGGGGCATCGCCCCCTGACGTAAATACTGCAATTCTTTTCATATTGTTTAGTGTTCGCTCTTCGGTAATAAATCTACCCTAAGCGAATATTTTAGATTTTGTTTATACCAAATTTTATTCTTTGTTTATGTCTTTTGAAGAAATTTTCAAAACTTATATGGCTATTATACCAATTATATTTTGGTTTTATTCTCTTCGGAATAAGAAATTTATCAATCACAAATTTATTGTTTTAATGTGATGTTTCTCAAAGATTTTTGTAAAAATTAAATTAAATTACTTACTCATAATAGAGAATATAATTATTTTGATAAAAAATTGAACTCTCCCAAAATACCTTAAGATAAATTTTCTGATGAATGTGTAAAAGTCCCCAGATTTGCCAACTTTTTTGAAAGTTGGCAAATCTAATTCCAATAAGTTCTGTCGCATTCTATAAAATACCGTAAGATAATTTTTTGTGGCATTTGTAATAAGCCTGTCATATAATTCGTATTAAAAGTATCTTTGTCGAAAGATAATTGATTGAACCTAATTTATTGAAAACTCAAACGTGCGAATTTCAACATCATTTCCAGTACTTTCCGCCTTATTATTTTTCATATTTATCTCTACGAATATTCAAGCCCAACAGTGGCTTGGGATAACGGGAAGTAACTATGCAGGTACTCAATCTGTGTATAATAATCCTGCCAATCTTTCTGATTCACGGTATAAAGTTTACGTAAATGTAGTTGCTAACGATGTTTTTCTTTCTAATAATTATGTAGGTTGGGATGCACCGTATTCGGCTTTACAGTTAATAACTAATTCAGTTTCAAACGATTACAGAAATAGGAATGGAGTTATTGTTTTTAAAAATGCGTATTATGATATCAATACCGAAGGAGAACCCTTCCACTTGAATTTAATCAATGACTTGCGTGGTCCATCGGTATTATTTACCCTCAATGATAAAAGAGCGATTGGCTTACTCACTCGCATCCGTACAGGAATAAATTTATCGAATGCTTCTCTTCCCTTAGCCAATCTGATACGTTTAGGAACAGATACCTTGTTTCTCAAAAATCAAGATTTTAAGTTATCAGGAACTACCCTAAATATGAACAGTTATGCAGAATTGGGATTTTCGTACAGTCAGATTTTGAGAGACGAGGATGAAGATTTTATAAAAATAGGCATCACCGTCAAAAGAGTTGTGGGTATCTATAATGCCCACCTCAATATCCAAGAAGCTGATTACAACATCATCAACGATCCTTCTGAGCCTAAAAAACAACTTTTACAGATTAATACCCTCAAAGTAAACTATGGCTACACTCGTGAGGGTGCATACAAAAGTGCCAGCCCTTCCTTTGGTTGGGGATTTGGCAATCAGTCCGCAGGAAGTGGCTGGGGACTTGATTTAGGTTTTGTTTATGAATATCGTCCTGAACTCAGAAAATACGCTTACCGACAAAAAGGCGTACAAAAATTAGATCCCAGCAAGAATAAATATGAGTTTAAATTGGGCGTTTCAATCTTAGATATTGGAGGTATAAACTATAATAATCTTTTTTATGTACGAAATTGGGAAGTGAACGCCAGTAATGTTACCTTTAATTCCACAGATATTAGTCAAGTGGAAGGGTCGGACGATGTCTTTAATCGTATCAATACAAAAATTGGTTCTGGTGATTTGAACAGTCTCAATAGTTTTACTTCGAGTTTACCAACGGTCTTGCAAATCAATTTTGACTATCATTTACGGGATAAATTTTATATTAATAGTTCGTGGGTGCAAAATCTGCGGGGTAGTCAATCTATTGGTATGAAAATGCCTTCTTCGCTGTCCATTACGCCTCGTTGGGAGTCTAAGTGGATTGAAGTAGCCATGCCTTTTGCCCTTTTGAATAATTACAATATTTTCACTTTTGGACTTGCCACTCGTTTAGGTCCATTATTTTTCGGTACCGATAATTTGGGGGCTTTCTTGAATATCAATAACCCCAGAGGAGCAGATTTATACTTTGGTTTATCAGTACCCATTTTCAATCGTCCTCCCACTTTACCTAATGCCTGTTTTTATGAAAAGAATGAGCGGAAAAAATCGAAATTCTGGAAGAAAAAAAATCGTTAGAAAAACTCCTTCAAAACCCCTTTATCTTTTAACATAAATCCTTTATCACTCATCTGTACAGTCGCACAATCATACAAGGGGTCATGGTCAAAAAAGATAATCCATTCATTTTCAGAGGCTTGCGATAATAAATTCTCTTTCTCAATCATCGTCTGTAAGGGTCGTATGTCATAACCCATCACATAAGGTACGGGAACATGGGCGTGCGAAGGAATGGTGTCAGCTATGAAAATAATTTCTTTATTTTGATACGAAATTTTGGGCATCAACATTTTTTCCGTGTGTCCATCTGCCGTTAAAATTTCGATATTTTTAAACGGATTTTCTAAAACTTTATCTACAAAAAACAACTGATTTGCCTCTTGAATGGGCAAAATATTATCTCTAAAAAAAGTAGCCTTCTCTCGTGGATTTGGATTGATTGCAGACTCAAAATGCTCAGAATGAGACCAATAACGAGCATTCGGGAAAGTCATTTCAAACTTAGTCCTTTCAGCATTCCATTTAACTGCCCCTCCACAATGATCAAAGTGTAAGTGGCTCAAAATCACATCGGTAACGTCCTTTTCGGAATACCCTTTTGCCCGAATAGATTTTACCAATTCGCCTTCACCGTGTCTGTAATAATACCCTTGCCATTTGGCATCTTGCTTATCGCCCATGCCTGTATCAATCAATATCAGTTGCTTCCCGTCCTCAATTAACAAACATCTCATCATCCACGAACAGAGATTATTTTCATCGGCAGGAATTGATTTTTGCCAAAAAGTTTTAGGCACAACGCCAAACATTGCCCCACCGTCTAATTTGAAATTTCCAGCATCAATTGAATGTAAAATCATGTTTTTGTAATTTTGTCTTGAAGTTTGTTTGAAGTTTTTGTGTAAATTACCAAATAAATTACAGATTCAAAATTAACAGATATTCTATCAGGTTACGCACTCCGTTCATCAATCATTTATGGTTCTACTATAAATGATACGGGATTAAGAGTAGAACAGGTTTCCAACCTGTTTATCGGACTCCATGAACAGGTTGGAAACCTGTTCTACATTCAATTCCGACTATGCGTCCCAGTATCAATCGTAGTAGAACCTCATTTATTTAAAAAAATAAAATCATGAAAATTGGAATAGTTCTCTCAGGCGGAGGCACACGTGGCATTGCACATTTGGGCGTTTTGAAGGCATTGCAAGAAAAAGGCATTGGAATTTCTGGAATCTCTGGATGCAGTGCTGGTTCAATAGTAGGGGCAATGTTTGCGGCAGGTTATTCCCCTGATCATATTTACGAAATCGTAGTTTCGACTAATACCTTACGAGCCATGCGACCCGCTTGGAATCGCTCTGGATTATTACGTATGCTGAAAGTGGAAGAGGTTTATTTGAAATATATTCCTCATAATTCATTTGAAAAATTAAAAATCCCTTTAACCGTCAATGCCACCGATATTTTTGCGGGAGAAACCATCTATTTTTCAAAAGGAGAAATCCTAAAACCCGTCATGGCATCCTGCTGTATTCCTGGACTTTTTGAGCCAATTACTATTGGAGAGAAAATTTTAGTAGATGGTGGAGTTTTAAACAATATGCCCATCGAACCGTTAATAGGGCATTATGATTATATTATTGGGAGTCATTGCAACCCCTATGGCATTCAGCAAAATACTAAATCAATGTCATCATTAGTTCAAAAATCATTGTTTTTAGCAATCAATAATAACTCAAAAAGTAGAATTGAAAAATGCAATTTACTGATTGAACCACCCGCCTTGAAAAACTTTGACCCCTATGATATTAGAAAATTATCAGATATTTTTAAGGCTGGGTATGAATTTACTCATCAATTAGCATTACCCGAAAATTTATAAAATATTTTTTTCTTTTTTTGAAATATAGTGAAATACCGTTAATTTTAATCTCTGTTTTTTTATTAAAAACAAAATAAGTGTTTCACTCAGCTCGCTTCTGAAAAGATAAACTTCTTAATTTTTAACAAACCAAAACCCAATATCTTCATGAACAAACGTCTATTATTCAGTCTAATCATGTTTTTTGGCTGTTCTTTGAGTATGATTGCTCAAGACCGCCGAATTACGGGCAAGATTGTCTCCGCAGGGGACAATTCGCCATTACCAGGTGTGAGTGTACAAGTGAAAGGCACAAGTAAAGGTACTGCCACCGATGCCTCTGGTAATTATTCAATCAGCGTTCCGAGTGGAAAAGCTGCCTTGGAAATCCGTTCAGTAGGCTTTACTAATCGCAATATCGAAATCGGAAGTCAAACTGTTATCAATGTTGCTTTGGAAGAAAGTGATAACTCTTTGGGCGAAGTTGTGGTTGTGGGTTACGGTACTACCAAGAAAACTAATTTGATGGGTAACGTAGCACAAATCAACGCAAAGCAAATCGAAAATTTACCAGTATTATCAACCGAACAAGCCATTCAAGGTAGAGCCGCAGGGGTTTTTGTAGAATCTGGAAATGGAAAAGTAGGGCAAGGAATCAAAATGCGTATTCGTGGTTCATCTTCGGTATCAGCAGGTAATGAGCCATTGTATGTAATTGACGGAATCCCGATGACTTCCAGTTTTTCAACTAATAGCCCTAATCCTTTGGCTGATATCAACTTCAACGACGTAGAATCAATCGAAATCTTGAAGGATGCTTCGGCAGCGGCTATTTATGGAGCGAGAGCTTCAAACGGCGTTGTACTTTTAACTACTAAAAGAGGAAAAGCTGGAAACACTAATTTTACGTTGAATTATTCAATGGGAACAAGTGAACCAACTAACCGACGTGGTTTTTTGAATACCGCTCAATATGTGGAATTATTCAAAGAAGCCCGTGCCAATGCTGGATTTTCAGTAGCTGGCGGTGAAACTCGTTTTACTCGTTATGGCTTAGGTGAAAAAACCAGATGGTCTGACCCTACTTCTCCAAATTATACTGATACCAATTGGGAAAACGAAGTATTTAGAAAAGGTAGTGTGAATCAACTGGATTTTAGTGTAAACGGTGGTACAGAAAAGACAAAAATTTATGGTTCAGCTTCTTACATGAAACAAGAAGGTATTATTATCAAAAATGCCTTTGAACGTTTAAGTACACGGGTAAATATTGACCACAAAGCTACCGAGAAACTCACGATTGGAATTAATGCAAGTTTGGCTCGTACTCTCAATACACGTCTTGCAAACGACAATGCCTTTTCAACGCCATTGCAAATCATCGCATTAGCTCCGATTTCACCAGTAATTGACCCACGGACTAATGACTATACGGATACTTACAACGGGGCTGATGTAACTCAATATTACAATCCTTTGGTAAGTATCAAAAATACCAGCAATACTACGGAAATCTATCGAACTATCGGAAACGTATATGCTCAGTACAACATCATTCCAAGCCTTTCATTCCGTTCAGAGTATGGTTTTGATATGCAATTGAGAAACGATGATCAATACAATGGTAAGAAAACGGTTAGAAATTCGGTGAATGCAGGTAATGGTGAGGCTATTAAAAATATCGTCAATATCTTTAATTACAATACTAACAACTTTTTAAGTTTCAATAAAGTATTAGACCAAAAGCATGATATAAATGCAGTACTGGGTATGAGTTATCAGCAATCTGACAGGACTTCTGTTGATGCTATTGGTCGTCAATTACCAAGTGATGCCTACAAAACTATTGCTTCAAGTGCAACGAAGGCTGATGCAGGTTCTTTTGAAAGAAGATTTACGTTCCTTTCATACTTTTCGAGATTAAACTACAAGTTTGATAATAAGTATCTATTGGGTTTTAGCGGACGTATCGACGGTTCTTCTCGTTTTGGGGCAAATAATCGTTATGGATTCTTTCCATCAGTTTCGGCAGGTTGGTTACTTTCGGAAGAAAATTTTATTAAAAATATTTCACAAATTAGTTTGTTGAAAATTCGTGGTAGCTACGGACTTACTGGTAATGCCGAAATTGCTAATTTTGGAAGTTTGGGCTTATACACAGCCGAGGGTTACGCAGGAATACCTGGACAACGTCAATTCCAAATCGAAAATCCAGATTTGAAATGGGAGAAAACCGCTCAAACAGATATTGGATTAGAAATTGGTTTGTTCAATAATAGAGTTTCAATGGAGTTTGATTATTATACCAAAAAAACTACTGATTTACTTTTGAATGTAAACGTTCCAGGAACAACAGGTTTTTCAAGTCAATTAAAAAACGTTGGTGAATTAGAAAATAATGGTTTTGAATTTGTGTTGAGAACTGATAATAAGTTTGGAGATTTTACTTGGAGAACATCTTTCAATGCCGCTACAAATGCCAACAAAATTTTGAATATACAAGGTCAAGTAATCACAGGAGGATTCCTGAATCGTGCAGCGGAAGGTGAAGCACTTGGTGTTTTCTTTGGACCAGAATATGCAGGGGTTGATCCTGACAATGGTGATGCTTTATATTTTAAAAATAAAAAGAACGCTGACGGCTCATTGGATAAAACTAAAACCAATGATGTTAATTCAACAGAAAATGTAACCATCGGAAATCCTAATCCCACTTGGATTGGTGGTTTTACGAATGATTTTTCTTACAAAGGAATTGATTTGAGCATCACTTTACAGGGCGTTTATGGCAATGATGTCTATAATGGTGCGGGTAAATTTATGTCAGCCAACGGAGATTTTTATGACAACCAAACGCTCGACCAGATGAATCGTTGGAGAAAAAAAGGTGATATTACCAATGTCCCACAAGCTCGTTATGTAGGTGGTAACGGCACGGCGGAATCTTCAAGATATTTAGAATCAGGAAGTTACACTCGTCTGAAAACCGTAACATTGGGGTATAATTTGCCAAAATCATTGACGGATAAATTGAAAATGTCTAAAATTAGAATTTATGCAACCGCAAACAACTTAATGACATTTACAAAATATTCAGGATGGGATCCAGAAGTTAATACGGATTATTTGACGGGTGTTGCCGCAGGAAATGACTTTTATTCTGCCCCACAACCTAAAACAATTATCGTAGGCGTAAACCTTGGATTTTAAGTAATTAAAAGAAATTTATTCGTTCAATAAAAGATATTTCATAAAATGAAAATAAATAACAAATTCATATTCTCAGTCGCTTTCAGTTTGATACTGACAAGTTGTGCTGATAGATTAGATGTAAAACCAGTGGATGATGTCGATGCCATTTCAGCGGTTCAAACATCTTCGGACGTGGAAGCACTTTTGACAGGTGCTTACGACTCCATGACCGACGGAGACCTTTTAGGAGGAAACCTTCAACGTGATGCCGAATTGATGGCAGATAATGGCGATATTGAGTGGGGAGGTACATTCGTTGCCCCAGGTGAAATCTTTGAAAAAAGTATGTTGAAAGACAATGGACAAGCTCAAACCACTTGGTTAGATGCTTATCGTACTGTCAATATCACTAATACCGTTCTTGGAAATTTAACCGTAGTAGATGCGGCTAAAAAATCAAGATTGGAGGGAGAAGCAAAATTAATCCGTGCTTGGATGCACTTTGAGTTGGTCAGAGAATACGCCAAAACGTACTTGGACGGTTCGCCTACCTCTAATTTAGGTGTCCCTGTAGTTATAACGCCAACAGCAAAAATTACGGATGCAAGTTTTGTGAAACGTAATACCGTTGAAGAAGTTTACCAAGCGGTTATTGCTGATTTGACAAGTGCAGAAACCCTATTACCTGCCAAGAACGGCTTTTTTGCCACAAAATTCACAGCAGCAGCTTTATTGTCTCGTGTGTATTTGATGCAAGGTAAATATTCGGAAGCTCGCAATGCAGCTCATCGTGTGATTACATCGGGTAACTATACTTTGACAGCTACATTTGGTGAAGCCTTCAACAACAAAACAAATTCAACCGAGGATGTTTTTGCTTCACAAGGAACTGATCAAGATTTTGTGAATGAACTGAATACATTTTTTGCATCATCATCCCAAAAAGGTCGTGGCGATATAATCATCAATGACCAACACCTTACGTCTTACGAATCAGCGGATGATAGAGGTAATTTCTTTTATGATGCAGGGGATATTTTTACAGAAAAATGGGCAAACAGAATTGGTGCAATTCCATTAATTCGTCTTTCAGAAATGTATCTCACACGTGCTGAAGGTAATTTTAGAGCTGGTGGCGCACCTGTTGGTGTTGCTCCTTTGGTTGATATTAACTTAGTCAGGAAAAGAGTAAGTGCAAAAGCGGTAACTACCGTGGATTTACCAGCAATCCTAAAAGAAAGAAGATTTGAATTAGCCTTTGAAGGACATTGGATTCACGATTTAAAGCGTAACAAAGCAACCATCAAGAAAACCGATGGAAACGGAACAAGAACTTGGTTGTTTAATTCGCCAAAATTAGTTTTCCCAATTCCACAACGTGAAATAGAGGCAAATAAGAGTTTGGTACAGAATGAAGGGTATCAATAGTAATCTCCAACAAAAAAAGCGAGTCAGAAATGGCTCGCTTTTTTTGTTTTAAATTAGTATTGATGCAGAATATTAGTGTACTAACGTATGAGAATAGTACAATTACTTTATTTTTGGAAGTAACGGCAAATATGGATGAAAATATGGTTATTCATCAGTATTTCCGTGCAATTTCATTTGCGACTGGAGTAACTTCTATTTTATCTCAAAATCATGTAGTACAAATGTCCTAAAATGTGGTTATTCATACTTAAAAGCAAGAATTTTCAAAAACATGAAAACGCCATATTTGATAATTACATCTACAAAATGCTATTTTTTATAGACATAACAATATTTTTAAATGACATTATTATTGTTTCTTTACTACTTAATTAATAATTTTACATTAAGTAAACATTAATTTCTTAATCCAATTTTCCAACCAAACTAAAATTAGTACATGAAGAAAAATTTACTCATGTCTTTTCTTGTTACCATGTTTATCTGTGCGAGTACATTTGCACAAGATAGAAAGGTGTCAGGAAAAGTAACCTCAGCCGAGGACGGCTCAGGTTTGCCAGGTGTATCAGTTCAGGTAAAAGGTTCAACCAAAGGAACAACTACCGATGCAACAGGGAGTTATTCACTACCAGTTTCTTCTACTGGCGGTACATTGAAATTCACATTTGTTGGCTTTGCTTCAAAAGAGGTTGTGATTGGTTCACAATCTACTATTGATGTAGGTTTAGCTAACGACATTCAGCAATTATCAGAAGTTGTGGTAACAGCCCAAGGAATTGTACGTGAAAAACGTGCTTTGGGTTATTCGGTAACTTCTCTTGATAAAAAGAACATCGAAGATCGTCCACAAGCTGACGTTGGTCGTGTTTTGCAAGGTAAAATTGCGGGTGTAAACGTAACTTCAACATCAGGTGTATCTGGAACAGGAACGAATATTACCATCCGTGGTTATTCTTCAATTACTGGCTCTGTTCAACCACTTTTTGTAGTAGATGGTGTTCCGTTTAACTCAAATACCAACTCACGTTTAAATGCTGATGGTTCAAGTGCAGGATTTACGGGTGGAGGGCAATCGTCTTCAAGTCGTTTCCTTGATATTGACCCAAACAACATTGAAAACGTAACTGTATTGAAAGGTTTAGCTGCAACGGTAACTTACGGAGACCAAGGACGTAATGGCGTAATTTTAGTTACAACTAAGAATGGTAGCAAAAAGGCTCGTAAAACAGAATATTCAATTACACAGTCTGTTTTTACCAACACAGTTAATTTACCAAAATACCAAAATTCTTACGTTGGAGGTTTTCAACAGAATTTAGGATATTTTTTCAGTAACTGGGGACCTTCATTAGATGAGGCAAAAGCCTATCCTTCACAGAATACCAACGCTGCCCTTACGACTCACCCTTATGCGTTCTTTGCAAATGCTGGATTGAGATCAGCAATGGCTGACTATGTGGCTTCGGTTAGTCCATATACTATGCAGTTTTTTCCAAATAACGTTAGCGATTTTTTCAGAATGGGTGTTATTTCAAACACTTCAATGAATATTTCTGGCGGTGGAGAAAAAATTAGTTACAATGTTTCAGCGGGATACAATAACGAGCAAGGCTACATTGAAAATAATGGATTGAGAAGATTAAACTTGGGTCTTGGATTAAACGCTCAACTTTCAAAGAAATTAACGGTTAATACGTCATTCAGTTTTTCAAATACTGACCAAAATTCACCTCCTTTGAGCTCTGGACAAGGAAACAACGCTAATGATTTCCCATCTGTATTGGCTAACGTAATGTACACGCCACGTCAAGTAGATTTGACAAGCTGGCCCTACGAAAACCCTGTTGATGGCGGTACAGTATATTTCCGTGGTGGAAACGATATTCCTAATCCAAGATGGATCTTGAATAACTATAAAACTACCGGTAATGTAAATCGTTTCTTTTCAGCAACCACTTTTAATTTAGAAATTACAAAAGAATTATCGGCTATCTATAAAGTTGGTTTAGATACTTACGATGATACTCAGGAGTTTCAGTTGAACAAAGGTGGAACTGTGTTTGTGAATGGTTTGTACAATACGTTAAATACAAAAAACAGAATTATTGATAACTCATTAATCTTATCATATTCAAAGCCACTTTCAGATAAATTCACATTAGCGGCAAAATTGGGTGGAAATATGCGTAACGACTTTCTTTCTCAGATCAATGTTCTTAGTCAGAATATGTTAGCTCGTGGCTTATTCCGTCATACAAACTTTATTGATAACGTTTCGTTTGATCAGACTATTGAACAAACACGAATGGGAGTTTTTGGTGAAATAACTGCTGATTATGATAATTTTTTATTCGCAAATTTTGCAGGAAGAAACGACTGGACATCAACTGTAGAGCCTGAAAATCGTAAGATATTCTATCCATCAGGAAGTTTATCATTTGTACCAACATCTGCTTTTAAAGGATTTAATTCAAAAGCAATTAATTATTTGAAGGTAAGAGTTGGTGTTGGAACTTCGGCGGGTTTCCCAGTTCCTTATCAAACTCGTAATATCTTGAATCAGAATGCAAGAGGGTGGTTAACATCAGGTGCAATCCAAACACAATCAGTTGATAATACTTTGGGTAATCCTAATTTGAAACCTGAACTTCACACGGAGACCGAGTTAGGTTTAGAAGGAAAGTTGTTCAATAATAAAATCGGATTTGATATCACTTGGTACAACCGTGATACACGTGATTTGATTACGAGAGCTCCTTTGGATGCTTCAACGGGTTATACTTCAACGACAACGAATATTGGTAAAATTAGAAATACTGGTATAGAGGTTAGTTTGAACGGAACACCAATTACAAAAGGACCTTTCTCGTGGGATGTAGCATTGACGTATTCACGCAATACACCAACTGTTTTAGATTTAGGTGGAACACTCAAAGAAGTTCAGATAACAGGTTTTGGTGCTGCATTGGGTAATTATGCCATCGTTGGAAGACCTTTCAACATGATTAAAGGTACTGGTTACCGACGTAATGACCAAGGTCAGTTACTGATTGATGCAGGAGGAAACTTACAAACTACTACCTCACCCGTTGAATTAGGAGACCCAAATCCTGCCTTCAATTCAAGTATGATTAATACATTTAATTATAAAGGTTTGTCGTTGAACGTTATGGTGTCTTACCGTCATGGTGGAGCATTATATTCTTCAACTGCGGGTGCTTTATTAGGTCGTGGTTTAACAGTTGAATCAGGTCAAGAAACTGGTTATGATAGAGCTCAAACGTTTATCTTCCCAGGTGTAAAAGCTGATGGTTCAAAGAATGATATTCAAGTAACAGGTTCGGATATTAACTTCAACAACTTGTATTTCTTCGGTGATGAGGGACGTATTTTTGATGGTTCAACATTCCGTTTACAAGAAGTTTCGTTATCGTACAGTCTTCCTAAAACAATCTTAGGTAAGTTGGGTATCAAAGCTGCAAGTTTCACACTGTCGGGTAACAACTTGTATTACAAAGCATTGAATATTCCTTCTGGTGTAAACTTAGATACTGATAACCTTGGTTTAGGTGTTGGTAATGGTCTTGGATTCGAATTATTAACTGGACCAAGTGCAAGACGTATCGGAGGAACATTAAAATTAACATTCTAAATTTTGGTTTGAGAAACGATATAGTATCTCCAATTCAAATATTTATTAATCATAAAATTACAAATTGAAATGATCAAGAAAATAAAAATTATATTATTGACTTTGTTCACGGTTTCGGTTAGTTCTTGTAAACTTGATTTATTAGATAACCCAAATGCCGTAACATTAGGCAATACAGATGTCAATTATTTGGCAAATAACATTCAAGTAGCTTATGCCACACACTTCAACCAAATGAGTGATCCTGGTATGAGATTGACCCGTATGCTGAATCAGGGTGCTGCTATTTACGATAATGCTGTTAATCCAGGAGGGCTTGATAACACATGGAGAGATGGATATGCAGTAATTCTGAATGATGTAAAAACGTTAATTCCGATAGCAGAAAAAAGTGAATTCTTTGTACACGCAGGAGCAGCAAGAGTAATTCGTGCCTCTGTGTTAGCAAACTTCGTGGATGCTTTTGGTGATATACCATTGAGTGAAGCATTAGATCCAACTAACTTTAATCCAAAAGTTGATGGTGGAGCAACGATTTACACTTCGGCATTGGCTGATCTTGACAAAGCCGTTGAAAATTTCAATGCAAAATCAAAATCTGGTTTAACTACTGACCTTTATTATGGTGGAAGTACAGATAGTTGGATTCGTGCAGCGAATACTTTGAAATTGAAAATGCTTTTGAATCGTAAGTTAATTGATGCGGCTGGTACAAAGGCTGGTATTAATGCTTTGATTTCGGGTGGAAAGTTAATTTCAACAAATACTCAAAATTTTGCTTTTAAATTTGGCACAAACCAAGTGAACCCTGACAATCGCCATCCAAGATATAGAGACCAATATTCACCAACGGGTGGTGGAGATTATCAGTCAAATGCCTATATGGGTGGAATGTTTGATAGAAAAGACCCACGTATTCGTTTTTACTTCTATCGTCAGGTAACGGTAAATTCTAAGGATGTAAACGAAATTCGTTGTATCACAAACCAAAAACCAAATCATTATTCGGCAACTGACTATTATTGTTTGCCTTCTACTGCTGGATATTGGGGACGTGACCATTTGAGTAACGAAGGTATCCCACCAGACGGATTAAAAAGAACTGCTTGGGGTGTATATCCAGCAGGTGGACAATATGATAACGATAACGGAAAACCAGTTGCTCTTGTAGCGGGTGCGGCAGGTGCAGGTATTCACCCAATCATTATGTCTTCATTCACTGATTTCATGCTTGCTGAATCTGCTTTGACATTAGGAACAACGGGTGATGCAAAAGCATTGTTAGAATCTGGAATTCGTAAGTCAATGGCAGATGTAAGAGCGTTTGCTTTAGGTTCGGTAGAAGGTGGAAAAGTTTCTGCTTATGAAACAGCAAACAAAATTGTTTGGGATACAGAAGTTAATAATTATGTAAAAGTGGCAACCGATGCTTACACAGCGGCAAAAACTGATGCTGATAAAATGAATATTATTGCTACTGAATATTGGTATTCGTTGCATGGTAATGGAATTGAGTCGTACAATTTGTACCGTCGTACTGGAATGCCTCGTAACCAACAGCCAGGTTTAGACCCAAATCCAGGTGGATTTGTACGTTCATACTATTATCCAACTTCTTTTGTAACAAGAAATTCTAACGCAAAACAGAAGGCTAATATGACTGGTCCAGTATTCTGGGACACTAATCCTGCTGGATTAGTTAAGTAGTAATTGTTTTTTATTCAAAATATTATCAAATGAAAAATATAAAAAAATATTCAATTTTAATGGTTTGCGGGCTAATTGCATTAGCTTGTAAAACTGACATGGTAGCTCCAATAGATTTAACAACCCTTGAAAATGGAGGATATCTACGTACTGTTTCTCCTTATCCAGTGGTAGCAGCTACATTCAATTACAGTTTAGCTAATATGAGCGGTACCAAAATGGAAATTTTGGCAGAAGCTGTTACGCCAAACAAGGGTGCAAATTTTGCAAATTATGATTTTGCAATCACATTTATTGATAAAACTCCTGCAAACGGAACAAAGACTGGGACATCTCAACCTTTGAAGTCAGTACCTGCATCGGCTTTTGCGAAAGATCCATTAACTGGTTATCCAAGAGCAACCATCGCAATTACAGGTGCGGAGGCTTTAACAGCTTCAAAAGCCTTAGCTGCTGATGTATCTGTTGGAGATTATTTTGACATTGTTGGTACTATAAAACTTACTGATGGTAAGTCTTTTACTACTACAAATACAGGATTAAATATCACGGGTGGTGCTTTTTATAGTTCACCATTCTTTTACAGAGTAAACGTGATTAAATAGTTTATTTTGTATCATTCCCAAAAAACGCTCAAGCATTCATTTGTTTGAGCGTTTTTTTATTTATCCAATCAACAATAATTTTGTTAGCTCAATATTCGTTATTATCTTTAAAAGGAGATTATAGAAACAATTTCCTAAATACTTTTTCCTCATCATTATTCAACATTAAAAATGAAATTAAAAAATCTTTTACTTTGTACAGGTGTTGCCCTGTCGCCATTTTTTGTCAATGCTCAAAACAAAAAAACTTCCGCTAATAGATCATCTTCACCACGTGTTACGACTAAATCCGTTACAGTTTCAACCCCAGAGGTTTCAACTTCAACAACGGGACTAACAACCTTAAAAGACTCTGCCAGTTATGGGTTGGGCGTTTTGGTAGCCCAAAATTTTAAATCTCAAAACATTGAAATCAATGCAGATTTATTGCAGAAGGGTTTTAATGAAGTAATGAAAGGTGAGAAAACACCCATTACGGATATGCAAGCCAATACTTTAATTCAAAAGTATATGCAAAAAGAACAAGCAAAGGCTTTTGAACCAAATCGTATGGCGGGTGAGAAATTTATTGCGGAAAATAAAACCAAAGAAGGTATCGTAACGTTACCAAGTGGATTGCAATATCAGATTATGAAAGCGGGTGATGGTCCAAAACCAGCCTCAACTGATAAAGTAAAAACGCACTATCACGGAACCTTGATTGACGGAACAGTTTTTGATAGTTCTGTACAAAGAGGCGAGCCAATTACATTTCCTGTTACGGGTGTAATTCCAGGATGGATTGAGGCGTTACAATTGATGCCTGTGGGTTCAAAATGGAAATTATTTATCCCACAAGCCTTAGCATACGGTTCACGTGGTAGCGGACCAACGATTAAACCGTATTCTGCCCTTGTTTTTGAAGTTGAATTGATTGGAATTGAGAAATAGTTGAAGGGAGTCTTAAGTCGTTAGTATCAAGTCTTAAGTAAAAAGCTGAACGCAATACCTTGAACTTTATACTTAATGCTCAATACTTAGGACTTAATACTTCCAAAGAAAAAATGAAAAATAAAATGACAAAATACCTTTTTATGTTTTTGCCAATATCGCTATTAGCGTTTTTTGGTTTGAAATCCTTTTCACACACCTCTGAAAATCAAGCGGTTGCGTACCAGTATGCAACAGATGATTTGCAACCAACGGCTACACAAAAGAAAGTTGAAAATATCGTAACCGAGATTTTGAGTAGTTATCATTTTCGTAAAGTGCCTTTGAATGATTCGTTGTCTTCTAAAATTTTGGATAACTATATCAAAGAATTGGATTTCAATAAAATGAATTTCACTTCAAATGATATTGAGGGTTTTGAGAAATTCCGTTTTGATTTGGACGACCAATTAAAAAACGGGGATTTGACCGCTGCCTACCAAATCTATAACATTTACCGTAAAAGAGCCAAAGAACGTTTTACGTTTGTAACCTCTCTTTTGGATAAACCAATGGATTTCAAAACGGATGAAGTTTATTCACCCGATAGAGAGAAAGTTACGTGGGCAAAAGCCTCAACGGATTTGGATGATATTTGGAGAAAAGCCGTAAAAAGCACTTTGTTAGATTGGAAAATCAGTGGAAAAACTGATTCTTTGGCGGTCAAAGATTTGAAAGAACGCTACAAACGTTCTGAAAAATATTTTGACAAAACGAAAAGTGAAGACGTATTTCAACAATACATGAATTCGTTTACGGAAAGTGTTGATCCTCACACGACCTATTTTATTCCAAAAGCTGCTTCAACGTTCAATCAAGAGATGTCGCAGTCATTTGAAGGAATTGGAGCAACTTTAAGAAATGAAGGAGATTATGTTCAAATTGTGGATTTAATCGTGGGTGGTCCAGCATACAGAAGCAAACAATTACAAGCAAAAGACCGTATAGTAGCCGTTGCACAAGGCGATGATAAACCTTACCAAGACATTATCGGATGGTTTACTGACGATGCCGTTAAACTCATCAAAGGACCTAAAAGTACAGTAGTTCGATTAAAAATTCTTTCAGTTGATGCTCCAATGGGTTCTGTACCCAAAGAAGTACGATTGGTTCGTGAGAAAATTAAATTGGAAGAAGGAACAGCTAAAAAAGAGGTTTTAAACTTCAATCGTGATGGTAAAGACTATAAATATGGCTTGATTACGATTCCACTATTTTATCGTGATTTTGATGGAGCAAGGAATGGTGAAAAAGAATTTAAAAGTACCTCAGCCGACGTAAAACGTTATTTGAATGAATTGAAGGCTGAAAAAGTGGATGGTGTAATCGTGGATTTGAGAAATAATGGTGGAGGTTCTTTGACCGAAGCCGTGAGTTTAACGGGTTTATTCATTCCGCAAGGACCTGTGGTTCAACGGAAACAATCAGACGGTGAAATCTCGGCTGAGTATGATAGAGACCCTTCTGTAACGTATGATGGACCTGTTTCGGTTTTGGTAAATCGTTTTTCTGCCTCGGCTTCTGAGATTTTTGCAGGTGCAATTCAGGATTATAAGCGTGGCTTAATCGTAGGTGAACAAACTTACGGAAAAGGAACGGTTCAGAGTCTTATCGACTTGGAGCGTTTTTTGAAAGGTGAGCCAGAAGGTGTTGGTCAGTTGAAAATTACGATGGAGAAGTTTTATCGTGTTAATGGAAGCAGTACGCAACACAAAGGCGTTACGCCTGACATTGAATTGCCTTCGACTTTCAGTGCTTCTGAATTTGGGGAAAGTTCTCAGCCAAGTGCATTACCTTGGGACATGATTGCCTCGACTAAATATACGCCTTCAAATAATATTACGCAGAAAGAAGTAGAATATTTGAAAGGAAAATCAAAGGGACGTTTGACGACTGAAACAGATTTGAAGAAACTTTTGACTGAAATAGATAATTACAAAAAGGCAAAAGAAAGAAAATCGGTTTCATTACAAGAAGATAAACGTCGTAAAGAAATTGATGAGCAAAAGAAAAAAAATACTAATACACTTGAACTTGGCGACGAAAATGAATTGAAAGAAGATGTTACAGGAGTAGGGAAAATCACTGGTGCCACGAAAGATAAAGATAAGGAAAAGCCCGCTACAGATTCAACAAGCATTGCGGTTGCGAAAATTAAAGCCTTGAAAGAGAAACATGAGAAAGATACGTTTTTGAAAGAAACAGAGCGTATTTTGACAGATTTTATTACCAGTCCAACCAGTGGTGTGAAGGTTTCTCAGGTGGATAAGAAAAAAGAATGATAAGTGATTATCGAAGCATTTAAAAGTAAAAAGCCTTTCAGATTGATTTCTGAAAGGCTTTTTGCTTTTACAAACAAATCATCTTTTAGATTCCATTTCCAAAGCGATTTTGTCAAAATCAATTGCTC
>JAYUOX010000361.1:0-9046 GCA_043760595.1 Cytophagales bacterium
GCTCAGTGGGTGGGAGCGTTGCGGGCGGAACAAGAATCTGTCCGAACCGTAATAATAATACTTTGACACTGAACGGTCATAATGGTAATGTTGTCAAATGGCAGTCTTCTATAAATGCTAATTTTAGCCCTGCCACCGATATTGCTAACACAACGATAACGCTTTTGACCTCAAATTTACCTGCAACTACTTACTTTCGGGCGGTAGTTCAGTCAGGTACTTCTCCCATTGCCAATTCAAATTTTGCCGTACTGACGGTTACGCCCAATACGCCTTTGACTTTGGCACAATCAACCGTAAATATGAATTATGGGACACCAATTAGCTTGACAGCGAGTGGTTGTTTTGGAGCGTTATTGTGGTATAAATCTACTGGAAATTTAGCCACTTTGCCCGTATCGCCCACGTGTACGGATAGGTATTTTGCGAAGTGCGAGGAGACCAATGGAACGGAGAAATGTCTGACGGGAACGAGTCCGATTTTAACGGTAAAAGTAATTCCTTCGGGAGCGGAGTTGACCAGTATAACTTCGGGAAATTGGGAAACATCAAGTACGTGGAATATAGGCAGAAGCCCTCAGAATGGTGATTTAGTCATTATCCGATCCAATGATACCGTCTTCATAACCACCAATTCAGCCCAAGCAAGATGCCTTGAAATGAATAGTTTTAATAGTATTCAATACACGACTCCTAACAGTAAACTTTCTTTGGGGTTTTAGGCTGCCATTGCAAATTTTGAATTATCAATATGAAGACCAAATTCAAGCATCATTTGATTCAATTCGTCAATATATTGTTGTCTGATTCGCTCAAATCCTTCAATGGCAATCACATCAGGATGTTCAATACTTTTGTGTCTCAGAATGGAATTATTAGACCTTTCGATGAGATTTAATAAATCAAAAATTGCTTCTTTTAAGTACTCTGATTTTGAGATGTCTGATGCGTTTTTCATGATTAAAAATTAATTTTAATTATCCCCTTTGAATATCTTTTTCCATTTCTCTGAACCCTTGTCTTTGAAAACAAATGAAACCACTCAACGGAATCATAATGTGTAATAATCTCGTAATTTTTATGTTCAGTTGGGTACTCTTTTACAAAATAACAATCTAAATATTGCTCATTTTTTACTTTATACCCTTGAAAATCAGCTATTTGAGTAACATTATTCTCATAAACTTCAAAATTTAAAAATGTAACAATATCTATATCGTTAGGGTTCTGTTTTGTAGTAACGAAACTTCCATCAATCCACTGATAAAAATTACAGTTCACTTGACTTTTGAAACTATTTACATAGGAAATATAATTTTTAAATAGTTTTTGGCGTGAGTCAGATTTGGGAAAATTTGTTACAAAAAAATCCTCAAAAGCTTCTAAATCAATTTCAATAATTTTGTAAGGGAATAGGTTTCCCAATTCATCAAATTGCATAAATGAGTGGTTAATATTTTATCAAAAATAACAAGAAATTGATGATTACAATAAAATTTTGTCAATTTTGATATTAACTTTGAAACATACTTTTTAACAAAATGAAAATATTAGACATTGTGGTTTTAACAGGAGCAATGCCAACGCTCAATCTTCGTAAAGGAGAATTAGGGACAATCGTTGAAGAATTGGATAAAGATGTTTTCTTAGTAGAATTTGCTGATACTAAGGGAGTTACTTATGCTATGCCAGCATTAAACACCTCCGTTTTAATGAAAGTTTATTATGAGCCGATAGCGGCTTAGTATTTGGTAACTTCACATAAAAACCCATTTTATGCCAGCACAATTTAGACGTTATCCAATTCAAAAATAACCCTATCTTGCTCAATCAATTGTTTTAATTCTTCTTCTTTGGGAAGATAGAGACGATATTTACTGGCAAAAAGGTGTTCATTTTCAGCTAACACACTGTATTTCACGATGGTATCATCTTTTTCTGTACAAAGAATAATCCCAATCGTAGGATTGTCATCTTCACTCTTTTTTAAGTCATCATACATCCGCACATACATATCTATTTGCCCAATATCAGCGTGAGAAAGTTTGTCAGTTTTAAGGTCAATTAATACAAAACATTTGAGGTAATAATTGTAAAAAACTAAGTCAATATAAAAATCAGAAGTATCAGTAACAATGTGTTGTTGGCGAGCTACAAAGGCAAAACCTTTCCCTAATTCCATTAAAAATTGTTGTATATGACTAATCAGGGCTGTTTCTAATTTTTGCTCAGTGAATTTTGTATCAACAGGTAATCCATGAAATTCAAGAATATAAGGGTCTTCAATGACGTTTTGGGCTTGAATAGTTGAGTTGGATTCTGAAACCAATATTCTTCCAACATACTGAGATGCTATATTTCTTTGGAGTGTTCGAGTGTCCCAATTTCCTTCAATCGAAAGTTCAACATATTGTAACCTGTGAGCTTCATTAGTAACTCTACTAATCATTCTGTAATGTGTCCAACTCAATTCGGTACGCACTGCGTTCCAAATTGGGAAAGCATTATAAAAAGCTCTCATATTATTGAGATTTCTTTCGTCAAAACCCGCTCCAAACTCTAAGGACAAGGATTTTGATAGGTTTTTCAAAGTTGCTTTGCCATAAATTGCTTTTGTTTTACCCTCTTGTTCGTCCTCAACAATCAGTTGTCCAACCTCCCAATACATATTCAACATGATGGCATTACTGGAACGGTATGCAAGATTTTTAGCTTTTAGCACTACATCTTTCACACTCTGAAACAAATTGTCTATATTTTCTAATTGGTTGGTCATTTTGGCAAGTTTTGTTTTTACAAACATAACCATTATTTCAAAAACTTTCTATCCGAAGTTCATTAAAATTGGAGTAACCTCTCATTTACAATCACTCAATGTTTAATTTTGTATGTAACATTTGAAATGGTATTTCCTAATTCTAAAAATAATGCAAAATAATAAAGAAATAAAAAATCGCCTTTTTCCTGTTTTTTTGAAGTTGGAAGAGCTTGATGTGTTGTTGGTAGGAGGAGGAAATGTAGGTTTAGAAAAACTCTCTGCTATGCTCAATAACAGTCCCGATACGAAGGTTACGATGGTGGCGGATATGTTCAGAGAGGAGTTGTTAGAATACGTAAAAGACTATCCAAATGTTACCTTAATAAAACGAAAATTTGAATTTAATGATTTGAATAACAGAGACTTAGTGATTCTTTCAACGGATAATCCAGACTTGCACGCCAGCATCAAAAGAGTAACTTCTGAACGCCATATTCTCTGCAACGTAGCCGATACGCCCGACCTTTGTGATTTTTATTTGGGGTCAATTGTTCAGAAAGGAGATTTGAAAATTGGTATTTCTACCAACGGAAAATCTCCCACAATGGCAAAGCGGATGCGGGAGTTTTTGGACGATATTATTCCCGAAAATGTACAACAATTATTAGAAAATCTCCGAGAAATCAGACAATCAATCAAAGGAGATTTTCAAGAGAAAATTAGGATTATGAATGAAGTAACGGAAGGGATGGTGAGGGGGAATAAATAGCTACTTCTCCGCCTTCTTAGTCCTAATTTCCAGAACCTCCGATTCTTTCAAAATCCCCATATCTTCCAACATTTTTGTAAACTGTGGCGTGAAATTTTCGAGAGAATCAATGTTTGAAAGATAAGGTAAAAGGTAATAGGACTTTCTCAAATCGTGCATTTCGTCGCAAGTGGTTCTAATCAAACTGGTATTTCCCCAAGATTTATTTTGGAAAACTTCTTCAATCAAATTTTTCATTCCCAACAAATAATACGTTCCCTGATTGGTAGGTCCCAACACACAGTCGTGCGTATCAAGAGCGTAGTAAGATTTTGTTAAGTGCCAGAGATTCAGCTCAGTAACGTCTCCCCAAATGATACAGGCTTGCTTGATAGGTGTGCCTTCCAGTCCAAAAGCGTACTCAAAAGCATTCTGCATTCGCTCGCCCATGTCTCTGCCTTGTTGGAGTTGCTTATCGTATCGGGCTTTGTCCCAAGCATCATTTTCTTCGATGTGGTCGGAGTAAAAAAGGATTTTGGTATAGGGTAATTGGTCAGTAATAGATTGCGTTATTTGCGATAAGGTACGATGAATGGCGTGAGCTTTATCCACGCCTAATTCTTGAACAAGGTTTGATTTAGACCTATTTGGGGTATTGTCAATAAAAATAATAAGAGCGTGTTGATGGGGCATAAGTTTGTTTAAGTCTTGTTTAACAGAAGGAGAATGCTATGATTTTCCTTAATTCAAGATAAAAAACAAACGTTATTTCTGCAAAAAAATACGAAATAAAATGCAAAATTTAATGTTAGAATGCAATCAAGGCACTTTTTGAGTATAATAATTGACTAAGGAAGGATTCTGAGAGAGAGAAAGTAAAGAATTGGCGAAAATTGGTATCTCTCTCGCCCACATGGTTTGTTCAACGTATATTGACGTAAAAAATCCACAAAACTATTTCTGTTTTATGGATTTTTTTGTTGTGGGTTTTTTAATTTAGAGTACAACAGGTTTCTAACTGAGACACATAGTCCTGTTTATCGGACTCCATGAACAGGACTATGTGTCTCAGTTAGAAACCTGTTGTACTCCTACATCCCGTATAAATGATAGAAGACCCAAAACAATAAGTTACAGTATCAAAAATGTTACTGATGTGGCACGGTTTGCGTGGGTAAGTGCGAGAGACCGTGCCACGTCTGGGAATTATAATACCTAAAACCTTTTTTATTTCAGCAACTGATAAACAACAAACGCCGAAACATACGCCAATGCCGTCATGTAAACAAACTGAATCGTTGGGTATTTCCAAGATTTTGTCTCTCGATAAGTTACTGCCAACGTACTCATGCACTGCATGGCAAAAGCATAAAAAATCAAGAGTGAAAAGCCCAACGCCATGTCGTACATAGGCTTGCCAGTTTCGGGATTTATTTCTGCCCTCATGCGGTTCATCACGGTTGTGGTTTCGTCTTTGCCTCCCAAACTGTAAATGGTGGACATTGTGCCTACAAACACTTCTCGGGCTGCAAATGAGGTGATGAGAGCAATGCCAATTTTCCAGTCATAACCCAAAGGTTTGATGGCGGGTTCGATGAATTTTCCGAAGTGTCCTGCGTAAGAATTTTCTAATTTTTGAGACGAAATTTTATTGTCTAAATCTTTACCCGTAAGCGTTGGATTATTGGTTTTTACAGTAATTTCAGCTTGTTGCATCGCATCGCCCGGTCCATAACTCGCTAATACCCAAAGAACTATCGAAATGGCTACGATGATTTTCCCCGCTTCAAAAACAAAGGCTTTCGTGGAGTTCCAAATGGAAAGCATTACGTGCGAAAACCTTGGGCTTTTGTAAGTGGGTAATTCCATGATGAAGTAACTTCTTTCCTTCACTTTCAAGAGCAATTTCATCACCCAAGCCGACAATAATGCCATGAAAAAACCTAACAAATACATCGCAAAAAGCACAACGCCTTGCAGGTTAAAAATGCCAAATAGCGTACTTTTTTCAGGAACAACCAAAGCAATCAAAACCGTATAAATGGGCAAACGAGCCGAACAGGACATCAGCGGCGTAACCATGATGGTAATGAGTCTGTCCTTCCACGAACCAATGCTTCGGGTACTCATAATGGCAGGCACGGCACACGCAACACCCGAAATCATGGGGACAACCGATTTACCATTTAGTCCAAATCGTCGCATCAATTTGTCCATAATAAACATCACTCTGGACATATATCCCGTTTCTTCCAACATCGAAATAAACAAGAATAAAAAGGCTATTTGAGGGATAAAAATCAGCACTCCGCCAATGCCCGCAATCAGTCCATCGGTCAGTAAATCAGTCAGTTTTGTGGGTGGGAGATTGGTTTTCAGATATTCGTTTAAATTAGCAATTCCTCCGTCAATTAAGTCCATCGGGTAGGTTGCCCACGTAAAAATGGCTTGAAAAACGATGAAAAGTATTCCTAAAAAGATGAAATATCCCCAGAAACGATGCAAGAAAATTTTGTCTAATCTGTCCGTCCAAGTATTCACTTCTTCCTCTTCGGCAGGGACTTCGTGCAAACAATTATCAACAATTTCTGCTAATTGCGAATACCTCGCCATCGTCTCTTTTGACTGGGCATCTTGGGTTTTCCAATGATATTTTTCTTTAATTTTATCAAAACCTACTCTTTGCTTTTCGTCAAATTGTTTCAAATTATCATGTTCCGAAAGCCAAAGCAGAGCATGATAATCGTCTATTTCTCCGTATTTTTCTTTAATTTCTTCGACCATTTCCACGGAGTAATCCATTGGTAATGAGTCGTTTGAGTTATAATTTGTTTCGAGGGTTTTGTTTACTGATAATCGTAAGCCGTTTAATCCGATTCCCTTTTTTGCATTGACTTCTGCCACTTCCACGTTGAGTTCACGAGCTAATTTTACGGAGTTAATCACGATACCCTGATTCTCGGCAACGTCAATCATATTCAATGCCAAAACCGTTGGAATACCCAAATCTCGAACTTGACTAAACAACAATAAATTACGTTTGAGGTTGGAAGCATCCGCCACGACAATCGCCAAGTCGGGATAGTCGGGGTGCTGAGGATTAGCTAAAATATTGATGACTACTTGTTCGTCCACCGATTTTGGGTAGATGCTATAAATCCCAGGCAAATCAAGAATTTCGGCATCATCGCCTTTCTCTAATTTCCATTTGCCGATGAGTTTATCCATCGTAACGCCAGGGAAATTGCCCGTTTTTTGGCGAAGTCCCGTCAATGAATTAAACAGTGATGATTTCCCAGCGTTTGGATTTCCAATAAGGGCTATTTTTGGTGATTTTTTCAATTTAATTGGTTAAAATTAAGCAATAACAATGGTTGCGGCTTCGTCCTTTCGCATGGACAAAACATAGCCCGAAACCTTCACGGCAATCGGATCACCGAAGGGGGCAATGTGGATCATTGTTACTTGTGTGCCAGGTAAACAGCCCATTTCTAATAATTTTAAGGACAATTCATCGTCCGTAAAATTGACGATTATCCCTCTTTCTCCTATTTTTAAATCTGCGATGGTTTTCAATTTTAAAGTCATTAAGTTGTTAATTTTTAAGTTATTAAATGCTTAAAAACCCAAAATGAGAATTTGATTTTTTGCAACTTATCAACTTAATTACTTACAACTTGATAACTTAAAATCCCCTTATTTAGATTTATTCAAAACAGAACAAATTTAGCAAAGAGTTCCTTTAATGTAAAGTATTAACGAATAAACATTTTGGTTTGTCAAAATATTGTTTTCTTTATGTACGTGAGGTTCGTTTGTGTCGTAACTTTGTTACAGATTAGGGGTTAGGTTTTGGGGGTTAGGGGTTAAATATTCTGCCAGTAATAATTGTGCGTTTTGTAACTTAAGTCCTAACCCCCAAATCCTAACCCCTAAAATATGCTCAAAGAAATTAAATCCCTGATAGACAAAGAGATACGATTAGAACTTCGTCAAAAATATGCCTTGAATGGCATGATTTTGTACATCGTCAGTACGGTTTATGTATGTTATTTATCGTTTCGATTAAAGTCAAACGAGATTGATAAAATTACGTGGAATACACTCTTTTGGATTATCCTTTTGTTTACCGCCATGAACGCCATTGCCAAGAGTTTTACCCAAGAGCGTTTTGGAAGATTGTTATATTATTACACCTTGGCAAGTCCAGTAGGGATAATTCTTTCAAAAATTGTCTATAACACGCTGTTAATGTTGGTATTAGCGTTGGTTGGATTTGGCGTTTATGCCATCGTAATGGGCAATCCTGTGGAAGATATTGGTTTATATTTATTGAGTATTGTGTTGGGTGCAGTCGGGTTTTCGAGTACGCTCACAATGGTTGCAGGAATTGCTTCAAAAGCTGAAAATAGCTCAACATTAATGGCAATTTTGAGTTTCCCAATCATCATTCCGATGTTGATAATGCTCCTAAAAATATCAAAAAATGCGTTGGATGGTTTGGATAGAGGAAGTAGTTTAGATGAAATATGGACTTTGCTTGCGATTGACGGTATTGTGTTGGTTTTAAGTGTGATTTTGTTTCCTTATTTGTGGAGGAGTTAATGTTTCGCTGTCTGTCGTCCCCACTGTGCGTGCCAGACGTAGGAGGGAACTCAGTTCAAATTTTATTATGTTCAAAATGATAAGAAAATAAGAATTAATCAAAAGACTGCCCTGTCATCCCGACGAAGGAGGGAACTAAGTTCATGAATCCCTTTGGACTCAGTTCCCTCCTTCGTCGGGATGACAGAAAGACTCAATTTAAAAACCACATAATTACAATGAAAAACCACAATTATTTCATTTACATCACCACTAATCCAGGAAGAACTGTTCTTTATGTAGGCGTAACAAGAGACCTTTACGCACGGATGCAACAACACGCAGAAGACAATATAAACGAAAACATTTGCTGGTAAATTCTTTTGTTACAATTTAATTTATTGGGAGCGATTTCAATATATTCAAGATGCAATTGCCAGAGAAAAAGAAATAAAAGGTTGGCGTAGGGAAAAGAAAGTAGATTTGATTGCGACTTTAAATCCTACTTGGGAATTTTTGAATGATACTTTATAAAACTCAGATCCTTCCTACGTCAGGATGACAAATTTGACAATACAAATAACAATGAAAAAAAATTGGTATAAATATTTAGCCGTAATCCTACTTGGTTACGTAATGATTTGGGGAATTATGGGACCGATTCCCCGCCAACCCGTCTTGTACGAAACGGCTCGTAACTTATATTTCCACGTGCCGATGTGGTTTGGAATGTTTGCGGTGCTTTCGGTTTCGGTGTGGAATTCGATTAAATATTTGCGTACTCCCAATATGTTGTACGACACAAAAGCCTCTGAATATGCCAATACAGGTATTTTATACGGAATTGTGGGAATTTTGACGGGTAGTATTTGGGCGAGATACACGTGGGGAACTTGGTGGACGAGCGACGTAAAACTCAATGGTGCCGCCATAGGTTTATTGATTTATTTTGCTTA
>JAYUOX010000362.1:0-3175 GCA_043760595.1 Cytophagales bacterium
ACTTGTAATCAGCCGACAAATCGTGGAAAACCACTGGCTTGTAATTTGGATGAATTTCTGGTTTCATGATGTTTTGATATAAGACGATTCCCTGCCGTCGGTTTGTTATCGGTTATCCGTTAATAGTTATTTGTTAGTGGGCTGGTAAACGTTTCATTTTGGAAGAAACTTTTAACGGATAACTAATAACAAATAACTGTTCCTCAAAAAGGATTGCAAAATTACACTTTTATAATGACATTCAAAAATTATTTTATTGTAAAGCATTCCATTTTTTTTGAGAAAAGTTATCCACAAAAAAATTTAAAAAAAATCAATATAACTATTCTAAGTTAGATGTGCCATAACGGTTTGATTATCCGAAAGTTGTATTGTACATTACGAATAGAACAAATATTCGGATATGAATTTGGGTGTTTTTTTTGATTGTTTTTAGTTTCAAAATTTCCTATCTTTGAAGTGCATATCACGCAACCACCCACAAGGAATCCGTCAAGTCATTTAGTCAAAATAATTTGTTTACCGCTACAGATTAATGCTAAAAGACTACCCCATAATTGTATAGTATTTTAGAACTTGGTTTATTCATAACCAACAATTAGTTATTTAAGCAATGACCACTTGAAATTATCAATACCGTCCTTTGTTTTATTTTCAAACCATTTCACCCCCCAACCCGAGTATTATGTACGTTTTAAAGAGAGATGGCAGACGTGAGTCTGTAAAGTTTGACAAGATTACCGCCAGAATCGAAAAACTTTGTTATAGTCTCGACCCCTTCTTTGTGCAGCCCTTAGATGTGGCTAAAAAAGTTATCACTGGACTTTATGATGGCGTAACAACCAGCGAATTAGACAATTTAGCGGCTGAAACTGCCGCATCCATGACTACCAAGCACCCTGATTATGCAGTGCTTGCGGCAAGAATAGCCATCTCCAATTTGCACAAAGAGACCCAAAAGTCTTTCTCGGCAACCATGAAACGCTTGTTCAATTACCTTGACCCAAAGACGGGTGAAAACGCAGCATTATTATCAAAAGAAGTTTACGATGTTATCAAAAAAAATGCCGCTGAATTAGATGCTGCCATTATCTATGACCGTGACTTTGGTTATGACTATTTCGGTTTCAAGACGTTGGAGAAATCTTATTTATTGAAATTGGAAGGTAAAATCGTGGAACGTCCTCAGCATATGTTGATGCGGGTTGCCGTTGGAATTCACGGGGCTGAAATTGAGTCGGTTCTTGAGACTTATAATTTGCTTTCAGAACGTTGGTTTACGCACGCAACGCCTACCTTATTCAATGCAGGTACGCCAAAACCTCAAATGTCTTCGTGTTTTTTATTGACCATGAAGGATGATTCGATTGAGGGAATTTATGATACATTAAAGCAATGTGCCAACATTTCGCAATCAGCGGGTGGCATTGGTTTATCAATTCATAACATTCGGGCGACGGGTTCATATATTAAAGGAACAAACGGAACATCAAACGGAATTGTGCCGATGTTGAGAGTATTCAACGATACGGCTCGTTACGTTGATCAAGGCGGAGGAAAGCGTAAAGGCTCTTTTGCCATTTATATTGAACCGTGGCACGCTGATATTTTTGACTTTTTATCGTTAAAGAAAAATCACGGAAAAGAGGAAATGAGAGCAAGAGATTTGTTCTATGCCCTTTGGATTCCAGATTTATTCATGCAACGGGTTCGTGATAATGATACGTGGTCGTTGTTTTGTCCGCACGAATGTCCAGGCATGGGAGATTCGCACGGGGAGGAATTTGAGAAATTATATAATGGTTATGAATTAGCGGGTAAGGCTCGTAAGGTGGTGAAGGCTCAGGATTTATGGTTCGAGATTTTGGAATCGCAAACTGAGACGGGTACGCCTTATATGTTGTTCAAAGATCACGCTAATAAGAAGTCGAATCAGCAAAATTTAGGTACAATTAAATCATCTAATTTATGTACTGAAATTATCCAATATACGTCAAAAGACGAAGTAGCGGTTTGTAATTTGGCTTCGTTGGCGTTGCCTAAATACCTAAAAACGAACGAAAGAGGCTTCTTGGTTTTTGATCATGAAGAATTATACCGAGTAACAAAGGTTGCGACCAAGAACTTAAACAAGATTATTGACCGCAATTATTATCCAGTAGAAGAGGCACGTGTTTCAAATTTCCGTCACCGTCCGATTGGTTTGGGCGTTCAGGGATTGGCTGATGTGTTTATTATGTTGAGAATGCCGTTTGAATCGCACGAAGCAAAACAATTGAATAAGGATATTTTCGAGACGCTTTACTACGCAGCAATGGAGGCTTCGATGGAATTAGCGATTAAAGAAGGTCCTTATGAAACATGGGCAGGTTCACCAATTTCACAAGGCGTTTTCCAATTTGATATGTGGGGTGTAACGCCAGAATCAAAGCGTTGGGATTGGGAAGCGTTGCGTGCGAAAGTGAAAGAACATGGTGTTCGTAATTCCTTATTAGTTGCCCCAATGCCAACGGCTTCAACTTCGCAAATCTTGGGAAATAACGAATGCTTTGAACCATATACTTCAAATATTTATGCCCGTAGAGTATTGTCAGGCGAGTTTGCGGTGGTAAATAAACATTTATTACGTGATTTAGTAAAATTAGGATTGTGGAACGATTCTATGAAAAATAAGTTAATTTCTGCCAACGGTTCAGTACAAAATATTAAAGAAATTCCTTCTAATTTAAAGGAATTGTACAAAACAGTTTGGGAAATTAAGCAAAAAGTAATTATTGAAATGGCTGCCGACCGAGGTGCGTACATCTGTCAGTCGCAGTCGTTAAATATACACATTCAAGACCCGAACTTTGGGAAACTGACCTCGATGCACTTCTACGCATGGGAGCAAGGCTTGAAAACTGGGATGTATTATCTCAGAACGAAAGCTGCCGCCGATGCCATTAAGTTTACAGTCGAGAAGCAAGCCGAAGTGGCAATTGAGCAAGCCAATGTTGTGCAAGAGCACGAGATGAACTACGAAGCCTACGCTGCGAATGCGGCAACGGCGAAGTCCTCGGCTGCCACGCTCACCGTAGCTGGTTTAGACAATGTACCAGAACAAAACTGGTCGGATATGCAATGCTCAATTGATGACCCTGATGGGTGCGAAGCCTGCGGGTCTTAATAATTTCAG
>JAYUOX010000363.1:0-27351 GCA_043760595.1 Cytophagales bacterium
CCACCTATCTTACCGACAGCAAATTTATGGATGTTTCATACATTGAAAATCTCCATATTTTAGAATTTTTGCAATATCTTGAAGTTGATACAACTTCAACAGATTTATTGGAAAAAATCAAGCCAAAAACGGCAATGGGCATTAATGGGGAACTGAATCTTGCATATATGTATGGATATTTACACAGAAACGTACCCGTTCCCATGACGGTTGAATTAGCAACGCAATACTGCAAATGGCGAAGTGAAATGGTTACTTGCAGGAAGAACTTTGGAGCCAAAAATATCCCCAAAAATTACAGCAATTTAATCAAGAAAAACCAACAAGCAACAACCATCATCAAATTCATGATTCCCACAAAATTGGATTTGCACATTGCCAATGAATCAAGAACAAAATTTAAGCGATATAATCCTGTTCTAACTCATTATCAAGTACTTACAAGTGATGTTAAGGATTTGGAAGGGCTTTATTTTTTGCGATGTGTGGCAGTAGTTTCGGGAGGGAAGTAACAAACTTTGATTGACCTTTGAGTTTCGTTCACCGTCGTCTGTGAGGACGCAGACGACGGCAGATGGATTCAAATTAAATCTCTATCTCTTAATGCAAAATATCCCCAAACACATCCAAAAACTAAGGCTAAAATTCCAACAATCGGTCTATCTTGTGCAAAGTATATAACTCCTCTAACAACACCTAAAATTGATAGAATTGGAGCGAACATACTTGGATTCTTTTGAGACTGTTCCTCAATATCCTCGTTTTGATTACCCGTAGTTAAAATATCACTTAATGGAATAATGGATTTCTTACGAATGTCAATAACAAGTTTAAATATTACTGGTAAAATAAAAATAAATCCTATGGCAAACATTACCTTAAATATGAGCATCAAGTAATCATCAATCTCAATGTTATTTTGGATAGACTCATCTAATGAAAAACTCTTTAAAAAATTTATTGCCATTGGTAAAACCATATAGTACCCAAAAAATGCCCCTGCAAAGAATAATAGCGATGTTTTAAAAATTATGTTTAGTGAGTCTCTTAGACTTATGTTAGGCTTTACAAATCGATAGACTTCCCAAAAAATAACAGGAAAGGATAAAAAAAGACCAGTAAACAATGATTGTTTTAGTATCATTATAAACTGTGCAGAAACCTCTCTACTTGTGAAGACGACATTAGTATTTTTATAGAGAGTTTGTATTCCCATAACTTGGTCCAGTTTATTCAATACTTGATAACCAAAAAAGTCTGGTCTCATTGGTGACAAAAGAAAGTCATTGAAAATTACACTTGAAAGAAACCAAGCTAAAATTGTGAAAAATATAACAGAAAAAAGTGGTCGTAAAATTGGCATTTTGATTTATTAATTGGTTATTTTTAGTTTTCATAAATTTAAAAACAATATTCACATTAACCTAACGCATTTATTAAACGGTAAAATAAAAAGAGCCTCAAATCAAACGATTCAAGGCTCTTTTTACTTTTTAATCTATTCTCTAATTAAACATCAATCTTAGCATACTTCGCATTTTTCTCAATAAATTCACGTCTTGGTGGCACTTCGTCACCCATCAACATTGAGAATAAATGGTCTGCTTCTGCCGCCGAATCAATCGTTACTTGCTTCAAAGTTCTTGAATCTGGATTCATCGTGGTTTCCCATAATTGTTCAGCGTTCATTTCTCCAAGACCTTTATAACGCTGAATTCCTACTAAATCCTCACGACCCGCACCCAAACGAACCACCGCTTGTTCACGTTGGTTTTCCGTCCAGCAATATTCTGCCGATTGCCCTCTTTTCACTTGATAAAGCGGTGGTTGAGCAATATAGATATAACCATTATCAATCAAATCTTTCATATAACGGAAGAAAAATGTCAGGATTAAGGTTCTGATGTGAGAACCATCCACGTCCGCATCTGTCATGATGATTACCTTATGATAACGTAATTTTTCCATGTTCAAAGCCCTTTCGTCGCCATCTCTTCCGAAACTTACGCCCAAAGCCGTAATCATATTCTTGATTTCTTCGCTTTCATAAATCTTGTATTCTGGTGCTTTCTCAACGTTCAAAATCTTACCTCTCAATGGCAAAATCGCTTGATACGCACGATTACGCCCTTGTTTGGCAGTTCCACCCGCTGAGTCCCCTTCCACTAAATACAATTCACAAATCTTTGGGTCGCTGTCTGAGCAATCCGCTAATTTTCCTGGTAAAGAATTACCACCCAAAATGGTTTTACGTTGCACCATTTCACGAGCCTTACGAGCGGCATGACGTGCCTGAGCCGCCAAAATCACCTTCGCCACAATCTGACGGGCTTCTCTTGGATGTTCCTCCAACCACGCTTCCAACATATCCGACATCGCTCCCGAAACCGCTCCTGAAACTTCACCATTACCCAATTTGGTTTTGGTTTGTCCTTCAAATTGCGGTTCAGCCACTTTTACTGAAATAACGGCGGTCAATCCCTCACGGAAATCGTCTCCTGCAATTTCAATTTTCAACTTATCCAACGCTCCCGATTTATCGGCGTAGTTTTTCAACGTACGAGTCAACGCCCCACGGAAACCCGCTACGTGCGTACCGCCTTCGATGGTATTGATGTTGTTTACGTAAGAAACCACGTTTTCGGAATACGACGTATTGTACATAATAGCAACTTCCACGGGAACGCCATTTTTGTCTCCTTTCATGACGATTGGAGCTTCAATTAATTTCTCACGGGTGGCATCTAAATACAATACAAACTCACTCAAACCACCTTCCGAGAAGAAGAAATCTGCCCTTGGCTCACCGTTTTCGTTCAAATCACGGAAGTCAGTCAAATGAACTTTTATACCTGCATTTAGGAAAGAAAGTTCTCTCAAACGTCCCGCAACGGTTTCGTATTTATATTCCGTTATCGTGAAAATTGATTCATCAGGTTTGAAACTAACGGTTGTTCCTGTACGGTCTGTTACGCCAACTTCCTTCACAGCATACTGTGGAATTCCAATTTTATACTCTTGTTGGAAGATTTTTCCCTCACGACACACCGTTACTTTCAAGTCCGTAGAAAGGGCATTCACACACGATACACCCACGCCATGAAGTCCACCAGATACTTTGTAGGTATCTTTATCGAACTTACCGCCCGCATGAAGCACCGTCATAACAACCTCCAAGGCTGAACGTTTTTCTTTGGTGTGCATTCCCGTCGGGATTCCACGACCATTGTCTTCAACCGTAATTGAATTATCAACGTTGATGGCTACTTTGATAGTGTCGCAATGACCCGCCATGGCTTCATCAATCGAGTTATCCACAACCTCCGAAATGAGGTGGTGAAGACCTTTGAAACCCGTGTCGCCAATATACATGGATGGGCGTTTACGAACTGCCTCCAAGCCTTCAAGGACTTGAATATTATCGGCATCATAATTTGCTCTACTTTTGTCTTCTACTTCTTGAAATTCTGACATATTATTTGTTTGCGGCTTATGGGACTGGTTGAGTAGGGGTTAGTTGTTAGGTTTTAGGGATTAGTAAAAAATAATTAATCACTAATGACTAAATCCTAACGGCTACTTATTTTAGTCTTTATCCTGAGTTTGTTTTTTGAGGATTAAAAATGGATTATTGAAAACTATTTCAATTCTACTTTATTTTAGCAAGCGTTTCTTTAACATATTTGTCCCATTGTGCTGGGGTATAACTGATAAGATTTTTACGTTCTCTTACATTTTTTATTGATTGTAAAAGTTCTCTATGAGTTCTTTCATTACTCATAAAATATTCAGTATCGTTAGCGTATGTCTTTCTCATTTCTTGATTTTCATTAAATGTAAAAATCTATCCCTATTCATGCTCAAATTTTAATTCAATCATCTTTTTTAAGTTTTTCAGTATTGAAAAAATAGTAAAAAGTTCTTTACTACATGAATTATAACCAATTTCTGTGATGGCATATTTACTACTTTCGAGGGAGATAAAAAACCACATTCTTCCTTTTACATAGCATCCGTATAAAGGGGTATCAGGTTGGTTTAATGATTGGGCAATTAACATCGCTACTAAACATTGTCCAGCGGGGTCTCCGTTGGGATCACTCTCTCGCTTATATTCATTCAGACAGAAATACGGGATTTCGGGTTCTCTAAAACCTTTGGCTATGATACCATCTGGAAGCCCTGAGATTTCTTCGCCATCAATTGTTCCTGATAATTGTCTTTCTGCAAAAAGATTGTATTTACGATTGGTAAATTTTAAGAGCGAAAACACCGGACCAATAAAGTGCATTAAAAGTTCTTGTTCGTTCCAGTTATCAATATTAACGATTAAACTCTCTTGTAGTAGCGACAAAAAACTTTTCTCTTCGGTTGAGACGTTATCTTCAAAATGAATTAGATTTTCAAGACTTGGTAAGGTAGCGATTTCTTCAAGACCAAATCTTTTATCCAATTTTGTCAAACTCCAATCACTTAATTTACTCATATCTCAAAACGCTAAAATTCGTTATATTTTTGATTAAATGTAAAAATACAAAAAATCCTTCGTACCTACTAACGTTTGTGGATTTTTGAGGGAAATTTGGGCGAAAAAAAGGGTGTTTTTTGACATTTGTTATTTTGATTTTTCCTTTTAAAATTCCGAAGGGGTTTTGCATCGAAATTAAAGTAAATATACCATGACAAAAAGGTAGCCAATAATTAAAATGGCTACCTTTCTGTTGAATCATATTTAACCAAAAATCCCATCTATTTGAAATTTAATCAAGCCTTCCTAATATCAGGGTTCACCAAAATCCCAAGCCCAAAGTGATAGGGATAATTGTACATTTTATAGCCCGTAGTTTTGGCAATATCAATGACTGCACGCCTTACCTCTGGGAAACTTTCGGTATCATGGAAAATCACACAATCACTGTGTAGAGCCGCCCAAAGACCACATTCGTAGGTTTCTTTATAATTATGGACAATATCAACGTGGGCAAAATCGTAGTGGTTATTATCGGTTGGAATCCAAGTTTGATAATCTGATTTATGTAAAGTAATGTTTTCGTAAACTGAAAGTCGGTTTTTGGTTTCATCAAAATGTCCTTCTTTATTATTGGTATGTTCGTCTCCCTCAAAGGTATCAACGCCCGTAACTTTATCAAAATAATTAGAAAAAACCACTGCCGAATATCCAAATTCAACTCCAAATTCAATACAAGAATTTCTGCCTAAATTAAAGCGAACAATGATGTCTTCAATTATCATTTCTAAGCCTTTCCAAGCCGAAATAATATCTATCATTTTTGCGGGTATATTTTTACTAACTGGCTTGTAAACAGGCATATAGGTGCTTGTAAAAGGCACTTTTTTTAAAATTTCTTTGAGGGACATTGTCAGTATTGGTTAATATGTGAACAGAATATTTTTGTAAATTTAATCCTAAAAATTCTCAAAACTTCTGGGTAAGTAACAGAAATTGTAAGATAACATTTCTACGTCTCCGAAAGTCTTTTCGATGTAAAAAATCAATAACTCAACCAAACATATTAACTTTGTTTTCAGAAAATCTAAACAGAAAATATGCGGAATATTTTAGTAATTTCCCCCACCAGTGCCAGCATTTATAAGGTCATTATAGATGGTTTCAGAAACTACGCCCCCGAAGCTCACACGGACTTTATTTCTAATTTATTTCCCAAATATAATTATAAAAATAAAACTGAAAAAGTGCTTAATTTCCTGTCAAAAATATTTCTGAATAGAAATATTAAGGAGGTTTATTGCCGAAAGGTCATGGCAAAAAGGATGGCAATTTTGAAAGAAAAATACGATCTCATTCTCATTATTCGTCCCGACCTTTTAACTAACAAAGAACTCGCTGTTTTAAAATCAAAAACGCCAAATTTAATTGCTTATTATTGGGACACAATGGATTTTTATCCAAGAAAAAAGAAAATTATTCATCTCTTTGATAAAGTGTATTCCTTTGATATTCAGGATTGTAAGAAATATGGGTTTGAACGATTAACCAATTTTTATTATTACGAACCAGCCCCCGTTGCGATTGACAAAACTGTTTTTTGTATTTCACATATTGAACGAAAACGCTATGATTTTTTCAATCAAATAGGTAAACTTTTGGAAGAAAATAACATTACTTATCGGTTCTTGACTACTCAATCAAGAGAAAAATTCAGAAGTCCACACATTGAAGTTATCCAGAAAAGTATTCCTTATGCTGAAATGGTAAAATTATTGAATCACTACGAAATAGTGCTGGATATTGCCAAGCCTAATCAAAATGGACTTTCATTCAGAACTTTTGAAGCTTTGGGCATGAATAAAAAATTAATTACCAACAATCATTCGGTGATGGAATATGATTTTTATAATCCTAACAATATTTTGGTTATTGATTTTGACAATTTGGTTCTTCCGAAATCATTTTTTGAAACGCCCTATCAACCCATTGATGAATCTATTAGACATAAATATCATTTGCAATCGTTTGTAAAAACCGTATTGAGCAACATCCGTTAAGATTTTTTGATAATTCCGTAGGGTGTAAACAACTCGTTTTCTTCAAAAGTAACTTGCTGCAAATCCCAAGCCGCTTGGGGAATTATGGTTTCCTTATGATAAATATGATAAATTAAGGCAGACGCAACTACCGATTTAGTGGATTTTCCTATCATTCGTAGACGGCGATATACGTCTGCATCTTCGCCAATACCTGGAAATAAAAAACGCTCATCAAAACCATTAATTGATAGTAAATCTTCTTTATAAATCGAAAAATTACAACCCAAAATATCCTTGTGTTTTTTATTAATCATTCGGGCAATAAAGGGAATTCGAGCGTAAAGCATTTTTTCACCGTGTCGGGTTTCGCCCGAGAGCAAAAGGTAAAGGAAATTTTTATTGAAATATCCCTTTTTAATTATTTCGGGCGTGAGTTTTTTAGAGATTTTATCCGATAAATAAACCCTTCTGCCCGATAGTGCAAATCCCTTCGCCTGAGCCTCCAAATGTGCCTCTACGAAGCGTGTATCAGGAATACAGTCGCCATCAATGAAAATAATGTAATCGGTTTTCATGCTAATGATGGACTTATTGAGCATGATATTCTTTTGCCAACCGTTGTCTTCTTGCCAAATATGACGAATAGACAATGGCGATGTTTTTTGTATCTCTTTAATCTGATTTACCACGTCTTCCCGTGAGCCATCATCACAAATAACGACCTCAAAATCCTTCACGGTTTGGCGTTCCAGACCCGCCAGAATCAGTTTTAAATTATCAATTTTATTATAAAAAGCAATGTTAATTGAACAACGCATAAATCATATTATTTTTGAAAATAGAGTACAAAATTACACTTATTTGTTCAAGATTTTCAGATGGTGTATTTAATCGGTTAAATTTGTGGGTGATTACCCATACTACTGTAGCTCGAAGCGACCGTCGCACGGTGGCACTTCGAGAAGCTCAGTAAAATTTGTCCTATTCTCGAAGTGCCATCGTGCGACGGTCGCTTCGAGCTACAGTAAACTATGAATATTTTAATTCAACATAACGCCCTTTTGCCAGTCAGTCAGTACGGTGGTACTGAACGGATGGTTTGGTGGTTGGGTAAATATTTGGCTCAGATGGGGCATCGGGTTACGTTCTTGGTCAAAGCGGGTTCTACTTGCCCCTTTGCCAAGATTTTAGTATATGATAATACTAAGAGTTTAGATGAGCAAATCCCTGATTATGTGGATGTTATCCATCTAAATTCAGTATTTGCAGAGACTCGCAAACCGCAATTATCAACGGCTCATGGTAACAGTCCTTTTGGTCAAAATCTACCCATTAATTCAGTTTTTGTTTCTAAAAATCACGCTGAACGACACGGGGCTTCGGCGTTTGTGCATAATGGTTTGGACTTTGACGAATACGGAAAACCAGACTTATATTTACCTCGAAAACATCTTCATTTTTTGGCAAAAGCCGCTTGGCGAGTCAAGAATGTGAAAGGGGCGATTGAATTAGCTCGTCAGAGCAAAAATCGTTTGGAAGTCATGGGAGGCAATCGCTTGAATATCAAAATGGGTTTTCGATTTACGCCCTACCCAAGTGTACGGTTTCATGGTATGGTTGGGGAGACTGAAAAGGCTAAAATCATGAGTCAATCAAGGGCGTTATTGTTTCCTGTTTTGTGGCATGAACCTTTTGGAATTGCGATTGTTGAAAGCCTTTTTATGGGTTGTGCAGTGGTTGGAACGCCTTATGGTTCGTTACCCGAAATCGTTACGAATGAGGTTGGTTTTTTATCAAAATACAAATCCGTTTTAGTTGATAATCTACTGAATATCAATGAGATAAACCCTAAAATTTGTCATCAGTATGCCACTGATGTTTTCTCGGCAGAGGCGATGGCGAAGAAATATTTGGGGTATTACGAAGAGATTTTAGCAGGTAGAAATCTCAATTTGCAAATTCCGACATTGTTAGAAGAGGCTCCCAAATTTTTACCATTTTTACCATAAAAAATCACCACTAAAAATGCCCAAACAAAACCACAAACAGGAAGCCAATCTTTATGACAAAATTTTCAAGGAAAATATTGATGCGGTCATTGATAGTTTTATTCGTAAAATCTTAAAAATAGAAATTGTCCAATCAGAAAAAATCATCGCCAAACTACAACGAACCCGTGAACGAGAAGCCGATTATTTAGAAAAAGTGATTGATAAAAACGGTCAAGAATTTATCTTACACATTGAATATCAGACGCATAACGAAACGAATATGGTTCATCGAATGTTGGATTATTGTTCGTTATTATTGAGGAAATATAAGCTGCCCGTTGAACAATACATTATCTTCTTGGGAGATGAAAAACCCACGATGAAAACCCGATTAGCGTATCGAAATATCCAGTTCAGTTACCATTTAATTAACATAAAACACATTGATTATCAGACGTTTATAGATTCAGATGTTCCCGAAGAAATTTTATTAGCCATTCTCGGAAATTTCAAGAAACAATCGCTAAAAACTGTCGTTAAAGACATTGTAGATAAGTTGGGAAAAACGATAGATTTGTCCTTAGAAAGTGAAAAATTATTTCAACAATTGTTAGTTTTCGGAAGACTTCGTAACTTACAAGAAAAAATACAGGAAATTATGAACTCAATATCAAAATACATAGACATCAAAGAGGATTTTCTTTATAAACAAGGTTTGGAGGAAGGTGTGGAAAAGGGTGTAGGGCAAGGTATAGAGCAAGGCGTGGAAAAAGTCGTTGTTAATTTTTTAATGAAATCTAATTTATCAGTAGAACAAATTGCTAATTTTGCAGGCGTTTCATTGGTGTATGTTATTGCGATAAAACAGAAACATAGTCTGTAAAAATATTTCATCATTTTCAAAATCCCAATTTAGGCATCGGTAATGTGCTTGAATTGGGATTTTTTCAAATAAATCATCATGTTCGTTTCAGGTTTTACTTTTGTCCGTAATGCTATAAAATTTGATTATCCAGTCGTGGAGGCGATTACGTCCATCCTATCTGTGTGTGATGAGGTGATTGTTGCCGTTGGCAATTCGGACGATGATACTTTGGGGCTAATCAAAAGTATTGATTCTCCCAAAATAAAAATCATCGAAACCGTCTGGGATGATTCCCTGCGAGAGGGCGGAAAAATCTTGGCGGTTGAGACCAACAAAGCCTTAGCTGCCGTCTCGCCCGATGCGGATTGGTGTTTTTATATTCAAGGCGATGAGGTAGTGCATGAGCAATATTTACCCAATATTCGTCAAGCCATGCAGGACAATCTGAACGACTTGAAAGTAGAAGGATTTTTACTGAAATATCAACATTTTTACGGTTCATATCAGTACGTGGCGGATGCTCAAAAATGGTATCGCCAAGAGATTAGGATTATTCGGAATCAAAGTAATATTACTTCCTACCGTGATGCCCAAGGTTTTAGGACTGTTGATGATAAAAAGCTGAATGTCAAGTGGATAGATGCTTATATGTATCATTACGGTTGGGTAAAATCACCCGAAATCCAGAAAGAAAAGTTGAGAAATTCTATGGATTTTTGGGTAACGGATGAACAAATCGCAATCATCAAAAAACAGCATGAAGAGAATTTTGATTATTCAGAAATTGACTCTTTGGCAACCTTCTCAGGCACACACCCAGCCGTCATGCAAGCCCGCCTCGAAAATATAAACTGGCAGTTTGATTTTGATATTCGAGAGAAAAAATTATCGTTCAAAAATCAAGTTCGGGCTTTTGTAGAAAAGCTAATGGGCTGGCGGATAGGGGAATATAGGAATTTTAGGGTGGTGGGATAAGCTACTCATCCACACTACTCAATTTCCGATAAAAACCATGCTCATTTTTCAATAATTCTTCGTGTGTTCCTCGCTCTACGATTTTTCCTTTACTGATAACCAGAATCTCATCAGCGTGTTGGATTGTACTTAATCTGTGGGCAATCACGAGTGTTGTGCGGTTTTGCATGAGGTGTGTGAGGGCTTCCTGTACCAATTTTTCTGACTCATTATCTAAGGCAGAAGTCGCTTCGTCCAAAATCATAATTGGCGGATTTTTTAGAACCGCACGAGCAATACTAATCCGCTGACGTTGCCCACCCGAAAGTCGCCCGCCTCTGTCGCCAATCAGGGTCTGATAACCGTCTGAAAGTTGGCTCACAAACTGGTGAGCATTGGCAATTTTTGCCGCTTCAATCACTTGATTTTCAGAGGCTTGTGTACCAAAAGTGATATTATTAAAAACCGTATCATTGAATAAAATTGACTCCTGCGTAACGATGCCAATTTTCTGAGTTAGGGACTGAATCTTGATTTGTTTTATATCAATACCATCCATCAAAATTTGCCCTTCGGTGGGGTCATAAAAACGGGGAACGAGGTCAGCCAAAGTAGATTTTCCACCGCCCGAAGTACCAACCAAAGCAATGGTTTTTCCTTTCTGAATTTTGAACGAAACATTATCCAAAACCTTACGCCCTGTTTGATATTCAAAACTCACATTTCTGAACTCAATTTCATTCGTAAATCCCTGAATATCAACTGCATCAGGAGAATCTTGAATGGCTGGAACGGTATCAATTAACTTCAAAATCCGTTCTGCCGAAGCAATGCCCCGTTGTACACCACTAAACGCATCGGCAATCACCTTGGCAGGTCGCATCACTTGCGAAAACAGAATGATGAAAGCTATAAAAGTAGAGGCAGTGAGTCCTTCTTCTTTATTAATGACCAATGTGCCGCCGTACAACAAAATCCCTGCCACCACGATTACGCCCAATGCCTCCGAAATCGGGGAGGTCATTTCTTGGCGGTAAACCATTTTCAAAATAGCGGCTTTGTAGCCATGATTTTCTTTTCTAAATCGTTCCGAAACTACTTGTTCGGCATTAAATCCTTTCACGATTCTCATGCCCCCAAACACTTCATCAAGGGTACTAATCATGGTGCTTTGTTTTTCTTGAACATCACGGGCATTTCTGCGTAATCTCCTACTAATCAGGGCAATAACTCCACCAGACAGGGGTAGAATTATCATTGAAAAGAAGGTTAATTTTACGGAAATATTAAACAAAAAAACGAAGTACATAATCAGCGTAAAAACTTCTTTGATACTCGCCGTGAAGGCTCGCCCGATAGAATTTTCAACTTCCTGCACATCCGTAGTGAGGTGAGCCATGAGATTTCCTTTTCGTTCATTATTGAAAAAACCAAAATGGAGTCTCATCGTTTTTTCAAAAACCGACTGACGCAAGGATGCAATCGTCTGAGCCTCAACGGTTTTGAGGATTCGTTGGGAAAAATATTTGAAGATATTAGAACAAACCACCGATACTACAATGGCGATACAGGCAAACCGCAAAGCCCCCAACCGCCCGTGCGACTGAATGGCTTGGTAGAAATAATAATTGAAAATTGATTTGAAGTAATTTGCCTCTAAGGAAAATACAGGTTTTAGGCTAAATTTCTGAACGTCGTTAGGGTTTACGTTATTAAAAAGTACCTCAAAAAGTGGACTCAACAGCGTAAAATTCAAGATTCCGAACAAACTGGCGAGCAGCGAAAGGATAAAATAGGGAAACGCAAAATTTCGTAAAGATTCGACGTATTGGAGTATGCGGAGGTATGTTTTCAAAGGTTATCTATCAAATTTTAATACCATCGGTTCGGGAGTCATGTAACGTTCTTTCAGTAATACTTTGTATTTTCTAAGAATGGCAACTATTTGGAGTAATTCTTCTCGGTTAATACTATCATATATTTTTGAAGTACAATATTTTTCATTTTCCATGATAACAAATCGCCACGACCCACCTATAATTTCGCAACCATAAAGCGGAAAATTAAAGTTGTCTTCTTTATTTTTTTCCTGAGCAATCAAAAAAGCCTCCAATAATTGAGCCATTGCTTCTCCTGTGGGATTCACATGAGGCTTATATTCCTGAAAGTGAAAATAAGGCGTTTGATAAAGGTTCATAAATCCTTTCGCCATCATAAAATCAGATTTTACTGTCAATGAAATATCATTAACAACTCCTTTGAGAGGCTTGTCAAAAAATGTTACAATATTGCCCTCGTCAGTCATATTTCCGAGCGTAACGATTACTGACAAAAACTTCATTTTCAGGTCTTCTTCGCCCCAATTGAGCATATTCTTTACACCCAAACTATAAATAGCATCAAAAGTATGTTGCTCAAAAACGTCAAAATCAGGCATACTTACGTCAAGCCATTCTTTCATAAGTGGCGTTTTGTATTCTGCTATTTTTTCTAAATTGAAAGCAAGCATTAATTCAGCCTCTTTCCACTGTTTTTTCTTTGCCATTGTAATTATATTTAACGGTGATTTATACAAAAATACGAAGAGAAAATACGTTTCCTGCCTGTGAGTTGCTAAATTTGTTTCTGTAAACTCTCTCAAATATATGAAATCTCTTTATGAATGACTCAAAACTAACAATTTGCATTCTTTCGGCGGCTTATAACGAAGGCGAAAATCTATTGGTTTTTTATGATGAAGTTAAAAAAGTCATCCGTGATTTACCTTATAATTTTGAGTTTTGTTTTGTTAATGATGGCAGTAAGGACCATACTCTTTCAATCATCAAAAGTCTTGCTCAACAAGACCATACCGTAAAATACCTCTCTTTTTCCAGAAATTTTGGACAGCAAGTTGCCCTCAAAGCTGGTATAGATTTCATTAATGCCGATGCCGTTATTATGATGGATAGCGATATGCAACACCCCCCCGAAATGATTACAGATTTGATACAGATTTGGCAAGAAGAAAAGGTCAATATGGTCAATACTTTACGAGAAGAAGACAAGGAATTATCGTGGTTCAAAAAACAAACCAGTAAACGTTTTTATCAACTTTTGAATAAAGTCAGTGAACTAAAAATGGAGCCTGGACAAGCAGATTTTCGCCTCATTGATAAACAGGTTTCCAACATCTTAAAAAGCTCAAAAGAACATGATGTTTTCCTTCGGGGTATGATTCAATGGATTGGGTTTGACCAGTTTGTACTTACTTACAAAGCCCATAAACGCTTTGCGGGCGAGAGCAAATATACTTTCCGTAAGATGTTCCGTTTGGCTTTGGACGGCATTACGTCTTTTAGCGTAAAGCCCTTATATACAGCTATTTACATTGGTTTTTTCTTTGCTTTTTCGTCTTTTCTATATTTGCCGTATATTATCTATACCTTCATTATGGGAACTTTTATTGACGGTTGGGCTTCGCTTTTAGTAACGGTTGCCTTTTTTGGCGGACTCAATCTGATGGTTTTGGGGGTAATGGGAATTTATATTGGAAAAATCCTGATTCAGAACAAAGAACGCCCACTTTATATTATTCAAGAACAAAATTTATGAAAATCGCCATCCTAAGTTTTGACGTAGAAGAATTCGATATGCCTTACGAATACGGCGGAAAGCCCACGATGGAAGAGCAATTATCGACTTCTAATCAAGGCTTGCAAACCATCACTTCGATTCTGGATAAATACGATGCACGAGCAACTTTCTACTGCACAGGCGTATATGCAACCGCCATGCCCGAACAGATAAAATCAATGAGTGAAAAACACGAAATCGCTTCACACAATCATTATCATTCAAGTCATAAAAAAGAAGATTTATTTACGTCAAAAGCAATCTTGGAACAAGTAACGGGCAAAGAAGTTGTAGGTTTTAGGATGCCGAGAATGGCTCCCGTTTCGGATGCAGATTTAGTAGAAGCGGGTTATCGTTATAATGCCTCCATTAATCCAACGTATCTACCTGGGCGTTATGATTATCGACATATTTCGAGGACATTTTTTACGAAAAACAACTTAATTCACTTCCCTGCCTCAGTTTCACCAAATTGGAGAGTGCCACTATTTTGGATTGCTTTTCATAATGTTCCTCTGCCTTATTTCTTTTATCTCTGTAAAAAAGTAGTAGAATCAGACGGTTATTTGCATCTATATTTTCATCCGTGGGAATTTACGAATTATCATTTAGCCGAAGACGGAGCAAAATATCCGTTTTATTTACACCGAAATAATGGTAAAAAAATGGCAGAAAGATTTGATAAATTGATGGCATTTTTGACGAAGGAAGGGTTTGAGTTTAGGACTTCGAGGGAGTTGTTATTTCCCTCAATTTCGCATACTTCACCACAGGAGTCATAGCCGTAAGCAACGCCCACATAAAACCAGCGTAACCATCTAAGCATGAGCCTTTTAGAAAGTATATTTTCAAGAAAGTTGTGGGAAAACGTGAGATAATTTTGAAGGTAGAAGCCGTCTTTCCCCGTTCTGATAAGGTCTTGGCACCGAGGGAAGTATAGGTATTAAATTTGTTAAAATAATCCGTCAAATTACGGTAGCTGTCGTGGAGAATTTGATGCTTTAATATACCTATTTTTCCTTTCACCTCCACGCTCTCATGGACATATTCCGCATTCCAATCTCCGTATTTTCGGTTAAAAAGCCGTAAAGTCAAGCGTTTATATTCGCCACTAAATCGAAGCAATTTCCCCAAAAAAATCAGAGATCGAGGAATCTTGAAACCGTGATAATCAGTATTTTGGAGTCCTAAATCTTGAATTTCTTGTTGTAATTCAGGGGTAAGGATTTCATCATCATCCAGCGACAAAATCCAATCATTGGAGGCTTGTTCAGTCGCAAAATTCTTTTGTGAACCATACCCATCAAAAGCCCGATAAACGATTTTAGCCTTAAATTGTCGGGCAATTTCCAAAGTCCCGTCCGTACTTCCCGAATCCACTAAAACAATTTCATCCGCCCACGAAACAGCCTCTAAGACAGGTTTAAGGGTTTTTTCTGAATTTAAGGTTATTAGGGTTATGGATATTGTCATTGGTTTTTACATAAAATAAGGTGTTGCAGAAAACTGTAACACCTTGAATGTTTTTATGGAGTTATTCCGATTTATGGTTCTGCAATCTACGGAGTTTTGATAATATTTCCAATTGCTTTGCATACTTGGTTAAACACCCATTGCTTGGAAGACTTTGATGATGATGACTGCTTGGAAAATTAAATTTGCCGATAATAAGATAGTTTTCCCAAAAACTTATTGTAAATTTCATTGGTTTTTGAGTAGAACTCAAAGATTCTAAATCTTTCAATGAAAGAAATAATTAGGAAATAATGGAAAAATCAATCTCACGTCGTTCAGCTCTCCAAAGCGTTGGGTTAGCCTCGACAACTTTGCTCACAAGTTCACTCGGCAATCGTATCGAAGCGGCTGATAATCAGATGGGTACTGCTTTGAAAGGGCGTATCAATCATTCTGCTTGTCGTTGGTGTTATAGCTCAATTCCCTTTGAGGATTTGTGTAAATCTGCCAAAGAAATTGGTATGAAATCCTTGGAATTGACTGGACCTGCCGAATGGGAAATTTTAAAAAAATATGATCTTACCTCAGCGATGGGTTGGGGAGATTATCCGAAGGGCATGGGTTTGAATAATTTTTTCAATAAAGTTCAAAACCACGACCAATTGGTGGCTTTTTATGAAGACTTGATTCCGAAGGCTGCCAAAGCGGGGGTCAATAACATCATCTGTTTTTCTGGAAACAGAGAAGGACTCTCGGAAGAACAAGGATTGATTAACTGTAAGAAAGGTATTCAACGCATCATGAAAACCGCTGAAAAACACAACGTTACGGTTTCGATGGAGTTGTTAAATTCAAAGAAAGATCACAAGGATTATCAATGCGACCATACTGAATGGGGGTCTGTTTTGTGCGAGATGGTGGGTTCGGATAAATTCAAATTGTTGTACGACATCTACCATATGCAAATCATGGAAGGGGACGTAATTGCAACAATTAAGAAGAATTATCAATACATTTCTCATTATCATACAGGCGGAGTTCCTGGTCGTAATGAGATTAATGATTCTCAAGAATTATACTATCCAGCCATTATGAAAGCCATCGTTGATACGGGTTATAAAGGCTTTGTTGGTCAAGAATTTATCCCCGCAAAATCTGATAAAATTGCTTCCTTGAAAGAGGGCGTTTTGATTTGTGATGTTTGATGAGGTATGAGGTAAAAAAATGCCGATTTGGAATTAATAGTTCCGAATCGGCATTTTTTTGTTTACCAAAGAATAGTTTTCAGAAAGCTTTATTTTGTCTGGGCGACCCCGTCTATGCGACTCAGTCTGAATCAGGATTTACAAGATTTAAGGAATAACAGGATGAAAACCTTAAAATTCTATAATCCTGATTCAGACTGAGTCGCATAGACGGGGTCGCCCAGACATTTTTTTGTTTTCTAAACAATAGTCTATCAAATTTTTAATTTCTGAGAGTTATTACTTTTTTTACTCTTTCAAAACCATCTGTGATAACCTTTACAAAATATGTATTCCCATGATAATTAGGAAGTAAAATAGATTCTATTTTATTGAATTTATCAACTTTGCGTTCTGAAATTAACTGTCCATAAAGGTCATACACTATAATTGTTGCATTATTAAAATCTTCAATAACCTCCACGTTAATCTCTCCATTAATAGTAGGATTTGGGAATACGCTAAATCCTTCAAAAGTTACATCTTGTTCATATTTCAACGCCCCAGAAGTTTTAGAATAACAGACTAATTTTCCTCCTGATAAAGATGGTATATTATAAGAAATACTTGCTTGAACTTGATAATCTCCATCTTTTCTGGCTTTGATAATTCTGGTCGTCAGGTCTTTTTGAACGTCTCCATTGTATCGCCAAATGTACCCATTTTCATCGCCAAGCCCCTGAGCATCAAGCGAAAACGTACCAATTTTTTTAATAATTGTGGGCGTTGGATTTGGGCGTGAATCTACTGCAATAGGGGTTGATGCAAGCGAAATACACCCATTAGCATCTTCTACTTTGGTGAAATAATTTCCTGTTTTAGCAACAAACAATGAAGTCAAATCGTCGCCTGTTCCAATAGAATCCGTCGTACTTCGCCACCAATAAGATTTGAGAGGACTTGACGAAACCAGCCTTACTCTTGAACCATCACAGAATGTTGTTTCACCGTTTGCAGTTAGTCTGGGAGTTATCGGTAATGGGTTCACCCTCACTTGTATTACTTGTGATGGTTTTGACAAACATCCAAACCCATTAACGGCTTGTGCTGTTATACTTCCTGCGGTGTTGGTCGTAATATTTTGAGTGGTTGCTCCCGTACTCCATTTATAAGTTACGCCTGTTGTTGCCACCGCAGACAAGGTTACGTTTTTGTTTGCACAGAACGGAATGGCTCCCCTAACCGTGATACTGGGCGAATCTGGCAGAGGATTAACCGTTGTACGAATGGTATCTGAAATAACAGTAGCTTTACAACCGTTAGAATCTGTAACGGCTACGGCGATGCTACTGGCTTTTTTCCAAGCAAATTGACGATTGGTTGATTCAATAATATCTGTTCCATCCACTATCCAACGGTATATAGTCTTGTTTCCATTGGGGGTTGTGCTTGCCAAACTTGCCTGAACTATGGTACTGTCTTCATCACAAAATATCTTTGATTTGATAATAGAGATAGTTGGTTTTACGGGTAATGGACTAATATTAACATTGACTGGTTTTGAATTGGTAGCAAAACAACCAAAAACATCTCTAATCCTTACGCTGAAACTTCCAGAGGTATCAACCTCAATATCTTGAGTTATGGCAACTTCTTTTTGCGTTTTTTCATCTCGCCAATAATATCTGGCGATGTTCCCGTTGGCTACTAATGTCTTTAGGGTAACTTTTCCCCCTTTACAAACAGTCGCAGAAATGGGCGATGCCAAGATACTGGCTGGTTGTGGGGCTTCACGAATGGTAACAGATACCTCCGTTGAAGGGTCAGAAGCACAATTTTTTAGACTAACCGTTTGCACATAATATTTACCTGTAACATTGATAAATACGTTTTGTTTGTCTCCAAATACAAATTTGTCTTTTACAATCGTCCAAATATAACTTGTCGAAGGAGATGCAGAAGATACAAGTCTAACCACCGAATCAGGGCAAACCGTCAGCGGGTCAAGATTACTAATAGTAGGCGTAGTAGGCAATGGGAGTACTATGATGGTAGCAAAATCAGAAGCATCTTTTGATTTACAACCTCTATCTGACACTGATTTTACACTAACTTTTAGCACATCATCCACCGTTTTTTTAGTAGAGGTTGTTACTGTTATTTCTTGGGTTTTTAATCCGTTATAGTCCCATTCATACCCCGAAACCGCCGCAGGATTATTACTGGCAGATGCTTTTAGGGTGGTAAAATCTCTAAAACAAAATTCAGTAGGACGTAAATTTGCTATCGTTGGTTTGGCAGGCAAAAGATTCACGCTCAAAACCGTTATTAATGATGGCAAGGATGTACATTGATTTACTCCTTCGGTAAAAACAAGGGTATAACTACCAGCAGTTTTTACAGTAAGATTGGTTCTGGTACTTATACTCGTATTTCCGTTTTTCCAACTGTACGAACCACCCGTGTAGTTGTTGGTGGCACTTAATATTGTACTATCTAAATCACAAATTTCGATGCTTCCTGTTTTGTTCAAAAGGGGTTTTGATGGTAATGCGTTCACCGTTACCACAATAGAGTTTGACGATAGTGAAGTACATCCGTTTAAATCTTTTGCTTTTACAGTATAAGTATTTGTTCCAACACTTCTGACCGTTACGCCATCTGCTGCTGTGGTGGTAGTATCTGCCTGAGTAGTCGTTCCAATGGTTTTACTCCAAACATTAAAACCCGTTGATACATTATAGGATGAATTTAGCCTTACCGTATTTCCTTCACAAAAAGTAATTGCACCGTTGGTAGTAACCGTTGGTTTGGCGGGTACGGTAGGGAACAGTTGCAGTACAACCCCCACAGGAGAATCATCCGAAATACACCCAACTGAATTTTCTAAATTGACAGTATAAGTATAAATACCGCCAGTGTTAATATCCACACCTGCTACATTCAAAGTATTGTTTGCGGTAGAACTTGTTACAAGCGTTGCGTTGCGTTTCCAATTGTATTTAGAACCTCCACTGGTAGCGGTTAGTGTTTTAAAATCTGTTCCACAAACAACATTTGGGTTAAATGACGCAGGATTGATACTTGGCGTTGCTGGTTTTGGAGAAACTTTCAAGACAACAGCAGTGGCATCACTCGAAAGACAGCCCCCTGAATTTTGTACCGCAACGGTATAATTATAAGTGCCAGGGGTACTAACGTCAGTACCCGTAACAGTAATAGAGTTCGTTGAGCCAGTAATGGCTATACCATCCCGTTTCCAAAAATAAGTAGCACCTGCCACACTGGTAGTTGATAGTACTTGGGTAGATGTCCCACAAATTGGCGTTGTTAATGTCGCTGGCAAAATAGTGGGAGCAGCCGAAGCAGGGGCTAACGTTAAAGTAATACCTGTCGTTGAAAAATTGAGTGGACAACCAGCTGCGTTGTCCAATGCAGCTGTGTAGAGAAACGTCCCTACGGCATCCGTACCCGCAACGACCAAACTATTTCCAGTAGTTGAAGGAAGAACAGTTGTACCACGTTTCCAAATATATGACGCACCTCCGCCACTTGCCGATAAGGTTTGAGTTGATGAACCACAAAGTAAGACATTACTGTTTGCCGAAGAAATAGTCGGAACTGGCAACACAGGAGATAATTTTAAGGCTACAGCCGTACTCGTTACTGTACAATTCGATGAAACGTTGGTTGTGCTGACCGTATAATTGTATGTACCAGGGATTGAAACATCACTTCCTGTTGCCGTAATGGCGTTTGTAGTTCCTGTGATGGCTACACCATTACGTTTCCACGAATAATTAGGTGACGTGCTGGATGTCAAAAGCTGTGTGGCTGTTCCACAAATAGGCGTGGTAACAGTGGTTGGCATAATCGTTGGCGTAGATGGAACAATGTTTTGTACTACAATATTCAATGCTGGACGAGGTCCTAATGCCGTAGAATAGGTTACTGAGTATGACCCACCAGGCACAACAGCCGTTGCAGTGGTAGATACTGTGGCATTGGTAACCGTATTTTTCCAAATATATGAAGTCATAACAATACCAGTATTTGGCGAAACGGAAAGAGTTACAGTCCCCGTACCCGTACAGACGTAGTTACTTTCTGCAATTGATTGCGACCACGAAGAAATTTGTGTAGCCCAAATTGCTATACAAGTTAATAGAAGTGTTTTCTTAAAAATGTTCATCATAATAAGGTATGCTAAAAATGTTTGGCGGGTTTTGTTTCCAAATGTTAGTTTGTATAACGTTTTTTGCAATGATAAATTTTCTTTTTCGTGGTAATTACCCAATACAGGTTAATCTACAATCTCTAAATATCACTCTCCTCCACCTCTGGAACTACCACAACGGGCGGTTGGGCATTCTGCAAACTTTTCCAAATCATATCTTTCATTTCTAATAATCCTTGCTCTAACATCGACGAGAACAACAGATAAGGCAAACCTTCGGGAATTTGTTTCAAAATCCGTTCACGGTCTTCATCGTCTTGCACTAAATCCATTTTTGAAATTGCCAAAATCCGTTCTTTGTCTAATAAAGCAGGATTGTACAGTTTCAATTCGTTTAACAAAATATGGTATTCTTCGTCAATATTTTCAGCTGTTGCGGGTACTAAAAAAAGGAGAATAGAATTGCGTTCAATGTGTCGTAAGAATCTCGTTCCCAAGCCTTTACCTTCGGCAGCTCCTTCAATAATTCCAGGAATATCCGCCATTACGAATGACCGATAACCACGATATTCCACTACGCCCAAATTGGGAACAATGGTCGTGAATGGATAATCCGCAATCTCGGGTTTGGCAGCTGACATCACTGACAAAAGGGTTGATTTTCCTGCATTCGGAAAACCTACCAAACCTACATCTGCTAATACTTTTAATTCTAAAATTACCCACATATCGCCCCCGTCTTCGCCTGGTTGGGCATAATGTGGGGCTTGATTGGTTGATGTTTTAAAGTTAGAATTACCCAAACCTCCACGTCCACCTTTCAACAAAATAAACTCTTCGTCTTGTTTAGTGATTTCCGCAAGAATCTCGCCAGTTTCTGGGTCTCTCACTATCGTTCCCAGAGGCACTTCAATCATGGCATCTTCGCCTTCGGCTCCCGTGCGTCTGCCACCTTCACCGCCCTTGCCTTCTTTGGCAAAAATATGTTTTTTATATTTTAGGTGTAGCAGCGTCCAATGTTGTGAATTTCCTTTCAGAATCACGTGTCCACCACGCCCACCATCACCCCCATCGGGTCCACCTTTTGGCACGTGTTTTTCACGACGAAAATGGCTCGAACCACTCCCTCCGTGTCCCGAACGGGTATTTATTTTAACGTAATCAATGAAATTTGAAGTCATGTGTTTTGTTATTGGTTATTAGTTATTGGTTACTGGTTATTAGTCGGGCGGCGTACCGCTATCAGATGATACCAAACCAGTATAATTCTTTGTTGAGAAGTTAAATATCTGATAACCAGTAACTAATATCTGATAACCAGTAACTAATAACTAATAACTAAATCAATTGCCGTGCAAACATTATTGAATATTTCCTCAATATCACCAATTCCGTTTACCTTCGTTACCTTATTTTGGGCTTCGTAATGGGGTAAAACGTGAATGGTTTTTGAGAAATATTCGTCAATTCTTTTTAATAATTTATCGGCATTATCATCCGCCCGTCCCGATATTTTCTGACGTTCAGCGATGCGATGCGTAATTTCTTCTTGAGTAACATCTAATTGTACTACTCCATTGATTTTTTCTCCTTTTCCTGCTAAAAACGTATCTAACGCCTCTGCCTGAGCGACTGTGCGGGGAAAACCATCAAAAATAAAGCCTTTTGCCGTTGGGTTTTTTTGTACTTCCTCCTCCAACATTTCAATCGTGATAGAGTCTGGCACTAATATTCCATCCGCCATAATTTGCTTCACTCGTTTACCCAATTCCGTATCATTCGAGATGTGCATACGGAACATATCGCCCGTAGAGATGTGTGAGAGTTTATATTTTTCAATCAATTTTGCCGATTGAGTTCCTTTACCTGCCCCAGGAGGTCCAAACAAGACGAGATTTAACATTCGTTTTACAATTATTTTTTGCGGTTCGTACTAAGATTCACAAAGTTACAATAACCGTTTGAATATTAATAATGAATCTTATGATTGGATGTACATAGCAAAGCCTTGTAAAATGGTTTTTTACAAGGCTTTTTGTTTGGTCGTAGCATCCGCTACGACCAGATAGGAATTAACGTTGGTATTTTAAAGCCTATTTCTTTTCGTGCCATTTTTCAACGTAAAAAGTAGTGGATAACATGAAAACTCTTGGCAAACGATTGTATGAATATTGAGATAGTATATTAGTATTATTATACGTTTCATATACATTATTTACATCAAAAATATTCCGAATAGACATTCCAATTTTTAAAAAGTCATTTTTTAGTACAAATTGACTTAATGTTAAATCAAGAATAGGGTAATTTAGATTTTGCCAAGTATAGCTTTTATTGAAGGCATAGTTCAATGTACAATCAAAGTATCGTTTTGGGTTTAGTTCTGCGGATAATTTAGTGATTAATTCATTTTGGAAAGTCCAATAATCTTGTTTTAAATTTTTAAATATTTGATTTTGATAGTCAAAAGAAATATTAATACCCTTATCAGGATTTAATTTGAAACCACCTGCTATCCCTCCAATAACATTTTCAATTGTATTAACACTATTTTCAGAAGCTATATCGTATTTCTGATAGGTAATGTTCATTGTAAATGACCAACTTAACTCCGAATAGCCAAATCTATAACAAGTAAATCCTCCCCTAAAAGAACTTCTATTTCCGCCAATTTGTACAGGGGTTTTCCCTATAAAACCTTCTTTGTTTCTATTAAAGAGCAGCATTATCGGGTTATCAGATATATCAAATTGAATATTTGGCTGAATTGTAATGCTTTTATAAGAGGTAAGTATTGAACTCCCAATCGATATTTTAGAAAAATTAGCCAATTTAGAATTCCCTATGTACGAATTGAATAATACAGAACTATCGGGAGTATTAAATAATTCTCTGAATGTTGGAGTAATTTGTGAGTTATTAACGTGGAACATAAGGTATCTTCCTTTTGTATAATTCCATTTCAAATAAAGTGTAGGCAGTAGTTTTGTTTGTGAAATTTTGATGTCTTCTTCTCGATTACTTCTCCACGTCCAAAGATTTGCACCAAGAATAACATCTAATTTGGTTTTTTTTATATAAATATTAGTTTGTATTTGATTACTAAAATCTTCAACTATAAAGTCTTTTTTTGTGCTTAATCCTAAAATGGATTGAGTGTAGTTTAGAGCATTTTCATCTTGCTGATACCCCATTTGACTACCTACGGTTTTGCTATAATCAAATACGCCTTTTATTTCTCCAAGTACGCTTTTTATTAGTGGAAAACTTTGGGCAAATTGAAAATCAATCAATTGTTCTGAATATTGCGAATTAACAAGCACATGATTATCAAAAATAGCTTTATTATCCAGAGATGAATTTTGATAATCAAGTTCTGATGGAGATTGTTTTAATTGATATGCCCCATATATAGAAAATAGCTTACCAACTGTTGGAAATCTATGCACCCAAGAGAGTTTTTGAATAAATTGTACTTCATTTCTTTTAAGTCGATTGGAACTATTACTACGAATTCTTACTAATGTATCAATATCATTTGTAATAAATTGATTTGAGATTTGTGAATTATCATAATTACTTTTTACAAATTGAAATAAGCTAAATGTTTTAAGAATATCTTGCTTATTAGGTTTAAAGTCTCCAAATAGTGCAGACCAAATCTGAGCATTTTCTTGATATGCGGGTGATGTGCCATCAATTATTTGTCGTAGAGTTTCGTTTAAAATTGTATACTGATTATTACTTTGTTGTAATGATTGTTTTGTAATATCACCTAGGCAAAAAGCATAAATATTACTCTTTGGATTAGTTTTTGTAAAATTGAGACCTCCACTATAAGATTGATTGATTCCCTTATCCTTATCAAATTGTGGTATATCACTTGATATTCGACTACTTTTTGAAGGAAAAAAGAACCCTACTTGATTTCGAGTTAATGAATATACTCCATCCATTTCATTATACGTAATCATTGCATTAAGATGGCGAGAAGCATTTGCTGTGAGAACTTTTTCATTAGTATTATTCTCATTTAAGAAAAAGTTGAAAAAATATTTTGGAGAGATTCTGTTGCTCCTTATATCAAGTTGATTTGTATTCTCATTGCCTTTACTGGCTGTTATGTCTCCATACCACCCATTTTCCCTGTTTTCTTTTAATCTTAAATTCAAGTTTACGGTAGTTTCTCCATCTTTTACTGACTTAGTTACTTCAAGCGTTTTTATCATATCTCCTTTTATAGCTTCAATTGTAGCTTTGGCATTCCCTCCAAAAATTTGTTTACCATTTACTGTGATAATAGCTATTGTTTTACCCATGATTTCTATTCCCCCCCATGCAGTCATACGCACGCCTGGAACGTTATTAAGTAAATCAGAAGTTGTTCCATGAGGACGTATTTTAATACTGTCCACATCTATCATCATTGTATCATTACGTATTCTTATTCTATTATCAGGTCTGACAACAATCTCTTTTAGAATAGTATTTCTTGGTAATACATTTATTTTCAGAGTAAAAGCGTCTTTTAACGTATCGTCCTTAATGGGAATAATGGCGGTTGTGAAATCAGGATTTTCAATAATAATCTGATATTTTTTTGCTGAGTGCAACTGAAGAGCAAGACAGGTATCTTTTAAAAGGAAAGAGATGGATTTTGTTTGAAAATGGATTTTTACTTTTTCAGATGAAAAAGTATTTTTGTCGAATTCAAGACAAAGATTAAGTTTTTTTTCAGGTGATAAGTTCTGGCTTTTTGAGTGATAGATAGATATTACAAAACAAAAGAAAAAAATGTTGAAAAAAGAAAAAAAAGGATTCATCGTTAGTTTTGTTTATTTATTCACTACAACCTCTACCATGACATTGTCCATCTCCAGCTTTATCACAAGGTGGATGAGCAACAGGATGCCCAGATGTTGAATCTCCGTATCCATCTATAAACCCGCAAGCATCGGTGTGATACCAAGTCGCAAGTTGTGTTTGCGTATTTGCTCTACTCAATATGGCAGTAGTAACCATTAGTGCTAAAATTACAGTTATTTTTTTCATGTTATATATTTTTTAAAATTTAAAATTTTGCAAAAAAATATGATGAATCCTTTGTGGAATATTATTATTATTATTATTGTGCAAACATTTTAACAAATAAATTTTCACTCTTATGAACAAAATATCTCTTTTATTACTTTTATTTATTTTTCCATTACCATTTTGTAAATCCCAAAGTATAGTGCCTATTGATTTAGGAAAATTCTCTAATAAAAAAATAGTTTCTTCATTAACTTTTATAAACAAGGGTAGCAAAAACAAAGATAAAAGAGGAATCATTATTGGATATTCAATAGTCGAAGAAAAAAGGCAAATTTCATTCACCCCTGACCCAAATAATCAAGAAAATTTTAAAGTCGAGAAAAAAATCTTAAGAATTCAATCTGCCATGGGAGAAGGAGGTAAAGATGTTTATGATTCTGATAATCAGTTTGACAGAAGTGCAATTGTAAATTTGACAATGGGGGCACAAGATAAAATTGTTAATAAAGTGGTTAAGTATGAATTTGATAGAAAGGGTAATCGTACCGATGGATTTAAAAGAGATGTAGAAGAAAAATGGATTGATAATAAAATTGCAGGACAAGTTTTTAGGGATTATTTAAATTATCGATGGTCTGAAATACTCCAACTTCATGTACCAAAAGATATGTGGGTTGTGGGAGGTACTTTTAAAGATGAATTTAGTGGAGGAAATGCTACTTTTTTAAATGAGTATATTGTAAAATCCATTAATAAAGAACAGATTGTTTTATCAATAAAAGGCTCTGTAACTCCGCACAGTGCAAAAAGACCAAGTATAGAAGAGATTAAAAAGTCCAATTGGGTTGAACGCAATGGAGTGAATTCATATGAGGGAGTTATTTCAATAAACCCTTTCAACCGTTTAATAACAAATTTGAACATTACTAATAAAAAAGAAACACTTAAATTTTGGGAGGATTCAAAAAATGACGAGACCATTGTTTCTGAGGAAGAAATTTTAATTGAAAATCACTTAGAGAACTAATAAATTCTAACGATTAATATTGGAAAGTATATTCTAAAAAGCTCTCAAAATCAAATTTGGGAGCTTTTTTATTGTTCATCTGAAAAACTGTATTTAACCTCTTCAAAGCTTTATCTTACTTTATTTTTCAATAGAATTTGCTTACGAATATTCGCATTTAAGTATTTCAGGCTTTTGTCCCGACAAACATTTCAATTTCTTTCCCTTGGTCGGTAGAACCACTCAGTCCCGTGGCACGGTGTCCTCACCTGATATCGTACGAAAGCAAGCGGACGAGTAGTTTTTAGCTCCTAACCTATAGATAACTCTTTGACAATTAGTAATTTAATTGTTCTAAATATTGCTTTCGCACGATGTCAGGTGAGGGTTTTGAGAATGTAAAAGCATAAATTAAGCTGATTAGTAGTCAATACTGTATAGTAATGACAAATATAGAAAATCTCCCCCCCCCCGTTTTCCTAATTTTTATTAAAATATTTTAGGGAATAATACTAATTTTAATAATAATTTGGTGAATAAGTTTGTTTACTATTAGTGAA
>JAYUOX010000364.1:0-9016 GCA_043760595.1 Cytophagales bacterium
TACCTTTTTAAGCACATCTATGCACGGTTGGCAGTTGATTAGGTTAAAAAAATCCGTTACCTGCGGGGCTATTTGGTCGATGGTTAATAGCAAAGTCAAGACAGCACCAAGGGAATTATTGACCCAGGGGGGAGCGTTCTGAAAAAAGTTTGTTGCTTTCATTTTTGGGGAAATTTTTTGGATAAAAATCTGACGATAAAAAAGCCTGAGACCGCACAAATCACTGATTGGAGAACTGCCCACCAATCTATGTTTGTCTGTAAAGAATGAAGGAATGAGAAAAGAAAACTAATCATACCTCCGTACCACGAGTCTCTATTGATGTTTGAATGTTCCATGTTGATCTAAATTTTAAAAGATGAAGGCTAATACTCTACCCCCTAAAAGTGCTATACTTGACCACGTAAATCGCTGTCGCCCACGTTTATCTACCTTGTCTTTGAGTTCGGTAATTGTGCTGTCTTTTCGGTTTGAGGCTATTTGAATTTCCTCAATCTTGTCCTCCTTCTCACGAATAGTACGCTCGTGTTTGAGAATAATATCCGCTTGATTTTTAATGATGGTGGAATCTTGTTTGCGTTGTTGTTCGCAGATTACACCTTTTTCAATTTTAGCCTGGGCAATGTCTAAGACTTCGCAGGGAACGGTTTTAGAACAATCTTTTGAGGTTTGCCCAAAAATTATCCCGCTCGTCATTAGTGCGAATGAGAGGAATAGAATCCTTTTTTGCTTGTAAGTTGTCATTTTTTTTATGGGCTTGGGTTATGGTCTGTTTTGCCTTCATGACAGAATCGGACCGTGTGGGTTGATTGGGTTTGGATTGACCGCACGAATTGAGCATGAGGGCAATGAGTAAGGCAAAGAGCAACAGTGCTAATTTTGCAATGGTGGAAGCGGTTTTGTACGTCATACTGATTTGATGGTTATCCAAATTTCTTCGTCTTTGGATACTTTTAATAACTTTTTGTAAAGATTAGTAAAAGCGGTTGTTGAATGAAGGACACAATCTTTTGACGGTATTGTGCCTGGCAAAAGGCAGCCCTCTGTATCACGGGGATAATTGCCGATGTGGATAAGAACTCCATCGAAGCCTGGCACGTTCAGAAGCCTGGGCAAAAGTCTTTTGAAACGGGGAGAAAAAGCAATCACTACCTGATAACGTCCTTCGGGAATGGCAGTTTTGCCAAATATTTTGATTTTTTCAATGTCATCTATGCTCATGGATTGTTTTAGTCCACGGTCAGTATCTTCAATGACGAAACATTCGTGTTTATCTTCGATGAGCAAATGAGATATGGTTGATAACTGGGTTTTCTGGGTACGAAGCAAGGTTAGTTCCATAGCGTCTGGTTGTTGTAAATTTTTGTGTTGAAATCTGACGAAACGGTTATTAGGCAATCGTAGCCCAAGATATTTTCGTTTAAAATATTTTCGTAGGGTTCAAATGAAGCTTCAAATTTGATATTCTTTAAGGCGAAATCTGTTCCGTTCCAAAGCCTTGATGCCTTATGATTTTCGATGATATAGGCGAAAATAGTCTTCGATAATTCGAGCGATTCCTCTTTTGTTTGCCGTTTTTGGGTGGCATCCTGGCGGGAAACATCCTTGCAAATTGTGAACCTGAAAGTATAATACTGGTGGAAAGCCTTCGAATCATTTGACTTGATGGTAGGAGACGCTTCTTCGAGGAGCATACTCCACGTGTTGAAATCAAGATCTCTTCTGATTTCAACCGTTATTTCATCAGCATCAATTAGGGCAAAGTGCTTGATACCGTCAGGGTCGTGTTGAATGGGCTTAAAACGAGTGGCTAAATCCTCGAAATAAGCCGTTATTTCGGTCTGTTTCATGGCTGATTTTTATACATTTCTTCAATTTTGTGAGCTTCTTCGCACTTGTCATTCAAGTGAGCAAGGGCATCATGCACATTTTGAAAGTCGGTTTGTTCGTCCTTGGTAATATTGGGTGAAAGCAACCGAAGTGACTTCTCAAAATCGGTTTTGATTTGGTAGTAATTTCTTGGTTTTAGGGGTGTAGTGGTTTTTTTCTGAGGGTATAAGTATTTGTAGAGCTTCATGATTTTTTCTCGATTAGCGAGGTAGAAATACAGAATTGTTAATTTTTTGGCGTGAGCAATCTTACTGATTTTCCTTGCCCGAATAGCTACCACATTGGGATTGAGAGAGAGGGCAAGGTTATTTGAGTTATTGGTGTACAGCCATGCTACTAACAGATCTAAATCAGCGACCTGCTTTTTATCGAAATATTTAACAAAGTATTCTTCGGCTTTTCGGAACTGGCGAAAGGTGATATTATTAAGCAATTTGGTTGGTCCTGAATAGTATGAATAGTTAAAAATATCGTATTTGAGTTTTGGAATTGGATTATCCAACGGAAAATTATCATCCTTTTGGAAGGCAGGGAATGCGGTGCAAAGTAGATACAGGTCGTCGGGGTTAATCGTTTTGACCTTCCAGGCAAACAAGCCAAACGTTACTTTATCCAAGGCAGGAATGAGGTATTCGTTTTTGAAGAAATACCATTTTAACCAGGGCGTGTTTTTCACGTCCAAGATGTTCAGCATATTCAGGACGTTGAATTGGATGATGGTTAAGCCTGCATTTTGAAGCTCCACCAATCGGATGATTTGTTGCGGGCTTAATTCGCCTATTTCGGTTGGAATTGAAAGTATTCGCTGGTCAAATTGTATTCTTTTCATACGAAATAGCCCCTTTTGGGGTCGTTTTTGAAGTTTAAACCATTGTTGGATGCGGAAGGAGTGAGTCCTAAGACTGCCATGTTTTCGGCAATAACTCGGCTGAGTGTGTCACGAAATTTATCAGCGGTCTCAAAATACTCGGCTTGCACTTCATTCAAAAATGACATATCTGGTGTCTTCCTGCCTTCGGTTTTATTGAGTCCGGTATCATCATAGACGGTAAAAGTATTGGCAGCATCTTTGCGGATTGAGCCTTTTTTGAGCGTTTGAGCCATTGACCAGTTGCAAATGAAGCCCTGCAAAAGCTCAATGAGTTGGTTTTCGAGCGGTGTGAGCGTTGTTCCAGCGATGTATTTTTGCAGCAATTGATTTTTGAGCGTAGGGTTGATTACTTGCGGAATACTGTATAATTCAAGTTGATAAATAGCGGGTTTGAGCCGCATAAAAGTGCGTCTGGAATTATTAATATCAATGAATTTATTGAAGACAGCGGTGCTATAAACAAAGGAATTTTTGAGTTGTGAAAATGCGGTTGAACTTGCCCACTGGGTGAAAGTATTTTGGTTTTCTTCAAGAATTTGGAGCATTTCGTCAATACTGGCGAATCCTTCGAGCCAAAAGGTTTCACGGTGGTATTCTTTGTCTTCTTTCGTTGCCTTTGTTTCCTTCGTAGAAATATCTTTGACGGCTGATACATCGGCAGTAAGGACGAATTTCATGTAGTCTTTGGCATAAGCAAGATTGATAACGGCACGTTTGACAACCTTCATTAAGACGATATGAATGTTTGAACTTGAAGCATCAGAAACGATTAACTGGGCTTGACTCAGGTAAGGCAAGACGTAGCGATTTGTTACCACTTCGATGGCATCTTCCAAATCCGAAACTAAGAAACTTGTGGTTGCACCCAAGTATTTTTTGAGATCACTTTTTGTTATTGTTATCATTGCCTTTCGGTTTTTGGTCTTCGTATTGATTGTTTCGCTTGTCCATGGCGACCTGGTTCATATCAGCTAAATAGGGTAGTTTGATACGGTATTTTAGGTTTGATGGTAAACCGTTAAAGCGTTTGCGGAAATAAAAGGGAGCTAAAATGGCGTTCGCAATCATTTGATTTGTTGCCATATCTGAGTTGAATGCCGCTTTTTTTCCAGAACCTGCATCTGAACCACCGCCGTGCTGACCCATGGCGATTGGATCTTCACCCACTGACCAAATGAGGTGTTGATCAGCTTCACGCATGAAGTCAATAAAATCGGTTGAAATGATTTTTGATTCAAAAGGAATGATATCGTAACCCTTGATCTCTTCTCCCGTATTGGCATCAGTATAAGAGAGAATGGCGGTAAATTTTCCTGCATTTTCAGAGTTTTGGAGGTTCGCAGAAATATCATCTAAGCGTTCTTGAAGCATCGTTAATTTAGCGGTGCTGTCGCTCTCTTCCCATCTTGTACCGAATATTTTTTGCATATAGCCTTCTCGAAAAACGATTTGGAATTGAACGAAAACTAAGCGTTTAATGAAGCTGCTAATGGCTTCGGGAATGAACATGGATTGGTCGTACCATTTTTGCAGAACGGAGCTGTACCAGATTGGCGTTTGGTAATAGGTTTTTGGACCTGGGCGAAAGATTCTGTAAGTGTATCTGAAATTATCTTGGTCTTCACGGATTTTGTCGATAGTGTCATAAATCTCATCAATGACAGGGCGAACGATAATTTTATCGATTTCTAAGCGGCGATTCCAGTTTTTTGATTGGTAGGTTTCGTCTATTTTACCCGTTTCAGGATTTTGTAATTTAAGGCGAATTTCACCCGCATTGATATGACGAAAGCCCAAAACCTTCGTTTTGAGGGCGTTAAAATACACCTCTGGGAAGGCGTTATTATAGCGAATTAGGTCTGAAATAGCACCAGCGATGTACTGATTGGTTGCTTCTTCTTCGAGAAAAAGTTCTTCGGTTTCGTCAAATTGTGGAATGAAATTGCGGTCTTTGTCCAAATATCCGTATTCAATACCTCCTGCATATATCTTTTCAGTTTTTCGGAGAATAGCACCACTTAGCGAGGTATTTTTCTCGATAAGTTCATCGTATTTCGTAGGCTCATTGTTAGCATTCCCCCAAATTTGGTAAGGGTATAAATTGGCGATTTGGTTTTCTACGGGTACGCTCAAGCCATCTGGAGCTTCTACGGCTCCGATTGAATTAAGCGAGAATGGAGCGAATCCGCCCACAGCTTTACCGTTTGATGAAACCGTGTATAAATGTTGATTATTCATAGACATTTGGAACAATTTGTTTTTGATTGTACTCGGTTACTAAGTCGAAATGGACGCAAAATTTGTTTTGACTTTCGTTGTGAATAACATTGAAAGTGTTGTGAATATGATGATTGGGGTCACGTCTTAACTTCTCGCTTTTCGGCAAATTAGGCTTATCCGTAATTTTTGAGCGTCCGAATTGATTTTTCATCAGCATACAATTTTTCAGTTCAATGCCATCACCGCCCGTATTTTCTTTTCGGTTTGCAGTCCAGAACGTTATTGAAAAAGGCAAGGGTTTTTCTGAGCATTGAAGCTGATAGATTAATTCACGAAATTGAGCGATTGAAATTAAATTCATACTTCAAATTTGAAGTAAATTGAGAGGGTTTTAAAGGACAAGGATAGTAGAGTCAGTTTATTTTTTTCTCCCCTCGGAAATTAGGAATGAAGCTAAAAGCAAATGGAAAATTTTTGAGGGGAGAAAAAAGTAATCCTCCATATTAGAGGCAACGGCTAATTCCTACTAAGGGTTTAGTTGAGATTGTTAGCCGTGAAGGGTTGCTTTGAATTATTTTACAGTAATGATAAGCATACTTTCAAAAATTTCTATGGTAACAGTTTGACCGCTTGTAAATCCTGCCTTCTTTAACCATTCACCTTGCAATTTAATTGATGGGTTAATTGTCGGCATATTTTGAAATTTACGAAAAGTATATTTTCTGGAAACGGTTAATTTTCTTTGAGATTTTTTCATTAGTTTTGACCTGTTGAAATTTTGAACAAAAATTTTAATTGTTTAGCCCTGTGAATGTTTCAGCATTCACAGGGCATTTTTTTTGGATTAGTTAATTGAAAAATTTTGAATTTCATTTTCTAAATTCTTCAAATGAACTTTGCCTTTTTGTTCTTGATTTTCAACAAATTCTAAATTACTTGGGGAGTGGCTAAATTCAATTTTACGCCCACTTGGTAAAATTGCGGTCATAATAAAACCCGCTCCGTCTTTCGCTTCTCGCAAAAATTCAGCTACATCTTTGTAGCGTGTCGATGATTTCTCAAAATATTCTTGCAATGCAAAACCCTGTTGGATGCGTTCAAAAACTTGCGGAACGGTCGGGCGTTGCTTAACCTCTTCGGCAATAACAGAAATAACTTTTGATTTGTCGTCAGCCTGTTGGGTAGTGGCTGATTTTTCAGGCAAAGAAGATGCCTTACCGTTTTGTGCGGTTGTTTGATTTTGTAACATTTTAGTAAATTTTAATTGTTTTTTATGGTCTCAGAACCCTGTTTCAGCAGGTTTTTGTGTCCTTTCCATACATAAAGATACGAAAAAATAGATAGATAATACTATAATTCATAAAATAGTTTTATGTAAATATCAGATTTTCAGCTACTTAGCTATATTTTTTTATCGAATATGAAAAAACTCCGTAGGTTTACGACGTACACGCCCTAACCTGTTTCGGCGTTCGCCAATAAAAACGCCTCAATATGTGATTATTGAGGCATTAAAAATTGATTAGATAGATAGATAATCGTGGTTACTTATTGCGTTACTATTCGTACAATCGTATTGTAATATCATATCCATTGATTCAGTAAAATGTGGTTTCTTTTGATATGGTATCGTCACGTCTGCCTCTGTTCGCTTATCTTTCTTTAATCCATATGTTTCAGATTGAAGCGTTTGTGTTGCCTTACAAGCCTTGTATTGAACATTTACCGTTGTGCGGTTGAAGAAATATTTGATGGGAAGCTCCCCTCTGAAAGCCTTCTTCCAATAATCAAACACTTTATTATGCCACCACGCCTGTCCGAGCGGGCAGTCAATTACCTTAAACCCTGCTTTCTTTAGCTCATCCATACATTCCTTAGCGACATAGGTCATCCTATATTTCTTACCTGCGGTCATGGTATGTTTGTAGATAAACTTAATCTTTTTTGTCGGGTGGTCTGCTATAACCCTTGCGAACACTCTCATTAGGTCTAAATAGTCCTCTGGTGCTGTATTGTATAGAGCCATCACTTGCCTGCTCTCGTTGTTGTAGAGTTGGCGAACGGTAACATTATTCCCTTCTAAGTTCTTATCAATGGCTATATCAAAGCCTACATCCTTACGAATATCGCTAAACCATTCAATCTTATAAGCGTTGTACTTAACAAAGTCTGAATCAAGCGGGTTGAACTCATCAAGGAACTTATTGTTATACCCCCAGTACCCGTGTACGTTCTCATCCCAATCCTCATAAAAGTTATTAGGTACTTGCATACCGTCCTCATTCAATACACTAATACGATAGTTGCGGTCGCTAAGGGTGCGTTTCATGCCCTTGATAGCATCCACGCCTAAGATGTGTATATTGTCTAAGGTACTTGCATCCGATACATACACGAGGTTTTTGCGGAGCGTATTAAGCCAATAATCATACTCATTTACCTGCTCCTCTATCTCTAATGAGCGTTTATAGGTTATTCCCCCACACGATTCTAATAAGATTCGATTACGTTTTATTTCAATCTGAAGTATTAATTCGATGCGTTTTGGGTCTTGAAGTGTACAGAAATCGTTCAACCATTCGCCTTTAAAATCTCTCGGCTTATCGCTCACGAACAACTTAGAACAATAGTAAGATTTACCTCTCCACTTTGGATTTGTACCCGAAATGGATGGTAAAATATCAACCTGTAATCGCTGTCCGTCAATCAAGCGACACTCATCAACGGCAATGCCATCAGACGCATCTCCCGCAGAGGGTGCGTTCTTATCCATAGAGGCTAATTTTATACAGCTCCCTACATAGGTGAATATCGCATTTTTGGCAGGTGGCAAACGATAGGGAAGTGGTACGCCTAAATGGTCAGGCGGATATTTATCGACCCAATAATGGACGTTTTCTATCCAGCCCATTGATTCCCATGCGAGCTTTATTTCGGGAAAAATCTTACTTCTCAGGTGCGTGTATGAAGTAGTGAGCAACACAAGATTACATCGCTCCATTTGTTCGCACCGTTTTTTTAGCCATTCGGCAATTCTGACGGATTTACCCGTTCGCCGTCCCCAGCGACATACCTCAATATTCGCATCGACTGTAATCGCTTTGAGCTGTGGTTTGTTTCTGTGTTGGCGAACGGTTTCTTTTGCCTGCGTTACTCTACGCTCTTTTCTTAGTTTTTTAGCCTGGTCACGATTGTATTGAATAACCTGGTTATTGAGTTCATTCGTTTCCATTGTATTCAATTATTTTACTTTTGCTATCAACAATTCCTAATTCAATAATCTCCCGTCTTAGGTCTTCATCGCTCATTTCTTGCTCAACAACAATAGAAGGATCAAAATTATTGATCGTGATTTGAGGCTTCATCTTATCCCAATCAATCGCTTCTGCGGTTGGTAATTGCTTCAAATAAGTAATATAGTTAGCATCGTTGTTATTTAGGGCTCTGATACGCTCTTTCTCGTCTGTTAGGGTGAGTGCTGCCTTCCGAGTCTCCTGTAAGTTTGCTATCACGGTTCCCGCAACAAAATTTCGCTCCTGAAGGGGAACGATAATGGTATAATAGCGAGGTGCAGCGTTCATGTAATTAAGAGCAGTAAATTCGCTAATCTTGTAGAGCGTAGAAAATTTCTTGATGGTGTTACTCGTCAATCCGTCCTCACGCAGAACTGTGGCTGCGTGCATGAGCATTTGATGTTGCTCAAGCAATTTGTCAGAAAGATTATAGGCTTTTTTCTTAATGACGTAGGTCATCAACTCCTCAAAATCATCGTGCGTGTTAAAGGTTTTCATTTGTTCATTGAGTTTTCAAAGCGAATGCGAGATAACCAGGATTGTACTAATCGCTGAGCTTCTCCGGAACCGCTTTTAGCTTGTTGCACTACTACCTTCCTGACCTCTGCATCAGATTTTAATTGTCCTTTTAAGATAGCATTTTGGATATTGTCGGGTATTATTGTGAGGATTAATTCTGTTTCTGATTGCGTAAAAAATAGACTACCGAGTTCCTCTGCCTCACTTAGTATTAGTTGTGACT
>JAYUOX010000365.1:0-8999 GCA_043760595.1 Cytophagales bacterium
AGGATTTACAAGATTTAAGGAATAGCAGGATAAAAATCATGAAAATCATTAAATCCTATAATCCTGATTCAGACAAATTATTGTTTTTCAAACAATAGTTAAACCATTATTTTGAAATAGGATAATCTTCAAATAGATATATTGGCAGGTGGAGAAGTAACTCAATCAAAGTCATTTTACCTAACCCCTAAAACCTACAATCACTTATCGAATTTTAAATTAAATAACTCTTTCGACCTAAACCAGACGATGGTTACGATAATCATGGTCATAGTTCCTCCAAAAATTACGGAGGGAACTGTTCCCATCAATTTGGCGGCAAGTCCTGATTCAAATGCTCCTAATTCGTTGGACGAACTGACAAAAATACCATTTACTGATGATACTCGTCCACGCATTTCGTCGGGTGTGAAGAAGCGAATAACCGTCTGGCGAATGATGACGCTTACACTATCGAATGCCCCCGTGAGGAATAACGCCCCCGCCGAAAGCCAAATATTAGTAGATACAGCAAAGACCAAAGTCGCAATTCCAAAGCCTGTAATTGCTAATAAAAGGTTTCGCCATGCGTGGTTGAGTGGTGGGAAATAAACCATCAGAAGCATCGTCAATACTGCCCCAATGGATGGTGCCGCCCGAAGTATGCCCAAACCCTCTGCCCCGACGTGGAGAATATCCTCGGAATAGACTGGTAATAAGGCAATTACACCGCCAAACAAGACTGAAAATAAGTCTAAGGAGATTGAATATAGTATCACTTTTGTTCTGAAAACGAAGGCAATTCCCTCACGCAAAGACGCAAAAATATTGACTTTTTGTTCATTCTGAACTGGAACAGGCGGAGAAGTTATGGTTGAAAGGAGAGTCATTACCAGTATAAAAAGTCCGACTACTATCCAAAGTGTTGACGTTAATCCTAAATAAGCGTACAAAAAACCCGCTAATCCAGGACCTAAAATAGACCCAGCTTGCCAAAATGAACTTTGCCATGTGGCGGCATTAGCGAATACTTCTTTCGGAATTAAAAATGGATTTAACGACCCCGATGCAGGACTATAAAACCCTCTGGAAAAGCCAATGAGCATGATTACGCCATAAATTACGGGCAATAATTGAGCCTGAGAAAGCTCCGAAGAAGGAGACGTTGCCCAAATTAAAACCAAAGAACCAATAATAATTACGGAAAGACTCGCTTGCATCAGCGTTTTTTTGTTTCGCCTATCCGCCAAATGTCCTCCAAACAATGCCAAAGAAATATAGGGCAATGCCTCTGCCAAACCGATGAGTCCGAGGGCTAATTTATCGTGCGTAACTTTATAAATATAATAAGCCAAAGCCACTTCTTGAATCAAAATCGCCATCGTAACGAAGCAATTGGCAAAAATAAAAGCAACAAATTGGGGGTATTTGAGGGCGGCGTATGGAGATTGCGGATTAGTCATTACTATTAAACTTTGAGGCTTTGAGCCTTGGTGGCTAAAAAATTATCAATAAAGGTAACAAAAAAATACCATCTCCCACCCAACGATAACGGTCATTTACCAAGAAAAAAGCATCAAACCGATTGATAATCAAGACAATAATACTCATTAATATTTCGCAAATAATTACTTTTGAATAATAAATATTAGAAGATATATTGAAAAGCAACACTCCCAAAATTAAAACTATTATTGATGTAATAAGTATAATTTTTTCAGAAAAACCAACTCCCCAACGGCTTGCAAGGTTGAATACTCTGGAACTTTGTTTGTATTCTGAAAGGGAAAAAAGGAGTAAATTTTGGAACACAATAACAAGGAATACAAAACCAATACCGAGATTTATTATTGAGATATTTTGTAAAATAGCAGTACCAAATACACCTGACGTATAAACAATAGCAGTAATGGGTTCTTTGAGGATTTGCAAGAGATTTTTACCTTGAATTTTTGCAATTACAAAAAGATAAATCGCTGTTAATGAGGCAATTAAAAAACCAAATTGAATAATTTTGAGGGAAATATATGACAGTAAAATAACGCAAATTATGGATAAAACACCTACTAAAATCAACAATAAATCAAGGTTTTTTTGATGAAAATAATGTCGTTCTGTAAAGGATTTTTCTGATTTTTTATTATCCAAAACTCTATCCAAAATATAGACAATCCAAACGGAGAACCCCAAAATACTGACGATTGAAATGGGAACGTCTGAAACCGATAATTTCCAAAACATTATGTTACAACAAACTGCCCCCAAAACTACATCTAAACTCAGCAAATGGGCTATTTTCAGAATCTTACTCAACGTTGAATTTGTCTAATTTCTTACGACTTTTTACCTCAATTTTATCTCCAACTGATACGTTACCCAATTGCGAAATCAAGACGTTTTGTCCAAATAAAATTTTGTTGCCCGCTTTGCGATATTTGTTTAACGTCAAGAGTGGTTCTTTGCCTGATTTTTCACCTATTTCTTGGTCAATGGTAGTCATAATACATCTCGCACAGGGTTTTACGCCAAAAAATCTGACATCACCAACCGTGAATTCATGCCACGCATCTTCCTCAAATGGTTCGCCATCGGTGAATACAAAATTAGGTCTGAAACGGTTGATATTGACTAAATCTTCAAGACGATTATTCAAGTCATTCAATGACGATTGACCGATAACCAAAATAGGATAACCATCTGAAAATGAGGTAATTTCATCGCCCGTTAATGAATATTGAGGTTCAGTTTTTCGCTGACTTTCTTCGTGCATATACACAAGTCCTGTGGGAATGTTCAATGCTTGTGTAAACCACTCAGAGGCTTCTGAACTTACTTCGATGGCGGTTGTCGTATCGTCCCAGATTGTAACTGAAATTGAGGACGATACAGAATGTGGAGAGAGATTTACTTTTAAAATATTACCCGTTCTTTTATTGGTAATTCTCAATAAATCACCTTCAATTTCTGTCTGAAAAATCGCTAATTGGGGGTATTCTCTTTGACTCAAAAATCGCCCAAATTTGTCCACCAACATAAATCGGCGATCATTTTCTAAGCCACGAGTGGTGATTTGGGCTTTTTCGAGACGAATACCGCCTAATGATTTGATGGGATAAATATAGATTTCGGATAGTTGGAGCATAATAGATTTCGGATTCTGGATTTTCGATTGCGGAGTTATTTTGAGACAAATCTACCTCAACAATCCAACAATTCAAACCCCAACAATTAATTCTTAACCGCCTTCACCGTAAACCCCGCCTCTTTCAACAAAGCAATTACGCCTTTTTTGCCACCCAGATGACCAGCACCAACGGCAAAAAAAGTTGGTTTTTCTTTAGTGATTTGTTGAATTTTGGGAATCCAGTTTTGATTACGAGTTACCAGTAAATCATTCTCAAAGTCCGCATCCATTGTTTTTGATTTTGCCATGTCTTCTAACAAAGCCTCAACGTCTTGTTTTTTGTAATCAATAATCATTTGTTTGAAAATTTCTTTTCCATCCGCCCAATCATCAACTAACTTCACCAGCATCATATCTGCCTGTTTTTTCATACCCATTTTGTCCATTGCTCCAAATTGGTCTTGGACGGTTTCTAAGCCTAATATCTCCTTTTTCTCCTCTTTCGCCATTTTCATAAAGGTCTCTTCATAACTTTGCGTTGGGCAAGATAACAATTTTGTGATACTCATAGAACTCAGCACAAAGGGCTTCATTTTGTCCATCGTGCCGATATTCATTCTTAAAGTATCCTTAAAAAATTGGCTAACCTTCTGATAATCAGGCTCTGACAGAAGAGATTTAATGGTTGAGCCATCCGTCATGTACATACTTTTCATCATATCAGGCATCATTTTGGGGTCGTCCATATCAATTTCAAGATAGACTTGCTGTGTCTCCGAAAATTTCTTTTTGGTGGCTTCGTTCATCACAAAATCATCTTTACAAATAATATGAATCGTTCCGTATAGATACGAAGGTTGTGAAAGTCCATTGCCTGAGATTTCATATAATAGTGATTTGTCTTCCTTTTGTCCGTATAGTTGCGTAAAATACAACGAACTGAAAATCAAGGAGATGAGGAATAATTTAATGGGATTTGTCATGTTTGTTCTGGTTTAATTTTGTTCTAATTCTGCAAGTAATTGTTTGAGTTTTTGGAGATGTTCTCCGTATAATTTCTTGATAATAAATTTCATGTAAAAATAGCCAAATGGAATATTGAAACTTGCTGCAATTAATAGTTCAGTTGTTGTAATTTCATAATTGCTATTTGTGATATAATGACCTAATTGTGAACAAGCTATAAAACCATAAAAGCCCATTGGGATGGTAGCAATATTGTTATAAATGACCAATGATTTAACTCTTTCACTAAACTTTTGTTCAGTAAATTTTAAGGTGGAAAGTAAATCATTTTTCAGATTAAGTTCTTTGTAAGTCTTAACTTCTTTCCAATAATAAAATAGACTCACGAAGATATAAATAATAAAAAATCCTGCTATGTATTTATGATAAGTGGCTATGTTTTTTACAAAAAGAACATAAATTAACGGTGGAATAAAGAGGCTACTCACGATGGCGTCAAAGTCTAAATTAGCCCTCAGTTTCATCATCACATCCTTAGATTTCTGTCGAGTCATTTCCATAACCTTTTCATTATCAATATCTTGCGGATTAATTGACAAGTTTGGGTTTTGTTGCCAAATATGTTTTAAATCGTCTAATTCCACTGCTTTTTAGTTAATAATCAAGAAGTAATAATTAATAGTTGAGGTAATTATCTGAAAATTTAGGAGATAACTATTCTCTATTAATTATTCATTTTTAACTACCATTGTTCTCAATTTCTCCCGAATTCGAGTCATTTTTACTCTTACATTATTTTGGGTAATTCCGATAATTTCAGCGATTTCTTCGTTGTCTTTTTCTTCAAAATAAAGCATCACGATTGCCTTTTCGATTTCGGATAATTGTGCGATGGCGTGGTGCATGATTTTGAGTTGTTCTTCGGTAGAATTATCGTAAATATCATCCGAAATATTCAGCAAGTTCCCATTCAATTCAACCCGTTTTGGTCGGCGACTTTCCTTTCTGAAATCTGAAATTGCTACATTCAACGCAATTTGATAAATCCACGTTGAAATTTTGGATTCTTGTCTGAATTTTGGAAACGCCCGCCATAATTGAATCACTATTTCTTGAAACAAATCTTTCTTATCATCAGGGTCGTGTCGATACATTCCGCAAACTTTATGCAGGATTCCCTGATGCGTTTTAATCATTTCAACAAACTGATTTTCAGTGGATTGATTCAACTTTTGGAGGTTTTTGGGGAATTAGTCGTGCAGGCAAGGGTAGAATTACATAAATGATAACTATTTATTATTTTGCTCTTTATATCTTTGTTTTATTTCTTCGATAGTTTTGTCTAAATTGTCTTTTTCAACCACTTTTTCAATCATATTTTGAACCCAAATTGGAGGGTTCTCTTTTCTGAAAATAATCTCTCCTTTTCTCATTTCAACAAATTTTATAGGAGTACTTGAATTGTCGGTAAGTATCAATGTGTCAGGTATATGCTTATAATATTTCAATAATTTTAGTCCATTTTCATAACGCATTTTTATAATGTCAGGTCTTACAAAATGTCCTCCTTCTTTTACTCTGTTATTTACCCTATTGATACAAATCTGAATAGAATCTACACAAAAAAAATCTATAATTATTTGATAACCAATTAGTTGGATAGTCTCTATGAATTTCCAAGTTTCGTTATCAGCAAGATTAGTTTCAAATCCAAAACTTGCCTTTTTGGCAATTAACTGATTCATTTGACTGGTAGCTTCACCATTTGCAATCTCTTGGATATTCATATCACCAGACTTTTCTCGAAGCTGTTTGGCGATATCATCTGCATTAATAAAAGTAAAATTTTGCGGTACGAAATCGTAAAAACTTGAAGTTTTCCCAATACCATTTGGACCAGCTAAAATATAGAGTACAGGACTATTATCCATTGTATGGTCTTATAAATTCTTGGTTTTCAACTATGAATTTTCGTTTATCCGAAAACTCAGCAATTACTTTACCTTCAACTTCATAGTATATTGGCAAGCCTCGACTAAATGCTTTTTCTTTTACTCTATTTAATATCTTTTCTCCAACTATTAAACATTCTTCTTCATTCATTAAATAATGAGGTTTACTCGCCCCACCATACAATAATTGATATTCATTTTTTACCATTTTCTTAGTACTAAAATTTTTCATTCAAATTTACTACATTTTTATCAGAAATATTTTTTCGTTTGATTTCACACTCTTTTATCCAAGATTATAACTGATAAAAAACCCGCTTCACTCGCTCACTAACAGACGTAAGAATTTCGTAGGCAATCGTATTGATTTTATTGGCTAAGTCAATCATCGTCAAGCCATTACCAAAAATTATTACTTCATCTCCTTCCTCTACGTGCGGTACGTCCGTGATGTCCACCATCGTCATGTCCATACATACGTTACCCACGACTTTACAACGATGTCCATTGATAAGCACCTCTCCTACTCCACCGCTAAATCTTCGGTCATAACCATCCGCATACCCAATGGCAATAGTAGCGGTTTTGGTGTCTCTGGTCAATTTCCCTTTTCGTCCATAACCTACTGTTTCTGAGGATTTTACGTACTTTATTTGAGAAATAACTGTTTTCAAAGTTCCGACTGTCATCAAGTTTTCTTGGTCTTCGGGTTTGGCTGCTAATCCGTACAGTCCTACGCCCAAACGCACCATATCCAAACGAGCTTCGGGGAATCGGGCGATACCTGCGGAATTGGCTAAATGTCGTGAAGGCGTGTAACCAATAGCTTCCGAAATTTGCGTTGCCATATCCGTAAACTCTGATACTTGTTGCCGTGTAAATTCATCAAATTTGTCTTCGTCCGCCGCTGCCAAATGACTAAAAATCGTAGAGACCCAAAGATTGGGATTTGATTGAAGGGTTTGGATTAAACCAGATAATTGCTCTTGCTCAAAACCCAAACGGTGCATTCCAGTATCTAATTTAAGGTGAATTTTTGAGCTAATATTTTGATTATCAATGTATTCTGAAAATCGTTTTAGAATTTTGGGAGAATAAATTTCAGGTTCAAGAGAGTAAGTTATTAATTGCTCAAAATCATTTTCAGTCGGATTCATCACCATGATTGGCAGGTAAACTCCGTTTTGACGTAAACTCACGCCTTCGTCCGTGTAGGCAACTGCCAAATAATCCACACCGTGAAATTGGAGTAAATTTGCCACTTCTGTACTCCCCGAACCGTAAGCAAATGCCTTAACCATGACCATAATTTTGGTCTGTTGCCCAACTTTATCACGGAAATAATTGAGGTTGTGCGTAACAGCATCCAGGTTGATTTCCAAAACCGTTCCGTGCGTTTTTTGGACCAAACGATTCACGATAGATTCAAACCCAAAACGCCTTGCTCCTTTCACCAAAACCACACTTTCTTGAAGGTCTTTGAGGGTTTGACTATCCAAAAAATCAACGGTAGTCCTGAAAAATTGAACGTTATTTTCTTGGTATTTGAAGAGGTTTCTGTTGCGGGTAATGACCTCGCCAATCCCGATGAATTGATATAAATTTCGCTCTTTGACCAAGTGAGCAATTTGTCCGTAAAGTTCTCTTTCGGGAATCCCAGTTTCTAATAAATCACTCAAAATCAACACTTTACGAGTTCGTTGTTTTTGAAAAGTTAAGAAATTTAGGGCAATGGTAAGTCCTGCTAAATCATTATTGTAAGTATCATCAATCAAGTAATTATTCCCAATTCCTTGCTTCAATTCTAACCTCATCGACACGGGACGCAGTATCTGTAAACGAGCTTGAATTTCGACGGCATTATATTTCAAAAACCAAAGCGAAACAATGCAATGAATGGCGTTTTCAATGGAGGCATCATCGGTAAAAGGCACATCAAAAGTCTCGGTTTTATTGGCAAAATTGAGGGTAACTTTGGTGTTTTGATATTCAGTTTGCCAATCGGCTTGGATTTTGGATTCAGCCACCCTCGACCAACTAATTACCTCACAATCAGAATTTTGCAAAATAAATTCATTTCTCACAATCTCATCAATATCCACGTAGTCAGCACAATAAATCAGTTGTTTGACGTGCTGAAACAACAACATTTTCTCTCTGATTTTCTGTAAATTATCGTCAAAAAATTCATTGTGTGCATTGCCAATATTCGTGAAAATTCCGATTTGGGGTTGAACGACTTTCTCCAAATTCGCCATTTCGTTGGGGCGAGAAACGCCTACTTCAAAAATGCCCAAATTGTGGGTTTCGTTCATTTGCCAAACCGACAAAGGCACTCCAATTTGAGAATTATAAGATTTTGGACTTTTCACGACCTTGAATCGATTGCTCAACAGTTGCGAAAGCCATTCTTTCACCACCGTTTTTCCGTTGCTTCCTGTAATGGCAATTATTGGAAAATCATACTGCTCACGATGCCGTTTTGCGACCTCCTGCATCGCCAAAATACTGTCCTCCACTTGCCAGATTTTAGCCTCTTTCATACGTCCCAACTCCCGTGTGAGAGCGGGTGTAAGGGCATCACGCTCTATCACAAACTCACGTACTCCCTTGCGATAAAGGTCGTCCAAAAATTGGTGTCCATCATGGTGTAAACCCTTGATAGCAAAGAAGATAGACCGTTGCGGAGACGATAACTGACGGCTATCGTTTAGGAGATATTGGGCGTTGGTTTGTATGGGAAGGGGTTTGAAATTCATAGCGTATTTTTCAATTCATTCTAATTTTTTGAACTTAATCGAATTAGGGGTTGTGTAAAAAGTCCAAAGTATTATGTCCTAAGTATTTAGAGAAAAACAATATTCTGTAAAGTTCATTATGACCAAATTAAATTTTGTATCAAGCTGTTAAAGTAATTGATTTCGGAACAAAATTTGGCGACTTTTTCTTAGGACTTAATACATAATACTTATTACACA
>JAYUOX010000366.1:0-8999 GCA_043760595.1 Cytophagales bacterium
TATGAAAGCTGGCATTTATAAGCCTGTTTTGAAAGTAACGGATGCTTCTGGAAACGTTACTGAAAACACCATTGAAATTAAGGTTGGAAATGACGTTCCGAAGGTTGATTTGGCAATAAAAGGGAATAAAACTTTTTACTGGAACGATGATAAAATTGCTTATGAAGTAAAGGTTTCGGATAAGGAGGATGGTTCATTGATTAACAAGAAAATTAAGGACGAAGATGTGCAAGTAAATATTGATTATTTGGAAGGATATGATAAAACAATCATCGCTCAAGGACATCAAGCTAATATGAGTGCTTCGGCTGGAAAACGCCTAATTGAGCTTTCTGACTGTAAATCTTGCCATTCGATTAATCAAAAATCAATCGGACCAAATTATAAAGAAGTTGCCAAAAAGTACAAAGGAGGATTTATGATTGAGTCAAAATTAGTAGAGAAAATCCTCAAAGGTGGTGGCGGCGTTTGGGGCGAACAACCGATGGCGGCTCACCCACAAGTGACCAAAGCGGAAGCTACTGAAATGGTGAAATACATTCTTTCATTAGCAGACGATAAAAAAGCCAGTCAGCCCTTGAAAGGTGAATACTTAACGAAAGATAACGGCAAAGCGGGTACGTATATGTTCTCGGCGAGCTATACTGATAAAGGAGCGAATAATATGAGTTCACAAACGGGCTCAAAATCGTTCACGTTGAGAAGTGCCAAAATCAAGGCAAATACATTCGATTCGTCAAAAGAAACGATGAATTATAAAGTTGATGGCATTGGTGAAATTGTGATTGCTTTAAATGATAAGGGTTATGTTTCTTACAATGACATTGACTTTTCGAGTATTGTATCTTTCAAAATTATGGGCATTGCCTCAGACGATAGGACAACTGGCGGGAAAGTAGAAATACGCTTAGATTCACCCATAGGGCAATTATTGGGTACGGGAGACGTTGAAAAAGGAACTCCTAAACCAACGAAAATAGTCATCAGTCCAACAACAGGATTTCATAATTTATACTTAGTATTCTCAAATCCAAATAATGGTGGAAAACCGCTTTATGCTTTGATGGATATTACGGTTGAGAAAGATGGAATGGCGAGCGTTTTGGGGTCTGGAAAGTAAGGGTTAGTTAATTGGGGATTGGGTACTCAGGGATAAGTGAAAATAGTTTCATCTTTTGGGAACTTAAAATCAGGAAATGGGCTTTTTTAATTCCCAATTCCCAATTCCCAATTCCCAATTCCCAATTCCCAATTCCCAATCACTTACTCCTTATTCTTCTTATTCAAACTCATCTGATAAAAGTAAGAAGCCAAAAGCCCTAACCCTCCAAAAATGAAAATCATTGAGAAATGGGCAACTTCTCCATTAATATTTGTTAAACTTTCTATTAAAGAACCCATTAACAAACCGATACCAAAACCAATTAAAATAAAGCCAATTCCTAAAAATTTTCTTGGGTCAACTTCTCGAGAAACCCTTGGTATTGGAGCCATTGGATTGATTCCCTTGGCAATCATTGCCATTCGTTCATCATTTTCGTATTTACGAGAAAAAATAATCATTGTAAAAAACCCGATTGTTCCTATAATTGGGATTAACATTCCCACTATCTTCACTATATTTTCGTCTATCATGTTGATAAATATTTTATAATTATGAATAAATTGATTCTTGAGGATATGATGTAACTTGTTGCGGAAAGGTTACAGCAGAGGGGTGCTAAGTTTTCAGATTTATACGTCTTTACAAAAAAATAGGAGATATTCACGATGAAATATCTCCTATTTTTGATTTATAAATCTTATTTCATCAGCCCAATTTCCATCCATCTCGATAATTACGAGATACAAATTGATTGGCAAAGTCATAATTGGTAATTTTCATATTCTTACCATCCCAGAAGAGTTTTTTACGCCCGGGGAATTTGCCTGCACGTCCTTCTCCTTCACGATATTGGAAACTACGAATGGCGATGTTTCCCATCAAAATCATTTCGGTCAATGGTCCTGCAAACTCAAATGGTGAACTGGTTTCCATTTTTCCGTGTCCTGCCTTACAAGCCTTTACCCAATGATAATTATGCCCAGATGCCTGACCCTCAATACGATACAATGTTGGTTTCACGGCTTTTACCTCCGCAGACTCCATTCTTGACTTAGGTAAAAGTGTTGGATTTTGGTTATATAATTCATTCGCCATTTTGCCTTTTGTTCCTTCATAAATTACGCCATTTGTCCACAATGGTTCATCGCCCCACTCGGCTGGGATGTCTGGTTTGATACCTCCATCATACCAAATAATCTCAATTGGAGAATCATTTTTAGCGGTTTTAGGGTATTGGAAAGTAACTTTTGAAGACGGTGGGCAACTATCTGGCAAATATTCTGGTACCCAATCTTTCGTAAAGATTGACCCCACACTACACTGAACTTCAGTAGGATAGCCTAAATCTAATACTTTGAAAACGCCATCCAAAAGATGGCAACCCATATCGCCCAAAGCACCCGTACCGAAATCCCACCAGCCACGCCATTTGAAAGGATGATAGGCACTTGGCACAAAATCACGAGAGGCGGCAGGTCCTAACCACAAATCCCACGGAAAATCAGCGGGAATTTCGTGCTTGCCCGTTGGCGTAGCAATTCCTTGGGGCCAAACGGGGCGGTCTGTCCAGATATGTACTCGTTTTACCGTTCCGATTAATCCTGCATCAAACCACTCTTGTATAACTCTCCGTCCATCATTTGACGAACCTTGATTGCCCATTTGGGTTACGACTTTGTACTTTTTAGCCGCCTCCGTGAGCATACGAGCCTCTTGTATGTTGTGTGTGAGGGGTTTTTGGGTATAAACGTGCTTGCCCAATTGCATAGCAGCCAACGTTGCGGCGGCATGGTGATGGTCTGGCGTTGAGATAGTTACGGCATCAATATTATTTTTTTCTTTATCCAAAGCCTCCCGCCAATCTTTATATTTTTTTAGATTAGAAGGCAAGGTTTTTATTACATTTGCGGCACGGTTAAAATCGACATCCGCAATGGCTACGATGTTTTCTGTACCTTTATTGTAGGCTAACAATGTATCGGATTCGCCTTTTCCGCCAGCCCCGATACTCAAAATATTAAGTTTGTCAGAGGGAGCAACAAAGCCCTTACCAATCACGTGGCGAGGCACAATATAAAAACTTCCTAACGCTAAGGACGTTTTCTTAATAAAATCTCTTCTTGAATTATCGTTCATTATCGTTGATGGTTGTTTAGATTTCTTTCTGTAAATATACATGATTACAAAGTAAAATTTACACTAAAACTTAATGATTTAATCGTATTTTTACTTTGGAAAACAACATTTTAACCAAAATCTACCCATGAAGAGATTGATTTTTATTTTTTGTTTATTTTGTCATTCAATTGCATCGTCCCAATCCAAATTATTAACCCAAGAATCTCCAATTATAGACTTGGATTTGTCCGTAATTACTAACGTTCAAACGGGTGAAATACGACAAGAAAAACTGTCAAGTTCCAACGGAAAAGTCAGAATTTTAGACTTTTGGGCTACTTGGTGTGGACCTTGCATTGCGAAAATGAGTGATTTGCAAAAACTCAAAAACGAATTCCCCAATGATTTAGAAATTATCTCAATTTCGGATGAAACTCTGGAAAAAATCCTGCCATATGTTCAGAAACGCAATCTTCCGTTTCGTTTTGTGGTTGATAAAGAATCCGTAATCTCGAATAAATTTGAGATTGGAGCGTTGCCTTTTACCATATTGATTGATAAAAAGGGGATTATCAAAAAGATTAATGGGTCGGATATGATTACTTCAAAAATTATGAAGGATTTGGTAGAAGATAAACCTGTGATATTTCCTGCAAATATTCAACGGATTCCCATTGAAATTATGTCAGACACCATCCGAAAAGGTATTCAAAATCAAAGAATTTTCACAAAATATCAATCCAGTGTTCCTTCTTTCATGAAAGATGAAGCAAAGGGAGAGTACGCAGGAAGGCGTGTAATGATGTATAATATGACCTTAAAACAAATGGTTAATATGTTATTAAGTTGCGGGCAGGCTTCTTCTGTAAATTTTGACGATTTAGAGTTCAAAAAAGAGGATTTGTATTGTTTAGATTTCATTTTTGAAGATAAAAATGCTCCGCAAAGAAGTCAATTAGCCTTAGATTTTTTACTGAAAAAATTTCCCGAAAAGATAAAAGTTAAGCCCGAAAAAGTAAAAGGTTATATTTTGGAATTAGGAAATAAAGCCAACATTCCAGAAGTGGCAGAGAAGAACGTAGAGTTTGTTTCCACGGCTACAACCCAAGATTTAGCACAAAGTTTAAGCCGATTAATGCAAATTCCAGTAAAAAATGGCGTGAATTATAATCATCGGTTTATCCTGTCAATGAATCGAATTACTAATGAAATATCCAAAATAAATCTCATCATGGGACGAATTGGGCTTGTTTTGGTGGAAAAAGAATTTACCCGAGATCGGTATGAATTTAAGTAATCATAGATTTGGAGGACAACCATAAAACGCTTCACTCAAATCCGACAAAAACCTGACCATTTTCCACTTGCACAGGATAAGTCTTAATCACATAACCATCCCCATTCATACATTTACTCGACTTCAGGGAGAGGGTTTTTTATGAAATTGGCTATACCCCTTCATAGATACTGAAAATGTAGGCACAGCAGCTGGAATCGTGGGTGCGGGTGAAACTTTAGGAGGTATTTAGGCAGGATTTCTCATTTTCATAAAATTATCAGTAGTTGCAAAAAACAAAAAACCCGAAGCTATTAACTTCGGGTTCTGCACCTAACAAAATGGCGGTAGTGATTAGGTATGAAATTGGTATGGTTAAGTACCGTTCTGGAAGATGGCGGTCTTCCAGAGTGTTCCAAAGATATGGCGGTATTTTGGACTCGAATGTTATTTTACTCTACTGAACTCGTTTTTCTTTAACAAACATAAAAGATAATATTGTGTTATGCAAGAAAAACATAACAAAAAATTAGAAAAATTTTATGGTAGTATTGTATAGCACACTAACGTATATAGTAAAAAAGTGTATGTGCGTTGAAATCTTATGATTATCGTAACACTTGCAAATATCAGGATTTCTACAAAAAAAGAGTAAAATTCTCATAAACAAAAATACCCGAATGCTTGGCGGTGCATTGCGGGTAAAAATGGGACGATTTCTCACCATCCCAATTTCTAATATTTAAGGGGTTAGTACATAGTAAACGGACTAAAAATTAAAAAGTCACAAAATTTCTGCCAATTAATTATCTGATAATGAGCAACTTACCATACGATAAGAAGCATAAATCCACGTGTACTTATTGAGTTGTTGGGTGCGGAGTCGAAATAACGGACTTTGGCAATGTTAAAATTCACGCCGAAGGTGATAAAGACCATCCTTGTAGGGGCGATTTTGGAGAATGTGTTGAAAGACAACTTGGTGGATGCTTTGAGGATAGAATCATAAAAATAGGGAAGTCATCTTTCGATGAACTCCCCTATGATTTGGAGGTTAAATTTTACAATCCGATGCTGAAGTATCGGGTTACATTTTAACGAATCGCAACGATGATGTCACGATTTATGGTCTGATTAGTTTTGATTTCAAAAGATTTTGAATCGACCACATTAACATTTGAGGAAATGACTTCGATGGTATATTTTCCATCAGCTAAATTTGAAAAATCGAAAGTTTTGGCGAATTTTTCTGTCTTGTAACTAACATACTCACGGTGAATTTCATTTTTGTCAGCATCCAAAATTACAACTGATACTTTTTTGCCCGAATTTTCAATCCAGACATTGAAATTTAATGACTTATTTACCTGTGCAATTTTCGTTTTGATAGATGCCGAAGCTCCATCATTTTTATCGTTAGCGAATGAAGTTAAATTCGATGTGCAAACCATAGCAACGGCTACGATGAATGCTTTTACTGTGTTCTTTCTCATGATTTTAATACTTTTAGTTTAAGGAATATTTTAGATAATATTCCATTTTGATAGATTTAATTGTTAAACGTTAAATTGCATATTTTCAAGAATTAAGATTTAAGAAAATCAAATATTTTTAACTTGAACGTTACTTCGTCAAAAGTATTTATCTCTAAAAAATGAACTCAACAGTGATTACAACACCTGTTCAAAATTCATTTTAATTCCTCAATACACACATCCGCCAATCGATTGACGATGTAAACTTAGGAGATTTTTTTGAAAGTATAAGTTCAATATTCATTAAATTTTAACTTTTTCAAGAAGATTCTTCTAAAAAAAATTATATTTCTGGAAATAATACCATTCTAAAATTTTGATTTATATAAATTATTAGAATCGTCATATCAACATTTATTATTTTATATATTATTGATAATCAGTATATTAAGTAATTATTATCCAAAAAATACCGATTACTAAGTGTAAATAACATTGCCATAATAAACATACAATAAGGTGAAAGACTATTCGTTACTGAAAGTCAATTTGATGGAAGGCATTGTTTCGACTGGAACGTTTCAACTTATCTTTTTGGCTGTCCGTGGAGCAGAGGTACGTGAAGTAAAGTTCGGGGCAAGGCAGCAATTTGGGATGTGTGTCAAAGAAACATTGAGAGGAAGTGGTACATTAGAATTAAAAAAATAATTGTATAATTCTAATATAGACTTTGAAATAGATGCTTACGAAATCCCCAATATTATTTCCTCCTATTGTGCCGAGGAAGTAATTTGGAAAATGCTGAAATGGATAAAAATGAGATTCATGAAAAGGTAATTGCGAAGGGAGGAATCATCTCATAGGTGATTTTGGAAGACTTAAAATTACCCAAATTTTCATTGCTAACTTCACCATTTATGATGAACGCTTTGGTGATTTGGTCAATAAAACCCCTGTTAGGCTGAAGTTTGCGGATTTACCTTCAATGTATTGCTGTTCTGTTTGTGAAGGGGCAAAAAGTGAGTTTGTTGAGGTTGGGGGCTATTTAGTGTAATTTTTATAATTGAATTTTAAGGACGACTTCTTTCAAAAGGAAGTCGTCCTTGTATTATACGCCAATTTTACCTTCAAAATAAGGCTTCAAAAACTGTCTATCAATAAAAAACAAAGCCACCAACACATTGATTATCAAAAAGAAACGAGTGAATAATTTGTTTTGTAAAATGCTTAATGGCTTACTTAAATCAAGTTGGATAGTTGATTGTGTAATGAATGGTAATACTGAAATAATTAGTAAAATTACTATAATTGACATTCCGATTAGGAAATAAATTGGAAGTTTGCTCGGCTTTCTTATCATCACAACCTCCTGTGATAACTCCCATTTATTCATCAATTTATCAGTAAAGTTAATGGCAGTTTTTTCCACAGCCGTATCTATGAGTAAGGCGTGCGTATGAGCGTACTCATCGAAAAGTATCTGATAATCAGCACTTTCTGAGAGTATTTTATGATGCTGACGGATTGTTTCTTCGGAAGCAATACCGTCAAGAATGTCAAAAATATCTTCGTCTTTCATTTTTTTTGAATGATTTACTGTAGCTCGAAGCGACTGACGCTCGGTGGCATTTCGAGAATGGGCTAACTAAATACTACGATTGGGGTTGTGTAATAAGTCCAAAGTCCTAAGAATAATTAACCAAATTTTATTCTAAAATAACAACTTTAAAATAACTATTCAGAATTAAATTTGGCTAAAATCAATTTATTTGGAATTTTATTTGTCTCTAAATACTAAATACTTTGGACTTATTACACAACTCCCTACAGTAAATTATATTAACGTTTTAAGCTCTTTCCCTAACATTTTACTCATCCTCTCCGCCAATCTTTTTCTGGCTCGGCAGAGTTTTACTTTGACCGTTTCGGCAGAAATTCCAACCACTTGGGCGATTTCTTCTAAGGATTGTTCTTTCAGATAAAATAGCGTTACCATCGTAACATCATCGGGCGATAAGTGGTTGAGAGCCTTCTGAATGTATTGTCGTTGTTCGTTGATTTTCAGTCCGTTGGTTGTATCAGCAACAGCAAATTGAGTTGATTGTGAAAGCTCAATATCCTCAGTTTGAATACGATTTTTACGCTTAAACATCAAAGCTGCATTAAAAACAATCCTGTAAAACCAAGTCGTGAATTTTGCTTCTTGGTTGAAGGTTGATAAGGCTTGAAATGCTTGAATAAAGGCATCCTGGGCTATTTCCTCGGCATCTTCTCGTGTACCCGCAATCTTGTACGCTACCGTAAACGCATAACTTTTGTGGCGATTAGCGAGGTCTCTGTACCCCGACTTATCGCCAGACAATATGCGTTCAATAATAAAATTATCAGTCTCGTTGGTTTTCACAATGGGTTAGATGCGGGTTTGGTCGGAAAGGTTACAAATGTAAGTTGGTAAGTCTTAAGTTCATAAATAAAAAACTCATAACTCCTTGTTTATCAAATGATTGTAAGCTATTTCAGCTCAAAACTTAGTAACAATAAAACTTAGTAACTTAAACCTGTAGCATTTACATAATAAGTTACATCATATTCCCAGAGATCAATTCATTCCCAATAATTTAAACTTGACTACTAACATCATTATTATCAACAAATACATCCATTTATCAAGTTTTTTCGTAAATTTCGGAATATTTCTTACGGATAAAATTAGAAAAAATGAAAGTGAAAATTTACGGAGTAATTGCTCTATTATTCCTTATTTCGACTGCTGCATATTTGCCCTCTCAAAGTGATGATGAAGAACTCTTGGAGGTTTTTCACCGCATCAACGACGAGGTGCTTGCCAATAGCCGTGCCTACGAGACGTTGGGAGATGCTTGTAAGACCATCGGGCATCGCCTCACGGGTAGTGCCAACGGTAAGCGAGCCGAAGAATATGCCTTCAATTTGTTGAAATCTTACGGAATAAAAGACGTAAAATATCAGCCTTTTCAGGTAGAGTCATGGTCTCGTGATACGGTTA
>JAYUOX010000367.1:0-3152 GCA_043760595.1 Cytophagales bacterium
AAAAAAGGGTCAAGGTTTACACCTACTAAATCGTATTCAAAATAATCGAAATCACGCTGCAAATCAGGAACTCGAACGCCTTTTTTACCCAAAGAATCAGGGCAGAAAAACCCGAAATAAAGATTCTTTTTGTTGTAAAGAATTTTGATTTGCGTATCGAATTTGGGTTTACCGCCTTGATCAGGAAATTGCTTAAAAAATCCGTTGGCAAGCGGAGCTAAACGCCATGAATCTTCTTCCAAACGACCATTGATAGTAAGATTTTCCTTGATTTTTATACCCGAAATCTCTTTTGGAGGATTTTGAGCGGGGAAAATATAACCATCTTGGGCGAAGGCAGAAAATACAGTTAATAGACTGATTATTAGGTAATTATAAAATAAAATTAATTTCATGTATGTAATATTATAACTCACAAGATTTTTCTATAATTTGCCCACCCCAAACCCCCGAAAAGCAAAATAAAAGCTAAAAGGGGCATAAATAAACGTCCAAAATTAAAAGTCGAATTATCGGTATAAGTTTTAACCTTAAACCGTTCCCAATTCTCAGCATTTACGGGAGATTCACTGAATATTTTTGGGTAAAAATAGAGCCTTAATTGCTCGTGAAATTTGCCCGTTTCATCCATAAATTTTAGTTGGTTTCCTAAACCCGATTTTGAAATTTCATTCAATTGTATCTGCATGAAAATGCTTGGAATAAATTGGGCAATTGTTATACTGGCAATGTTTTTTTGCTCCAATTTTTCTCGTAATTCTTGGCTTTGTTTGGCGGCATCATCATCGCCCATTTATTGCATGGCGTAATACCAGAGATAATTAAAATCACTTGCTGGCAAAACATAATTTTTGAATTGTGGATAATGAGCGTAAAATTTATTAACCGTTAAACTTTTATCCATATCCCATTTTTCATGATAGCCTTTCCGTTGCTTGATGGACGTTTCTAAGGCTTCGGGAACTGGATATTGATTCACCAAATAGTTATTAATGATGGCGGGTAAAATAATGAGTAAAATGAGCCAAATTGATAATAAAAATACGGCATTAAAGTTGGAATTTTTATTCAAAGAAGATACCCAAAAACAAACCCCAAACCAAAAGAAAATATACAGGATTGAAAGCCCAAATAAAGCAAAAAAAGATGAATCAAACGGGATTTCTAATAATGGAATAGCTAATAAAAGGATAAAAAATAACACGCCAATAATTAACAATAGTCTAATAGATAACAGTTGAACAATAAATAAAAAAGGCTTTTTTGCTTGAATTTGGACTATTTTCCAAGTACCACTTTCTTTTTTTTCCGAAATAATATTGTAAGTAAAGGCAATAATTAACAGTGGAAATAAGAAAATTAACACAAAACTAAAATCAAGATTTCCCAATAAAAGATTATGAGGATTATTCAAATCAGCATCGTATTTTTGAGCTTCTAAACCCCTGATAGTAAGACTTTGAATAGATGGATTTACATCTCGCTGACCGATGGAAAGTGCGTTGATTGGAAGTGTATTATTTACCAATGAAAACTTTAAATAATACAATAAAAGTCCCATTTCTTTGTCATGAAATTTGACGTTTTTTGTAATAAGGTCCCTCTGATATTGGGCGGTTTCGAGTACGCTTTGTTTCTGTTTTTCAATAAACTGTTTGCCCACAAACAGACTAATAATTCCAGCAATAAGCAAAAAAGATAAGCCAATTTTTACGCTTTTTGAACGAAGGAAGTTTTTATACGCTAATTGTATCATATTGCTTTTAGGTTTTTTGAGGAAAATTTAATGGCAATAATTAATATTCCTATCCAAAAAAATAGGGCTATGATTGAGATAAATTCATGCTTGAAAACGCCAATAATTCCCGTGGGTTTATAATGAAAATCGCCTAAATCTGCCCAATAATTTTTATCAATAATATTAGCTTTCCCAGCCGAAGTTTTTGCTTTATTACTGATGTATTTTATTTGTAAATCGTTCAGTTTTTGAGCCATTTCGTAGCGAGATTCTTCGGCTTGTTGCTGAAAATTGATATACGACTTATAGTCAGTTCCTGACAACGCCATCGACAAATTTTTGATTGCCAGAAAGGGGTTCAAAAACGCCAAAACTTTTGAAAAACTGTTTTGATCTTTATAAACCGTAAGTAATTTATCAAAATGCTGATTGTAAATAGTAGCACTAATTTTTTCACCTTCTTTCATCTGAAAACCACCGTAGTTTAAAGGTGATTTCTGTACAGAATCGACTTTGTAAACCGTTAATAATGAGTCTTTTAAGGTCTTGAAATAAGGGTCATTTGGATTATGGCTATCGCCCACTTTCAAAATATCCTTTTCGATTTCAGCGTTGAATTGCATCTTCGAGGGAGCCGTATAAATATATGAACCTAACGCTTGTGAAGCCCTCGGAAGCACAATGGTAAGCAACAACCAAATGCCAATTAAGGACGTGAGGGCAGTTTTTGTGGATTTACTGATGGCAGAAATCAAAACCGCTATCACGCAAAATATTACCAAATACACAAAATAACTTAAAATAATAAGTAACAATCGTAGGGTTTCGTCAAGGTTGATGTTGCCGTTTTGTAAGATTAACCACAACAAAATAAGGGTTATTACAACAGGAATAAAGAGGGTCATAACAACGCCAATGATGCCCAAACTTTTGCCCAAAATCAATTGCTTCCAGCTTAATCCTTGACTCAAAAGTATTTTCAAGGTGCCATTTTCTCTTTCGGAAGCAATACTTCCAAACCCTAAAAAGAAAATGAGCAAAGGCAGTAAAATCTGTAAAATCATGGCGATACTTATTTCGCCAAAACGCAACATTCCCGTTGAAAATCCTGCCTCTGAGAAGTTAACGGTGTTTTGCTTATGAGCTTCTAAATAAATGACATTCCCAAAGTAGCTTTCCATGCCAAAATCAAAAGCACTCAAAGCGGACTTTGGTCGGAACGCAAAATTCCCGTAGTGTGCCATGCGGTGCGGGTGTTTATCAGGATTACTCAACCAATCTTTGTGCGATTGTTCCTGATATTTTGAACGGATTTCATTCTGAATTTTAAAGTTCGACCAACCCGAAAAAGCGGCATAAAGCAACAATCCTCCCACAAAAAGCATGAGCATAAAAACTGCCTTGTTTTTGAAAG
>JAYUOX010000368.1:0-8964 GCA_043760595.1 Cytophagales bacterium
AGGTACTTTCAAGAGAGTAACTGAGCAACGTTTAGTAAAAGAAGCATCTTCTACTTTGGCGGCTCAACAGTTTGGCTACAAGTCAATGTCAGAGCAAGTATTAGTAAAAGAAGCTTCTAAGCGTTTAGAAGTTGTACCTGCTACTTATAAGACCGTAACTGAGCAAATGTTATTGAAAGATGCAACAACTACTTTGGTAACAACTCCTCCTGTGTATGAGACCATGACGGAAAGAATCAAAATCCGTGATGAATATACCAAATACGAGAAAGGTAAACTTGATCCAGGTTGTTTGTCTGCAAATCCAGATGATTGTCGTGTTCTTTGTTATGTAACAGTTCCTGCTGAATACAAAACAATCACAAAGCAAGTATTAAAAGTTCCTGCTGGAACAAGAGAGCAATCAACTCCTGCTCAATATCAAACAATTTCTAAGCAAGTTGTTGATAGACCAGCTTCGACTCGTGAAGTTGAAATTCCTGCGGAATATACTACTTTCACTAAGCAAGTAGTAGTAGAGCCAACAGGTGGAAACGGTGGTGGCGGAAACGCTGCATTTGCTTCTGCAACTCAAATAGCTGCTCAGTATGAGACTATCACTCGTGAAGTTGTTGATCAAGCTGCACGTGTTACAGAAAGAGAAATTCCTGCTGAATACAGAACTATCACAAGAACTGTATTGGCAAGAGCTGCTTCGTCTCGTGAGACTGCAGTAGCTGCTGAATATGCTACAATTACAAAGCAAGTTTTGGTAAAAGATGCTGAAGTAAGAGAGCAACCAATCGCTGCACAATATGCAACTCGTACTAAATCAGTAGTAGTATCTCCTGCAACTGTACGTTTATTAGACGTTCCTACTCCATGTGTTGCTCCTGGCGACGGTGGTGGAAACGGAGACGGTTCAGGCGCTGGTCGTTTGGCTGGTGGTGCTTCATGTTACCAAACTGTAACGAAGCAAGTGGTTGCTGGTGCGGCTTCAACTCGTGAGATTGATGTTCCTGCTCAATATGCTACTCGTTCTAAGTCGGTATTGGTATCTCCTGCAACGACAAGAGTTATCGACACTCCTGCTCAGTACGGAACTCGTACACGTCAGGTTGTTGGAAGTGCTGCTCAAACTCGTGAAGTTGAAATTCCTGCTGAATACAGAACTATCTCTAAGACAGTTACTAAATCTGCGGCAAGAACTACTGAGACAACGATTCCTGCGGAATACGGTTCTTATACAACCACTGCACAAACAACTGGAAATTCTTATGCTGATTGGCAAGAAATCCTTTGTGAGCAGAATTTGACAACTGCCATGATTATCCAAATCCAGAGAGCGTTGAAAGCGAAAGGATACGAGCCAGGTCCAATTGATGACATCATCGGAACAAGAACTAAGGCTGCTATTTTACAATTCCAAAAAGATAATAACTTGGCAACTGGTAATTACAGAAGTATCGAAACTTTGAAAGCATTAGGCGTAATGAACTAAGACTTTGAAGTTTAAAATAACAAAAAGCCCCGAGAAAATTTTTCTCGGGGCTTTTTGTTTGTACAAGAGGGTTGCTTTTTTAGCTACAGTATTTCTTAGAAAGTGGTACTTCGAGACGTTGTAATGCGATTCTCGAAGTACCACTTCGAGCTACAGTATTTCTTAGGAATTTTTACCAGAAAAAAGATAAATGGCTTGATTTTTGCTCAGTTTTGAGAATTAAACTACCTCATGGAATTTGTATGATAAAGACAGTTTTTATATTCTTATTTTGGTTGATTGCCCTAAAAACCCAAGCTCAAGATAACATTGTTTCGGCTTCGTTTTTTAGTGGTAAATATCAGGATTTGTTTCAAGAGGCAAAACGCCTGAAGAAACCCATAATTTTAGATTTTACAGCCACTTGGTGTGGACCTTGCAAAAAGATGAACGAAGATACCTATTCCGATGAATTGGTTGCTTCTATCATTAGCTTACGTTATTTTGCCTACAAAGTAGATGTCGGAACGGCTGAGGGTTTAGAAATTTCGGATAAATATAATTCTACTCAATTTCCAACAACGCTATTTCTGGATTATAACGGAAAGGTTTTGGGACGATTAAAAGGGTATTATCCTCCCGAATATTTCATTAAGATTTTGGAAGTAAATCAGTATCGACGAAGAGGAGTATTTGAGAAAGAAGAGGATTTTGATGTGTTGATTACGAGTTTGTGAAATAGGTGTTAGGGGTTAGGTGTTAGAAATAGGATTATAAGTAAAGAGCCTTCCAATTATCTTGGAAGGCTCTTTTTGTGTTTTGCAGTATGTCATCCCCACAACGGAGGGAACTGTTATTTTATATCTTCAATCTTATTCAGAGAGAATACCAACAGTTCCCTCATTCTTCGGGATGACAAATCACACATTTTATCAAAAAAATATCACTAAAAGTATAGATTTGGTGGTTTATTCTCAAAATAACGAAATTTAACAATTCCGTAACATTAGAAAAACATTGAGTTCATACCTTTGTGCCAAATACCAATATGAAACTAATTAATTTGAAAATTTGGTAATTTGAAGATTTGAATAAATTAGTTCTATCAATTTTCAAATTAGTAATTTTCAAATTTCCAAATCAAAAACCACAATGTTCGGACTCGACACAACTCTGTTTATCCTCCTCTTCTTATGTTTATTTTTGGCGTGTGCCTTTGAATTCGTGAACGGATTTCACGATACAGCCAATGCCGTTGCTACTGTTATCTACACTAATTCCTTGAAACCTACACAGGCAGTAGTTTGGTCGGGTTTTATGAATTTTTTGGGCTTGCTTACGGGTGGCGTGGGTGTTACGATGTCAATTATTGGACTGTTACCCACCGAACTACTGATTGACCCCAATGTTTATCACGCAATGGCTCTTGCTTTTGCGATGTTATTATCAGCCATTATCTGGAACTTAGGAACTTGGTATTTTGGTATTCCAGCATCTTCTTCTCACACTTTGATTGGTTCAATTATCGGTATTGGTGTTGGCTATGCTCTTTTACCTGAAAATAATAAAGGCTTATCAACCGTAAACTGGGACAAGGCAATGGAAATAGGTCAAGCATTGTTACTTTCTCCATTATTCGGTTTTGCGGTTGCGATTGTATTCATGTACATTTTGAAAAAGTCAATTGCCAATAAAGAGATTTTTAAAGAGCCAAAGAAAGATACGCCTCCGCCAGTGTGGGTTCGTGCTATTTTGGTTATGACTTGTACGATGGTAAGTTTTTTTCACGGACGTAACGATGGACAAAAAGGAATTGGTTTGGTGATGTTGGTTTTGATTGCATTCTTACCAAGTTATTTTGCGATTGACACAAGAGTTGATCCTTTTAAATTACAAAGTGAAGTTGCAATTACTCAATCAATTGTAACTAAAATAGATACGAATAAATTGTCTTCATCTGAAAAGGAAAGTTATGCGAAGGTATTAAAAGGCGTGAAGAGTTTGAATGGAATTTTTACCGATAAAGCATTGAATGCCAAGAACTTAACGACTGAGACTAAATTGGAAATTCGTAAAGATGCTTTGAATATTATCAAACATTCAAAGAAATTGATGGAAAGTGAATCTGTAACTTTAAGTGCTGATGACAAAAAAGCCCTAAAAAATGCTACGGCTGGTAAAAAGCCTCCATTCTTTACTTTTGGGAGTTCAAGTAGCGGTTTGGCTTCACTAACAGATTTTGCTCCTGACTGGGTATTGTGGATGATTGCTCTGTCATTAGGTTTAGGAACGATGATTGGTTGGAAACGTATTGTGGTAACGGTGGGTGAGAAAATTGGAAAACAACACCTTACGTATGCACAGGGTGCTTCGGCTGAGTTGGTTGCTTCTATCACCATCGGTTTGGCTACGGCTTATAAATGGCCTGTTTCTACTACGCACGTATTGTCTTCGGGTATTGCGGGGTCGATGGTGGCATCGAAAGGTATCAAGAATTTACAAGGCGGAACGGTTAAAAATATCGTGATGGCTTGGGTATTGACCTTGCCCGTAACTATCTTATTATCAGCTACTTTATTTTATATTTTCCGTACAATTCTCGGATAAATGTACAAAGTCCTAAGTATTAGGTATTAAGTTTTTACTCGAAGTAATTTTCTTAATACTTGATACTTAGGACTTAATACTAATTACAGTACCAACTACCAATATAGAAAATCCAGTATTTAATGAAAACTTTTAAAGGACTTATGGTTCTAATGACCGCTTGTGTCGTTAGTACAACCGCTTTTTGCCAAAGCACAACTCCTCCAACTCCAACAGCTACTGTTGTTACAGAATCTAAAAAAGAAGAGAAAAAAGAGGTTCATTCTCCCAAAAAATGGTATGATAAAATCTCGCTGAGAGGTTATGCCCAAATCCGTTACAATCGTTTATTAGAAACTAACGAAAAACTCAAATGCGAACAATGCGATAGATCTTGGGGCGAAAATGGTGGGTTTTTTATCCGTCGTGGGCGTTTAGTATTTTCGGGAGATGTCTCTGAGCGTTTGTACATTTACATTCAACCAGATTTTGCTTCAAACGTGAGTAATTCATTCCAACACAGTTTTCAAGTTCGAGATGCGTATTTTGACTTGGCTCTTGATGCTAAAAAGGAATATCGTTTACGTTTTGGACAAAGTAAAGTTCCTTATGGTTTCGAGAATATGCAATCGTCTCAAAACCGTTTGGCTCTTGACCGTTCTGACCCCATCAATAGCCCCGTGTCAAATGAGCGTGATTTGGGCGTATTTTTCTACTACGCACCTGCTGAAATCCGTGAAAGATTCAAGTATTTAGTAAGCTCAGGATTAAAAGGTAGTGGCGATTATGGAGTATTTGCCTTTGGTGCATACAACGGTCAAAATGCCAATAAAGCCGAATTGAATAACGAACCACACATTGTTTCAAGAATTACTTATCCTTTCAAAACGAAGTCAGGGCAAATCATTGAGGCGGGTGTTCAAGCATATACAGGCAAGTTTGTTATCGAAAAAACAGCCACTAAAAACAAAGCAACCGAAACCCAATTTATAGACAGAAGAATTGCTGGAACGTTAGTAATTTATCCACAACCCTTTGGTTTTCAGGCAGAATACAACGTAGGTGAAGGTCCAGAATTTAACCCTACTACCATGAAAACGGAAATGAAAGACTTAAATGGTGGGTATGCTCAAATAATGTACAGACAGAAAGTGGGTGAAAATCACATTACTCCTTTTGTGAAATATCAATACTACAACGGAGGGAAAAAACACGAAATAGATGCCCGTAGATATATCGTGAAAGATTTAGAAATTGGTGCAGAGTGGCAATTGAAAGAGTTTTTTGAATTAACCGCCATTTACACCATTTCGGACAGAACTTATGAGGATGCGGCAATACCTGTGAATAACCAAACGGGGAATTTATTGAGGTTGCAGGCTCAGTTTAATTTCTAATAATTAGCTTAAAATCATAAAAATCCCTACGAAGTTTAATAGCTTTGTAGGGATTTTTTATTCGGAATAGTCGCAGATATTATTAGACCACTGATGACACGGATTAGACTGATTTTCACGGATAAGTCAATAAAAATCCGTCTAATCCGTGTCATCATTGGTCTGAATTTAAAGTTTGACTGTCAGAAAGTATTTTGCTACTTAAAATCAATAGTATCGTTTTTATTTTGAGAAAAATTTAAAAAATTATGATAAAGAAAACCCTAATAATATTCTTGATTTTATCCACTTTGAATCAAACCTTTTCCCAATCTCCAAGAGAATACATCCACAACAACGTCTTCTGGTCAATGAATTTTTTGAATGGGAAATTAACTAAAAATGGCAAACTTAATTACGAAATTGAATACCAAAACCGAAGATTATCAGACCCTGATAATCAAGCGATTGATAGAAATTCGAGTCCATTTGCTCATCTTCAAACGCATTTTGTTCGCCCTTGGATTTATTATCAACTGAATCCAAATGTGCGGTTTTCATTATCTCCAATCGCATGGTTTGGGGCTTGGAATTATCCGAGTGGAAAGTTGGGAAGTTTTGCCCCTGAATATAGAATTACACCACAAATTACGATGTTTCAAACCATCGGGCGAGTCTCATTACAACATCGTTTTAGATACGAGTTTCGTTTTTTGGGTAAAGCATTTACAGAAACTGAAAATATTAATTCCTTCACGGGCGGCGGCGGATATGAAGGCTTTTCGGATAATACCAGAGGACGAGCAAGATATTTATTGAGAGCTAATATTTTCTTAAATTCTGAAAAAATGCAGCCCAAAACCATCTATTCAGCCAATTGGGATGAGATTTTTGTAGGCATTGGCGAAAAAGTAAACAACACCAACCTCCTTGACCAAAACCGAATTTTCTTGGGTTTGGGCTATAAATTTGATGGTCATTATAGAGTTGAGGCAGGATATATTAATCAGACTATCTTCAAGTTTAATAATGCTACCAAAAGTAATATAGACTCTAATTCTGGGGTTTTATTGACTGTATTTGTCGATGATTTTGGGGGATTATTGAAGGGAAAATAATTATGCCTTTTTGTCAGGAAAAAGACCTAAAAAATGCTTGGCAAGTTGTTTGTTTGTATATTAATTTGAAACATACATTGGTATTCTCAAAGGTTTCTTTGTAATTCAGCTATGATGTTTTATTTTTACTGAAGATACTCAGCAGCAAGATGGAAGAACAAGAAGAAATCCAAGTAACTCAAACCTATTCTGACCTTGAAAAACACCGTGTTTTCGAGAAAGAATTTATGCCTCATATAGACTCTATGTACAACTTTGCCTTCCGTCTGACCAACGATGAAGACGATGCAAATGACCTTGTGCAAGATACTTATCTCAAAGCATTTCGATTTATAAACTCTTTCTCGCAAGGGACAAACGCCAAAGCATGGTTGTTCCGAATCTTGAAAAATAGCTTTATTAACGATTTTAGAAAGAAATCCAAAGAACCAGCCAAAGTTGATTATCAAGATGTAGAGACAACTTACAACTCCGAAGAGGATGCAGAAACTAATCAAACCGTTGATTTAAGAGCCGAGACAGTTCAAGATTTGATAGGCGATGAAATTGCGAATGCTCTCAACTCCTTACCAGTAGATTTTAGGACGGTAATTATCCTCTGCGATGTGGAAGGTTTCACCTACGAGGAAATGGCAAAAATTCTTGATATACCCATCGGAACGGTGAGGTCACGCTTGCACCGTGCGAGAATGCTGTTGAAAGAAAAATTAAAATCGTATGCCAAATCGTTGGGGTATAATGTTAATGCTGACAGTATGGCAGAGTGAGAATGTTATTAGAAAAAAATAAAAATTTATGGAAGTCGTCCTTTTGAAGGACGACTTCCGTGTTTATAAAGACTAATAAATTTTATGTATAAATTAAAACTAAATCCCAACGATAAAACGCCAAAATACAAACAGATTATTGAGTCGGTAATGACGGATATTGAACGAAATGTTTTGAAGAAAAACGAGCAATTACCGTCCATTTCTGAACTTAGTGAAGAGTATTATTTGGCTCGTGATACCGTAGAAAAAGCCTACCGTGAATTACGAGAAAGGGGCTTCATTACGTCCGTGCAAGGGAAGGGATATTACGTCAATAGTGGTGAAAGTCGGAAGATGCGGATTCTCTTGATTTTCAATAAATTGAGTTCTTATAAAAAGATGATCTACTACGCTTTTTTGAAGGTTTTGGGGGATAAAGCTTCGGTGGATTTACAAATTCATCACTACAATGCCCGACTTTTTGAGGAGATTATTGATAAAAATTTGGGGAAGTATAATTATTACGTTGTGATGCCTCATTTCTTTCCAGAGGAAGATAAACATTTAGCTATCAAAGTATTAGAAAAAATACCGAAAGATGAATTAGTAATTTTGGATAAAGATTTACCCGATTTCAAGCAAGAATGTTTAACGGTTTATCAAGATTTTGAAAGAGATGTTGCAGAGGCTTTGGAAGATGCCAATGATTTAATGGCAAAATATCAAAGAGTGGTTCTTGTTTTCCCAAGTGATGGTAATTATCCTATCGAAATCGTCCGTGGCGTACGGTACTTTTGCGTTAATTCTCAGAAAGAATTTGTGATAAAAGAGAGCGTTGAGAATGAGATTTTACAAGCTCAAACAGTATATGTGGTAGTGGAAGAAACCGATTTAGCGGAATTAGTGAAGAAAACCCGAATGTCCAGTTTTACCGTTGGAAAAGACATCGGAATTATCTCTTTTAATGAAACAACTTTAAAGGAATTATTAGGAATTACCGTCATTACAACCGACTTTGAAACCATGGGCAGAACGGCTGCGGCTTTGTTATTAGACAATAAGAAAATAAAAGTGAAGAACCCTTTTTATATGATACGTCGTGAAACGTTATAGTTCTGAGTTCTTTGTTTTGAGTTTCCGAAAATCACAACCGCAGCGGCGGACCGCTCACTAAATCACAACTCACCAATAAATTAGATGAAATCAACCATCCTCACATACGTAAAAACCTATTTAGACCAACGAATGCAAACTTCTTTGGATGCCATGAATGCTGCTCAAGAATCTGCCAATGGGGAATCTAAATCATCCGCTGGAGACAAATACGAAACCTCACGGGCAATGGGGCAACTCGACCGTGATATGCACGCTCGTATGTATCAGCAAACGTTGGAAGAACGAAAGTTAGTAGAAAGAATCAACGAGTTACTTATATATAAAAAAGGAGCTTTGGGAGCATTTTTACAGACAACAATGGGTGATTTTTTCCTTTCTGTCAGTATTGGTAATATAAAGATTGATGAAAAACCTATCATGATTATTTCTCCGCAATCACCCATTGGAGCATTATTGATGGGGAAAATGGTTGGAGAAAAATTTAGTTTCAGAGGAAAAGAAGCGGAGATTTTAACGATAGAATAAAATTTGTACCATGAAATATTACATGAACCTCCTCC
>JAYUOX010000369.1:0-3149 GCA_043760595.1 Cytophagales bacterium
AACCTCCATAAAAATGAATCCAAATACCATTATATATGGCTGTCTCACCTCCTATATAAATAAACCCATTATTAGATTTATCAAAGCCTTTGTACGAATATTGACCTTCTATAAATCCTTTTACATTGTTTGAACCAACGTATAAGCGAGAACTAATACTAACTTCATTAAAGTTTATATCTTTCTTTTCTTTATCGCTAAATATCGTAGCGTTTGAGAAATTACCTCCAATTAATAATTGTCCCCAATCTTTACAAGGTTTGGCGTACGTAAGCCATGTTGAAAATTTATTGAATTTAAGATTTGAAGTAAATTGGTCTGGCGAGCGAGTTACTAGGGCAAAAGCAATATCAAGTTTTTCAGCGTTCCAGTTTTTCTTTTTGTAATCTTCTTTTAGCTTTTTTAGGGCTTTTTCAGTATCTTTTGTTTCGTTAATTTTATCATCTACATATTTATCACTTTTATCTTTCCAAGCAGGATTATTATTAAGCGTATCAATATTTATGTTATTATTTTTTAAAAATTCAGAAAGGTATATCATACTTTTGGCAGCTTCGTCCGCAAAAATATTTCCCATTTTATTAAGATATTCTTTATCATATTTTAAATCACCAGAATTTAACAATGAAAATCTAATGCCAACACCCAATTTTAAGGCATCAGGCTCCTTTTTGGTAGAATCTGACGAAGTACCCACTGAAATCCTAAAACTTTCCCATACTTTACTATTTAAAAACTTACCTAACGTTAAAGTATCTTTTTGATGAGCTAAATAATAGGGGGCAGCTTCAAAGGCAAAGGACTTAGGTAAAACGGCTTGACCACTTTTTATAAACTGGGGTAGTATCAAACTTAATGCCTCGGGAGAAGATGGTCTAAGTAAATTACTCGGTTCAGTGCCTAATGCTTTAAAAGCTGGCAGGTCTGGGACGGCAAAATTTATTTTAATTTTGTCGAAAGGGATGTTTTTTTTATCATCCTGAGCTTTTAATGAAAAAACGCCAACAGATAAAATCCCCATAATTAGAAATATCTTTTTCATGCTAATATTTTTATATCAATTTTACAATCAATGAAGCTCTTTGCTTTTGTCCAGTTAATTTTCCTCCATCTGTCGGTAAAATAAACGGATTTCCAATTTGATTTCCTTCCTGAGAAAAACTTACACTTATCGAATAATTGGTCAAGTTTGTATCAAGTCCTTGATAAACAAATTGAAAAGATAAAAACTTTCCACTAAGTGTACTTAAAGGTTGAGGAATGTTAATTTTTACAATATCCAATGCTTGATCCGTGGAGTTTTGCCCTTTGGTTTGCCAAATCCACGTAATGCCATCGCTGGTTAGTCCAACTGCATATCCCAATTTCATAACCCCTTTAAAATTTAGAATAATTCCTAAATCGCTTTTTGTTGAATCAAAAGTTATTTGATTTGCCATGTCTAATGATAATTTAAGAGTTAAGTGTTGTTGTTATTGAATTGGACTGGTTGTAACATTCAGCAAAGCCTCCGATGCAAAATCAGCACTATCATCAATATTTTTCTTCAGTGTTATTTTTTGAGTTTCTTCCGCAGTAGCTCGATTCTCCGTTGCCTTCGTTCCTAAATAAACCGAAGAACTTAATCCTAAAAGCCCAAGCGTTGCTGGTTCAAAGACAGGAAAGTCAGACATTTTCTTAAAAAATTCTACCAAAAAAACCACAGTGAAAATCAAATTAAATAGCAATGACTGATAGCGATGAACAGATATTCCAGCACCATCAGAAAGAATATCCGTAAAGAAATTATCAGTTTTTTTCTTGTCTTGATACCTAACAAAACCCGCTTTTAAATCATAATTGTCAATTACTTTTCCAACAGTAGTTGTACCAACTCCAATGCCTAATAATATCAAACAAGTGGAATTAAGATTTACTACTGTTTCATGATTTGCCCCAAACGCAATAACAAAACAAGCTGCAATTATAGTTGTCCACCAAAGCCCTTGTGTACGGGCGAAACTATACGTTTTGATTGGAATATCGTTTGGAGTTTTAATAGTAACATCCTTTAATATTCCTGTATTTAAAGAAACGTAAATGGCTGAAAATACAATAATTCCAGCAATAATATAATATGCTACATCCATAATTAATTGTTAATTAAATTGTGAATCAAACCTAATTAATATTTTTAACTAAAAATAAGAAACACATCAAAACCAACCAAAAATCTTATTATTCGGTCAATTAAAATATTCAACACTAAAAAATAAAAATTAAACTTTAATTTTTTAGTATTTATAAATTAGTATAAACCGTTTTGTTCTGCCCATCCTTTCGAGCCAACATTGCCTGACGTCGTGGATTAGCTTTGTATGATACATGAACCCATGAACTGAATTCGTCAATCAATTGGTCGTAGGGTAAGGTTGAGTTTCTAATCAAATCAAATAATTCTGAAGGTGTCAGACCTTCTACATTGATGTCTGCGGCTTGTCCTTTTTTATGTTGACTCGTAACGGAACCACCCACGAGTGAATTAACCGTTGGATTTCTGAAACCCGATTGAATATTGATGGATTTACCAACTAAGGTTCTCAATGGCTCTAAGATATTTACGCACAAATCAGTAAGAGCATTGATTTCTTGAACGCCCGCAATGTTAGAAATTCCATGACGAACGGCAGTCTGACTGCGTTCCATTTCTTGGAGTGTGAAATGTGAAGAAAGATTCATAATTTGAAAATTTTTAAGCAGTAAATAAATATTAAACTAAATGTAATAAAAAAGCCAATCCGTTTCCAGATTGGCTGTATAAAATTATCATATTTCTTATTTAACGGTAATTCTTATTATTCAACACTCGTCAGAACGTTTTCAAACTTCAAATTCCCATCATTGCCTAACTCCATCATCACAACTGAATCTTTGGTGATATAATTACCCAAAATTTGCTTCGATAATTCATTCAAAATCCGTTTTTGCATCACTCGTTTCAAAGGTCTTGCTCCCATGGTTGGTTCGTAGCCTTCTTCGGCAATGTGCATGAGGGATTCTTCAGAGGCTTCCAACAAAATGCCTTGCTCTTTCAAACGGTCTTTGATTTGACGGAATTGGATTTGAACAATTTGTCTAAGATTCTCTTTCGATAAAGGCTCAAACATCAC
>JAYUOX010000370.1:0-3147 GCA_043760595.1 Cytophagales bacterium
GATTCTTCCATTAATTTGGGGTTTTTATAGCGATTTTTAAAGGAAGTTTTATTCCGTAACTGTAAGGTATCCAAGGATTTTCGGATATAATTGTAATTACCAAGCGTATTATATAGATACGAAAATAAACTATCCGAAACAGCGTGCATGGTTTCGTCAGCCACCACATCCCACAAAAGCGGTAGGGTAGGAGCGGGAGGAGCCTCAAATCCGTTGAGTTGTTTTGCCATTGACTGATAAGTAGGCGACCCCAAATTGATGGATTCGTACAAACTCAGCCCCACGTACCCATGTATGCGGGCAGCACTCGTAGGCGAAATCCCCGATTTCATTATCAGCGTATTAATCAGCCGAGTGTATTGTTTGGGAATACTAGCATCAAACTCAGCGGGATTCTTTGGTTTTTGGGCAAAACTGTTTTGTACATTCAGAAAGAATGAGAATAGGATTGTGTAATATATGGGTTTTATTTGCATTTTTTATGGGGGATTTTAAAACCTCACCCCCGACCCCTCTCCGATGGAGAGGGGAGAAAACGGACGAATACTCCCCTCTCCATCGGAGAGGGGTCGGGGCGACCGACGCTCGGGTGAGGTTCTTGTCTCAAATTAAATTTACATCTTTTCTAATTCATCGTAAGCCATCAGAAAATAAAATAAACTTTTTTCAAGTATTTTTGCCTGCATTTTCTGATGATAAACCGTTGGTTTTTAGTTGTTTAAATGAGTGCAAAAATAACACCAAAAATTATTTCAAAAAAATAAAAACCCCTTGAATGCAATTTTTGGCATGATTTTGGCACTATTTCTTGTGTAATTGTTATATCAACGCCGATTAATAATTAGCCTAAAAAATTACCTTGAAATGTTTTGTTTATTATAAATAAAGTATTTCATTTGTGGAATCAACTCGGAGTACGTTTCATCATTTATCCATTTTTTCGCCTTAGAGATAAAGACAGCGTAGAGCCAAATTCCCTAATTTAAAAGCCAAGTAGTTAAAACTTAAAATTTCGCCATTTTCAGTATTTCCGCCAAATGAAATGCTAAGGTAGGTTTTACCATTCGATTCACCGCCCTTGTGAGTTAAATGGATTTCGTGTTTTTCACGCTTTTTTTACTGAAAAACAAGAGAGAATTACTATTCTGGACACATCGTGAAGTTTCCTTACTTCCATTTTCAATCTTATACTCAGATTAAGGGCATTATGAATGGTCACCGCCACAATCGACTATTCAAGCTTAATTCCTTGCAACACAACTTAAACAACTGTATCCGCTATCCTGAGCGTCAGGGTATTCCATGTCTGCTTTGAAAATTTTTGATTTTCATTGTTCATGTTATTACTATGCCCTCACGGTACGTTATGACTACGTTTTTGAGTTTTTGAAACGAATTTATGTTAATCATTTTTTGTGATTAATTAAAGATAATTACCAACAATCCGCCCAATAAAAATCAATAAAGTTTCTAATATGAAAAACTTTACTGCTGCTTTGCTTTCATTTTATGAGAGCGTAGTTTCCAATTCATCGCAGGTAGTAGCTGCAAAAAAATCGGAAGTGGACAGTGTCCGCAACAACCGTACCAATTTTTTTAAGAATATTTCTGCGAGAAATTTTTTGTGGGGATTTTATGGTATTTTTTCGGGCTTATTAAAGTCAGTCGGAGGGCGAATTTCGTCCATACGTCTGGGCTTCAGTAATCCAGAGAAATATCGTGATTATTTAGATAGGATTACGGGCAGTAGGGTTTACCCAAATATTGGTAAGGTTTCTATCACAAGTAGAAGCCTTATCGGTGTTTTCGTTGCTTTATTTGTTCTGAACGCCCAAGTGGCAGATGCCCAATGTACGGGTACGTCTGTGGCTGGAACGGTGTTTAGGGATTTTAACTTGAACGGAGTAAAAGACAATACCAACGAAATTGGTTTGGCGGGTGTTACCGTCAAAGCATTCAATAGTGCGAATGCCCAAGTTGGAACAACAACAACTGCTGTCAACGGAACGTACTCAATTACGGGGCTATCTGGAAGTGTGCGTGTGGAATTTTCAACGTTACCTGCTGGATATGTTTCGGGTCCAGACGGTTCAACGAGTGGCACGAGTGTACAGTTTGTAACTTTGAGTTCGTCAGTAGGTTGTGCCATTAATTTTGGTGTCAATCATCCTGACGATTTTTGTGCGAAGGCGGGTGTTCAACCAAAGGTAGCTGTTCCATGTTACATGAATGGTTCATACTCAGGTACAGATGCAATAACCGAAGATGCTTTGGTTTCTTTTCCTTATAATAAAAATGGTGATAAGGCTACGGCAGGTAACGAACCTTTCATCATGTCGAAATATAGTACGATTGGTTCAGTTTGGGGTGTGGCTTATAACAAGTACAACAAGACCTTATTCACAACGGCGTTTATGAAACGTCACTCAGGTTTTGGACCCAAAGGAATTGCAGGTTTATATATTATTCAAAATGCGGATAATAATGGAACGGGTTATACCATTACAGGAATTGACCTACAGGCAGTTTTGGGAATCAATGCAGGAACACAACCAGCTCGTAATTTTGCGGCTAACAAAACAGAACCTGCCGATGACGGAGGTAATGCCGTTTTTGATGCAGTAGGAAAAATGTCTTTCGGAGACTGTGATTTATCAACGGATGGCAACACATTATACATCACAAACTTATTTGACAAAAAGATTTATGTTCTTAATGTAAGCAATCCTACGTCTCCAACTTTAATTACTTCATATTTAGTCCCAAATCCAGCTTGTGCTGTTGCGAGTGAATACGCTCCTTTTGGTTTGAAGTTTTATAGAGGTAAATTATATGTGGGCGTAATCTGTACTGCCCAAAGTTCACAACCAGGTGCTGTTGGAGCATTATACGGTCAGGCTGGCTTTGATGCTTCAACATTGAGTTCGGCAAATTTAAAAGCTACTGTTTATGAATTAAACGGAAGTACTTTCACAACAGCTCTGACTCAGTTTCCTTTAAATTTTGATAGAGGTTTGTCTAATAGTGCTACGAATAGTTACGCTACTTGGAGACCTTGGGTTAGCGGTTATTCTCAGGTTAATGTGGATAGAGCTCAAACTTATCCACAACCAATTTTGTCAGATATTGAATTTGATACAGACGGTT
>JAYUOX010000371.1:0-3121 GCA_043760595.1 Cytophagales bacterium
AATTATAATTACGTCTGTATGTATAGTCTTCACTTTTATTTTTATTTACTGACCAATAAGGACTGTCAGGTTCTCCAAAGCCTTCATTATCAAAAAATCTACGACGAGAACCGTCACTTTTTTCATAATTACGAGCATCATCTGTTGTAGGCCAATAGTAAAGTCCCGCTAAAAAGCCAAGTCCACCACGTATTGCTTTTTGGTTGTAAGCATAAGAATAAGCACCAGTACCCGAAACAGTTAATTTCTTATTGAGGGAACTGTAAGTCAGCGTTCCACGTACATTCTGGCGGTCATATCCAGTATTTGGAACTGTTCCGTCTTGATTAACCGTTGAACCTGAAACTCTATAAGTAAATCGACCTTTACCTCCGTTAATACCTATATTATGCTGTTGCGTAAGGGCATCTTGATAAAAATTACCTATATTATCATAAGTAGGCGTACTTTCTTCAAGTTTAGGTCCAAACATTAGACGAGTTTGAGAAGGAAATCCTAAACTACCCGTTCCATAAACGTTTTGAGTTGGTTCTGGGAAGAGGTAAGTCTGATCTATTCTGAAAAAATTTGAGTAAGAAATTTTTGGTTTACCCGCTTGTCCTTTTTTTGTTTTGATGATAATTGCTCCCGAACCTGCATCAATACCGTAAAGGGCAGTTGCTTCTGGACCTTTCAAAACCGTAATACTTTCGATGTCATTAGGATTAATATCTGATAAACGATTAGAAAAATCATTATCACGATTAGAACTTCCAGAAGCCGTAGCCCCTTGACTGAACGTACCATTATTGATTGATAAACCATCCACAACGATTAATGGAGAGTTATTACCACTTAATGAATTAGCCCCACGAAGTACCAAAGCCGAAGATGCCCCTGGTGCACCCGAAGTTGCATTAACGGTTGCACCCGCTACCCGAGATTGCAAAGCGTTAAAAATATTTTCACGACCTGTCTCGGCAATTTCATCTCCATTTACGGTTTGAACAGCATATCCTAAATCACGTTTCTTTTTATCTAAACCAAAAGCCGTAGTAACTACCACTTCCTCCAACTCTGAATTTGAATTAACCAAAGAAACGTTAATCTCATTTTTAGTTCCCACCTTTACTTCTTGCTTTTCATAACCCAAAGAACTAAAAACAAGGGTAACTCCTTCTTTTACAGCAATTTTGTAAAATCCTTCTGAATTAGTGGTCGTTCCACGAGTAGTACCTTTCACCAGAATACTTGCTCCTGGCAAACCACTTTTGTCAGATTCAGTAACCTTCCCAGTTATCTGTCTGTCCTGTGTCCAGCCCAAGTGCGTAGCAAATATGCCCACACACAAAAACAGCCACATTAATTTGTTTTGTAATAGTTTTTTCATAAAAATTACTGGTTGTTTAATTGATTAAAATTATTTGTTAATGAAAGATATTTGTTAATTTTAGTAACCCTACCAAGCGTTTTGAATGCTTAGTTGGGTTACTTCCAAATTCAAAATTATGGCTTCGACTTCACCGTAACTGTCCGTTGAGCAGAAAGCAAGTCATTGGTTGTCACAACCTCAGCAGCAAATTGTGTGGTTGCATTTTTGCCAGCGGGAGCCGTGACGTTAAATGATGCTACATTATTCCGAAGTTTTGTATCGTATTTAACACCTGCCGAAGCAAAAGGAATAGTACTTAAAAGTACAAATGTTCCAGTAGTCCCGTTTCTTGAATAAAGTCTAAACTCCTTTACGGCTTCTTCTGAAATGTATTCAACGGTTACAGGCACTTGGCTTGTTGGATCAACGGTAACGGTGGTGGTAAGTCTGGTTGCACCTGCCCAAAAAACGGAGATATTGGCAATTTTACCTTTACTTACCAAAACATCTGGTACAACCTCATTTTCTTTATAACAACTCGTCATGGTTGTTATTAAAAAGAATATTGCTATATATTTTTTCATATTTTAGAATGATTAAAATGTTAAGTTACCCCATCGTAAATCCTTTCCCTTTAAGGGGAAGGATTTAGGATTGGGTGCGATAATTCCTATTTAAACGCCCACATTACATCTGTGGGAGCTTTAAAATTTTGTTTTGTTACTTCCGAATTTCTGGTTTGTTCCGATACTGGATAACGAAAACGCTGAATCCAAAGTCCTTTTAATTCAACATTGTGTTGTTCTGGAAGAGTAAGTTGGGCGTAATCATAACGACGAACATCATTCCAAATATCTCCAATCAAAAACATGGCTTTGTATTTTTCAGCTAAAATAAGCGACAAGGTCAGTTTTGAAGGTGTAACAGCAACATTGACTCGGGTCTGATATTTTGTAATGTCAGCCGCCAATACTCCCAATCTCGCCATGTTCGACTGAGCAATTGTCAAATAAGCATCGTAAGCCGCTTGTGTACTTCCCGTAGTGGTCAAATTTCCACCATTCAAAATAAAACGAGCTTCGGCTTCAAGGGCTTTTGCCTCTGCAAATGTGGCAAATACAATGGGCGAGGTAACTCTTGAATGCCAATTATTAATGCCAAAATCAACAGTTCCTCCGCTTGCTCTACCTGGGGTCACGCCCGTATAAACCGTCTGATTTCTTTTCAATGTTGCAATAAATGGCAAACGTGGATCTGCATTAGCACTCATAGCACTAATCAACGTGTTTGAATGCGTTACTGACAAATTTCCTGTGGTATTCGCTAATGCCACACGACTATACCAAGGGCTTAAATTTCTACTGTTATAACCCAATTGAAAATCATCATCATTGCTTGTGAAACCTTTTTGAATGGCAGCCAAAGCATCCGTAGCGGCTTTTGTTGCTCCCTTTTTTGTTAAGTGCATGGCGTAACGGGCTTTTAACGTAAAAGCTGTTTTTGTCCACTTTATCAAATCACCACCATAAATTAAATCGTCTGTGCTTGGTTTTGTACCAGATTTTGCCAATTCCACGATGGCTTCGTCCAATGTTTTCTGGATGTTTGCATAAACCGTTTCTTGCGAATCGAACGAAGGAGCAAAGTTTTTTTCCAAACCTTTGTCCGATTGAGAAACGGGAATATTTTCCCACGCACTGGTGGCAATTCCCATATTGTAAGCTAACAATACTTTGGCAATTCCTATGTAGCCATAGGCATTTTGTGCTT